>JADFJS010000095.1 GCA_022566155.1 Chloroflexota bacterium
TCTGCTCCCGGCCCACCTCATGCCGTGTTGTGCCCTCGGCGGCCAATAGCTGTTCTACCGCGTACTGGGTGGCGATGCCGGCATGGTCGCTACCCGGCAACCAGAGGGTGGGGACACCGGACATGCGCCGCCAACGGATGAGGGCGTCCTCAATGGCCTTTTCCAGGGCGTGCCCCAGGTGCAATTCGCCGTTCACATTGGGCGGCGGCATGATTATGGTATAGGGAGTTTGGTCCTTGTCGATCTTGGGCGCAAAGTAGCCCTTGTCCAGCCAATTAGCGTAGACGCGCTTCTCTACATCGGCGGGCGCATAGGCGCTGGGCATCTCGGCCGCGGCGTTGGATGTCATGGTCAGGTCCCCCGGACGGCGAACTAACTTACGGATTGGGAAGAATCGGCTGTTGGGTTACGGGTATCGTAGAATATAACACCGGGCTGGGCCAATCGTCTATGCGTTGCTGCCGTGAATCATGTCCTTACGATGGTCCCCGATTGCCCATACGTCAAATTACCTGTGAAGTAAACCTCTTCGCCGTCGTTGAAGCCTACGCGCCAAAAGGCCCCCGTCCCCTTTTGTTGGGATGGAGGCCTTTTGGTCAGCCCTCAGGGGAAGCCAGCCGGGGGATTTACCCTAGGGCGCCCTTGGCGGGAAGGGTATGGAGCCCAGGAGGGGACCCAGCCAGTTGAGCTCGTTGGCCAGGTGCATTGCTCCGCCGGACACAAACCGGTCGCTGGTCACCTGCCATTGGCTACCATCCCAGGTGATCTCTTCGGCAGGTACCGGCAGCTTACCCGACATGGGCGGCGGCGGCGTGTCCACCGGGTGATAGTAGATTACGCTGGGCAGGTCCATCTCCCACGGGCTGGCCATAGCGCCATTCTTGCCTGGTGGAGCGGAGAGCTGTATTCCCGACATGCCGATAGTGCTCTCGTAAAATGCCACGAGCATTTGGGACGCCGGGCCGCTGGCGGTATCGCCGCCCTTTTGCATCATGAAGTTCAGGGCACCAATTATCCAGGCCACGTCGTCCACGTTATAAACGTCTTTGGAGCGGAAGACTCCGTGGGCAGAATCGAAATCGTTGGCCATATCGCTGATTATGGCTTGAGCCGCCTCCAGGTATCGGCCGTCCTGGGCGGAGTAAGCTATCGCTACCAGCCCCACCACGGCGGCCGCCTTGTCCACCACGTCATCGGAACTAAAGGTGAGGAGATTTTTGTCGGCTAGTGATCGGGCCTGCGCCAGCGCGGCCTGGCCCAAGCCGGCGTCTTCGCTGGTCCAGGCGCGGTAGGTTAGGGCCCGGATCGCGGCTGCTGTCTCTTGAGGAGACCCGGGTTGCCGGCTTTCCAGGGCCTGGGTAAGCTGGGAAGCTGCGTTTTCAAACATGGGATGGGAATCAGGATTGGAGTAGCGGCCACCATTGGGGCCGGTGAGCAGAGACAGGTCGGAGAGCGCGTGAAGCATTACCCAGTTGGCGGTGTAATCCAGATTTCCGTCGGAGTCATGGTAGAGGCCATCTTCGCCCATCAGATTCTGCATGGCATACTGGCCCTGCATCTGGGCCAACATGGAGACCATCATGCCAATGAAGCGCTGTTGGGCCCCAAAGTCGCCGTCGGGCTGTCCGAAGTGGGCGCTAGCGAAATTGTGGGCCCACTGGGTCTCCTTGAGCATGGTTTCGGCCTGCCCCCGTATCCCTATCGTTTCATCGAAGGTACTGGCGTCCAGGCGGAACCCTTCAAAGTCCAGTGGCTCGAAGTCTCTCGGGTCGTTTAACAGAGAAGAGCTTCCCGAGGCGAAGATGGCCTGCAACGGCATCATGTTTTGCGGGAGCATTATGGGGTCGTTGGTGTTTTGACCCACCATTTGCATGGCGCCCTGAACCATCTCCATGGGAGGCATGAACGGGATGCCCATGCCCGAGGCCATGACGAAGGGACCAAATTGGTCTCGGGAGAGCCAGTAACCCTGCCACAGCATCACCCCGGCGTTGAACTCTGGGTCGCCTCCCACCAGGCCGTTCCCCACAGTGGAAGCAAGGATGGGGGTAGGCGTGGCCACAGCGGTGGGTATTGGTGTAGCCGGTGGCGATAAAGTTGGAGTGGAAGTTGGCGTGGAAGTGGGTGTGGCACTGGAGCAAGCCACCAAGACCAAGGCCACGACCCCCAGGACAAGTATGAAGGTTTTTCTGTTGAGTGCTGTAAGGCGGTTCACGGTGATGCACCTCCTGCGATCTAATATTCTCAGCCGCCGTGCGCGGCGGCTGGTTCACGAAAGGCAGAGACGGCCAAGGCCAAGTGAAGAGCAGACAAATTTAGCGGTAGCGTGTCATTGGGCAATCCCTTCCTCATCTCGCTTACCGGCGCCAGTTCTTTGCGTATCCGGCCACCGGAAGCCTATGCGTATCCTCTGCTACTTAATGGGATGAATGTGAATTGGAATAGATTCACGATAGTCATCGCTCACGCAAACCCCGAGGTGGCTTGTGGATAAAGCACTGTTGGCATAGAAAGGGCTGAACTGAGGAGGAGGAGAGGGGGGCGGACCATAGGGTGATGGCGAATACCTGAGGCGGGGGGTTAGTGTTCTGGATATGGAGCTCTGCTGCGAGTAGTGCTCAGTTAAACCAATGATGTATGCGGCCAATTACCCCCATCCATTCGGCAAGCACAGGATAAACTCCGCGAGGGGGCTGGGGTGGTGGGTTCACGCTCACTCGCGGTAGTCCCGCCCCAGATGCTTCGCCGCTTCAATCTTCAGAATGACAGTTTTGGGGCAAGGCCCCTTCGAGGGGAAAGGGGATTTGTCCTCTCCCTCTCGACGGGGGAAAGTTAGAATAGAAGTGGATTTCAGAGGAAAACTATCGAAATTAAGTAGACTGAGTACCAGGTCCACGAGAAGGGTCAGGACCCGGGTTATCAATGGGGTGTTGCCGGATCAGCCTGGCATTAGCTCGAATCCGGCCCGAGGGTTGGTGGGATTTAGGTTATTCCGGAACCGGCTGTGGAGCCGGCGCCTGTATGTCCTCTAGCTTCCGCAGGCGATCTGTTCCTTTTCGGGTGTCGCTGGCCACCCGGGCGGGGTCCCATATGTTCAGGCGGCGTTTGTGCAGCCAGTATGTGAACTCCTTGATGTCCGAGAGGGACAAGGCCCGGCGCTTGTGAATGTGCGCGAATATGCGGAAATCGTCCAACAGCGCGGCGCGGGTTTTGTCGTACAGGTGGTTGAAGGCATCCTCCACCAGGTCTTCAGTGTCGGCGTAGCAGCGGGCCAGGTGCCTTTTGCGGACCTCCTCCTCCACCGCCAGTTGCAAGGCTTCCTCTACGACCACTCCGTACCAGTAATTGAGGTAACCACGGTACTTGCTGGCGCCGAGCAGGTCTTTGAATTGCTCAGGGTCCACGTCGTCCGGCAGCTTTCCGGAGAACAATAGCCGTTCCTTTTCCTCCGAAGGTATTGCGCCGTCCAGTTCCAAGCACAGGCGCTCGGCCAGCAGCAGCCAGTCGAAGGCCTCTCCTTGTATCAGATACCGATAGGTCCGGTCTTGGAAGACTTCCTGGGGCAGGGTCCACAGGCCGATAGCCTCCAGCAAAGCGCGGTACCAGGGTGTGCCACCTTTGACGGCCCTCTTTAGGTGTAGCAGTGCTTCTGGGTCTCTTTGCGCCAGGTCTGCTTCAGGTTCCTGATTCATGCCGAAATCCGTGGTCATAGGGCACTACCCTGTTTGAGCCTGGCGTCGAATACCTCGAGACGGGCTGGCTTGGGCGTGCGGATAAACCTCAGGAACTGGTCACGGGGTAAGGTGTTCAGGACGTGCGCCGGTTCGCACCAGGCGCGGCGGGCCACCGCCACTCCAAATCGGCGCTTTCCCAAGTGGGCATGATGGTGGGAATCGGTGCTTATAACCAGAGGAACACCCAGCTCGCGCGCCCGATGGGCATGGGTGTCTTTCAGGTCCAGGCGTTCCGGTGAGGCGTTTATCTCCAGAGCAGTGCCGGTGGCCCGTGCCGCCTGTAGTATCGCTTCCAGGTCTAGCTGCACGGGTTCTCTCTGTCCCAGCAGCCGGGTCGTAAGATGGCCGATTATCGTCACTGCAGGATGTTCCATGGCCTTGATGATGCGCCGCGTCATGGTGTCGCTGTCCTGACCCATGGCCGAGTGGACCGACGCGACAACCACGTCCAATTGACCCAGCAATTCGTCGGAATAGTCCAGGGTGCCGTCGGCCCGAATATCCACTTCTGATCCGCAGAGGATGGAGATGGGGTATCGATCCTGCAGGGCATGCAGCAGCCCGATCTGATCCGCCAGCCTTTGAGGTGACAGGCCGTTGGCGATACCGCGCCCGGAAGAGTGGTCGGTGAGGGCCATGTACTCATAACCCTGGTCCATCGCCGCTTCCACCATTTTTTCCATCGGGTCGCTTCCGTCGCTCCACTCGCTATGGAGGTGCAGGTCTCCCTTCAAGTCGCCCGCTTGAACCAGATCGGGCAGATCGTCATTCTGAGCGGCTTCCAGTTCCCAGGTGCCCGTCCTCAATTCGGGCGGGATGTAGGGCAAGCCCAGGCGTTGATAGAAAGCGGCCTCGTCGGCGAAATGATCCACGGCATCTGTCTTCAGGTCCGTGATGCCGTATTCGTTCAGCGACAGACCCCTGCGGTTAGCGTAGTCCCGTAATCTGATGTTGTGTTGCTGGCTGCCGGTGAAGTACTGAAGGAGCGCGCCGAAGGACTCGGGTTCGCACAAACGGATGTCCACTTGTATCCCCGGCTCCACCACCACGCTGGTCTTCTTGGGGCCATGGACCAATACCTGCTGCACCATCGGAAGGGATACCAGTGCCTCGGCAGCCTCCTCGGGCTGGGACGAGGTGCCGACCAGGTCTATATCACCGATGGTCTCTTCCCAGCGGCGAAGACTGCCGGCGGGGAACAGATCGCCGATGGTGGAACACCGGCTGCGCAGGGCGGCGATTATCTCTTCGGCCAGAGGCAGGGCCTGGCCGATGGGGGTCCTGCGGTCCTTGGACCCGAGGGTTTGGATGTGGCGGAGTATGTTCTCCGCCGCTTTTTCACCCAATTTGGGCAGGGCGGCCATACTGCCGTCGCGTGCGGCCTGCTCCACCCCTTGTATGGTGCTGACGCCCAGATCTTTGGCGATGAGCATGGCTGTTTTTGGACCGATGCCCGGGATGTCCATCAAGGTTAGCACGCCCTCGGGCAACTCCGACAATAGCCGTTGATGGGCTGATACCTGGCCGGTTTGAAGCAGTTCCTTGATCTTGTCGCTGATGGCGCGCCCGACACCCGGGATCTTTTTCAGGTCCATGCCATCCTGGACCGCCTGCTCCAGCGGGAAAGATAGCTGGCCGATGGTGCGGGCTGCCCTCTGGTAGGCGCGAATCTTGAACACGGTGTCACCCTTCATCTCCAGAAGGGTGCCCATGTTCTCGAACAATTCCGCTATTGCTTCGTTACTTACCGTCATCGCGAGTAGTAACCTGCGGCCTTCCTGCCGGCAGTCGCCGGGTGCTGGGACTCGGTGTGAGCCCCGATAATACGAGATCTGATCGAATACTTGTTTGGTTACTCCCTATTTGGTTACTCAAGGGGTGAACCGCCCTTTGCTTGGGAGAGTACCGCCGTGGGCTCCTGCGATCAATTGGCTCATGAAGGAAGACAGGTATCGTACGGCGCTCATCACCTTCGCGTAGCCCATTCGGGTGGGCCCAATCACGCATATGGTGCCGCCCAGGCTGTCTGCCATCCCGTATTGGCCAACGACCACTCCGAAGGGGCGTAATACATCCTCCGGGTTTTCATCACCGATATATATCGCCAGGTCTTCCTGTTGGGGAGCCTCCGAGAGCACGCTTTCCAGCAACACTCGCTCATCCAGCAGCTCGACCACCTCTTTGGCTCGGCTGGTCTGGGAGAACTCGGGCTGATCCAGCAGCAACCGAATTCCTTCCACGTGGTGTTCCTGGGCGCCGGCGTATGCGGCCTCACGCATCATGACTACTGTGTCCCGTTTGAATCGCTCCTCCAGGGGTGTGAAGAGAAGCTTGCTGGCCTCTATCTCAGGGTAGCTCAAGCCTCCTAAACGTTCGTTGAGCGTGTTGGAGGTCTGGTTGAGAAGGTCCTGGGCCAGGCCTTCTTCCAACGGTAGGAGCCTCCGGAGTAGACGGGTCTCCTGTAGCACAATGATAAGGAGGACCAGGGCCTCTTGCAGATACACCAACTGAATGTGTTTGAGGCGTGGCGAACTTGCTCTGGGTACGGTTACGATGGCCAGATTGGCTGTGATTCGGGAGAGGATGGAAGCACACTGTTGACTCCAGGCATCTCCGTCGATGTCGGCTTGATGGAAGCGGTCACCGATCGTCTGGCGGACCGAAGGTGGCAACGGTGGGACTTCTTTAAGCGATTCTACGTAGAAGCGGTAGCCCATGTCGGAAGGGATTCCGCCGGCGGACACGTGGGGACGGGATATATACCCCTCCTCAGCTAGCTGGGACATGGCGCTGCGGACAGTAGCCGGGCTTACTTTGGTGGCAGACCGGCGGGCGATATCTTCCGAAGCCACCGGAGCGGCAGTATTCACATACTGATCGATCAGTATGTTTAATACGGTTCCGGCGCGTTCTGATAACATCGGCTCCCCGAATATCCCGGTCGAATACCCTTGAACTATGCACTTGGCACTGTGGACTTGACGTGATAGCTGGCGAGCGGCACTGTCAGGTATTTAGCTTCAAGTGTTGACCCATTGAGGGTGCCATTATTATACTATACTCAAAGGCAAGCCTAAAATACCATGAGCTTTTCAGGGGATGAATGCCACCCAAACCATCTCGATTAAATCGCGTCAAGTTTGAGTCATTTGGCCGTGCCGCCAACGTACACTGGGCCTGGTTTCACAAGACTTATCCCCAGCTTTTCATGTTTCGCTTTTGGCGCTCAGGGCGCCATGTGGAACATTGTGGGTGCCCGGTTACTCTAGACGTGGAGCATGGCTGCATATCCGCCCAGCAGGGACAATGGCAGTGGACATAACCTGGCTGGGCCACGCATGCTTCCGGCTCCGGTCCGATGATGTTGTTGTATTGACCGATCCGTTTCCTCTGTCCCTGGGATTGAGGCCGGATACGCGTCCGGCAACAGTGGTGACGGTCAGCAACAGCCACCCCAACCACAGCAACTCAGAGGAAGTAACGGGTGATCCGCGAGTGTTTTCTGCTCCGGGCGAATACGAGTATCGGGGTATCTCCGTGCGTGGTGTGATGACGCCACAGTTGCCCGAGACCCCATGGGAGCAGCGAAGTGTGGCCTACGCGATCGAGATCGACAGAGTTAATATCTGCCATCTGGGGGACATATCGGCGCCGCTGTCACCGGTACAGATTGATGAGCTATCGCCTGTGGACGTATTATTAGTGCCTAGCGGTGGCGGATGCACCCTGGAGATCGACCAGGTCTTGCGGGTGCTGCAGGACCTGGACCCCAAGATAGTGATTCCCATGCACTACAATATTCCGGGAGTGGATGTTCCTCTCCAGGATGTGGATGTGTTTCTGCGGCGCATGGGTCTTAGCGAGGTTCAAGCACAACCTCGTTTGTCGGTGACGGCTTCCAATCTGCCGGAAGATATGAGGGTGGTGGTGCTGGCGTCTCAGGCTCGTGCTGCCTGACTCCTCATCCAACGATCCCGCCTACTGAACCCGGCGGCGCACCAGCAGCAATATGAATATTCCGGCGGCCGCCGCTGCTCCCCCAATCGCCAAGGCCAGCTTGGGTATGACTGTCACACCAGGGTCTCCGGGTACCGGCAACGAAGCTGTGGGTGTGACCGTGGGGGTGGGAATCGGCTGCGGGATGGGGTCGGCGAAGCTCAAGTTCAATATCAGGCAGTTACCTGCCCTGTCCGCACAGATACTGGTAGTGCCCCCTGTAAACGTACTGGTTTCAAGGGCTTGAATGCGCCCGAAATCGTTGGTCAGATAAAAATAAACCGTGCGATTTAACAGTTGATCGTCTTCTGGAGTCACCCCTAGCATGGCATAGCTGCCACTCTCCGTTACCTCCACGGAGGCGCTGCGATAGAAGCTTTCGCAGTCGTCTATGCAGGCGAACAACTCGCTGCCGGCCGGTGCCGGAGCTCCCTGAACCAACACCTGGCCGGAGTAAAACTCCGGCAGGAATGGCAGTGAAGGACCTCCGTCCTGTCTGGGACCGGCGCCCAGAGTGCCTGCCAGGACGATGATCATGGTGGCCACAGCCACTAGGAACGCTGTCTTCCGCCACACCCCACTCACGCACACCTCCTACGTTCCACAGGGTCGAGCCCATCACCAGGAGGTCTGACCTCTTGTCTCTGCGCCCTCTAGATATATGCTGGCCTGTGGCTCGATAGTTTGCAATGCCTTCTGGGTACCGGTTGCGGTGGGTTTTGGGTCCCAGCGGCCGGGTGCCAGTGCTTCTGGCGTATGCGAAGGGGTGATGGCGCTACACGATGTCCCAAAATAAGAAGGGCGTCCGCCTCAGGCGGACGCCCTT
>JADFJS010000176.1 GCA_022566155.1 Chloroflexota bacterium
TTGAGTATCGCAATCGGATTATACCCGCGCCCCGGAAACAAGGACAAGCCGTAGAAGCGAGCCATTATACAGTTAGTGCAGAGTTCTTTTGGGGAGAGGGTGACCCGGCCGGCCGGGGTTGGTGAAAAGGGCCCTCCCAGGGAGCGCAAACCCGTTCCGGTTTCCCTGATTGGATTTGGTTCCCGGTGCATTTCTGGTCTCAGCCTTGCTCGGACCCGAAGTGCGGCGTCACCTTGTTGGCGAATAGCTCGAGTTGGCGCATCATGACCTGGTGGTCGAAAAGGCCCCTACAAACCCACAGGAACAGCTCTTGAAATCCCAGGGCCTGTTGCATCTCGTCGATCTGCTTGGTCACCTGCTCCGGGGTACCCTGGAAGACCAGACCCGGCGGAAAGCCGAAGGGCACAAACCAGGATTCGAAGAGCCAGTCGAACTGCTCTCGCATCTCTTGGGCCTGCTCCGGCGTGTCCGCCAAGCACAGGGTGCCTCCCATGGCTATACCCTCGCCGAGGGGGAGTTCCCGCTCCGATTTATCGGAGCTGGTGGCGCCCACTCCCGCTGCTTGCGCCAGGGTATTCACCCACCGGTCCTGGTATCCACGAGCAAAGCCCACGTAGGCACGGCCTCCGGTCATATGGTCCAGTATCGCTACATCTTCGGCCACCTGAAGCGGATTGTGGGCTGGCAGCACCAGGGCCAACTGGCCCACCTTGATGCGCTCGGTGCGCAGGCCCACGTAGACGTCCAGCAGGATCGGGTTGGTGGAAAGCTCGAAGCCCTCGACATGGAAGTGGTGCTCGGTGAATCCGATACCATAGTAGCCCAGCTCGCCGGCGAATCGGGCTTGCTCGCCGATCTCGCCAAGCATACGCTGGTAGAGGTCGTCCCTCTGGCCGGCCATGCCTTGCTCCAGCTCGTGCTTCCGGCCGATTGTGGGCAGCATAAAAACGTGAAATTTCATGGCACGGCAAGCGAAACGTAGGGGCGACGCATGCGTCGCCCCTACCCCGCGCTGGAAAGACGAATGCGGGAAGGCGAATGCCGCATCCGCCTGCGGCGGGCCGTTGTTAACCGGTTTACGATACAGTGTTCCAGCCGAGGCCTTTTATTTGGCCGTTAGGCGGAGCAGAATACGTGCATGAAGTTTCGGGGATTCGCCGGAGCTTCATCGGAGTTTCATTAAGGTCTAATCGAAGTTTCAATTGGAGGGACCAACATGGCCGCACGTACCGGAGCGCAGTACATAAGCGGGCTGCGGGAGCGCCCACCGGAAGTAGTGATCGCCGGTGAGCGGGTGGAGGACGTAACCACCCACCCTGCCCTGCGCAACGGGGTCAAGACGCTGGCAAGCCTGTTGGACCTGCAACACGACCCGGCTCTACGGGATGAGATGACCTATGTGTCGCCGACCAGCGGCGAACGGGTTGGTATGTCTTTCCTCACGCCTCGGACCACCGAAGACCTGGAGCATCGGCATACGATGATGGCTCACTGGGCGAGGAAGACCTGCGGGATGATGGGCCGCACGCCGGATTTCCTAAACGTCAGCGTCATGGCCATGGCCGCCGCCGGAGACTATTTCGCCCAGAACCGTCCGGAATTCAAGAAAAATATCCAGCAATACTACGAATACATACGGGAAAACGACCTGGTGCTGACCCACACATTGGTCAACCTGCAGCGCAACCGCTCCCCCATGGCCACGCCGCTGGAGGACAAGACGGATGTGGCCCTGACGGTGGTGCGGGAGACCGACGCGGGGATCGTGGTCCGGGGTGCGCGTGTGCTGGCTACCCTGGGACCACTGTCCGACGAGATCGCGGTTTACCCCGCCAGGTCCCATCGTCTGCCCGGCGGCGCGCCCCAATACACGTCCTTCGCCTTCGCCATCCCCTGCCACACTCCCGGCCTCAGGTTCCTGTGCCGGGAGACATACGACCTGTCCCGCTCCCACTTCGACCATCCCCTGGGCTCCCGCTTTGAGGAGATGGACGCCATCGTCTTCTTCGACGACGTACTGGTGCCCTGGGAGCGCGTCTTCCTGCTGGGCGACGTGGACCTTTGCAACGGCATGTCCATGAGCACCAACCAGTACCTCCACTCGGGCCACCAGGTTGTGACCAAGAACGCGGTCAAGTGCGAGTTCATCCTCGGGTTAGCCAATCTCATGGC
>JADFJS010000177.1 GCA_022566155.1 Chloroflexota bacterium
CAAGTACTACCTGATGTCCTTCCGCGATGTGGGGATGGTTCAGGAACATGCCGCCAACCGCATCCTCAAGGACTTGGTGGCCCTGTGTGATCCCCGCAGCATGAAAGTGACCTTGGATTACCGGGTCAGGGGCGGTATCCACACCGCAGTCTCCGTCAGCTATGACGCCCCCGGAGCCGGCCGATGAGATTTTCCGGCGCTTTCGTGGTTGTGGTGGCCCTGTTCATAACGGTGTTGTTGGCCTCCAACATCACCGCCGTCAAGCTTATCCACATCGTAACCCTGCCTTTCTCTTTCCTGGGAAGCGACCTGGTGTTTCTCCCGGCCGCCATCGCCATCTTTCCCATCAGCTACATCTTTGGGGACGTGCTGACCGAGGTATACGGTTTCCGGGTCGCCCGGAGCGTGATCTGGTTGGGGTTCGGCTGCAATGCTCTGTTGGTCCTGTTCCTGTGGGTGGCCGGGCTTATGCCGGCCGAGGTGTTCTGGGCCGATCAGGAAGCCTACGACACCATCTTGGGGCAGGTGCGCTGGGTGCTGCTGGGTTCCTTTGTTGCTTACCTGGTGGGTGAATTCTCCAACTCGATGGTTCTCGCCTGGCTCAAAGGCGTCACCCAGGGCCGTTTCCTCTGGCTGCGCACCATAAGCTCAACGGTGGTGGGCCAAGGGTTTGACTCTTTCGTGTTTATATTCATCGCCTTCGGCCTCAGCGGGGTCCTGGGCGCGGAGCAGCTCTTTCGCATCGCCCTGATCCAGTGGTGGGCGAAGATAGCCTATGAAGCCCTGGCTACCCCGCTGACCTACTGGGTGGTCAACTACCTCAAGCGGCGAGAGCAGTTGGATGTCTACGACACGCCCCGCTCATTGAATCCCCTGGCTGTCTTTGCCTAGTCTGGGATGATTGGGCCCAGCCAAATCGTGGATTGGAACAATAGCTAGACATGGACAGCCACCACCACCCATTCACCCCGCTGGCCAACCTGCGCCGGCCAATGCCCCTCTGGCGGAAAGTCAGATTTCTTATCTTGAATAACCTGACTAAGATCAGGACGAGAAGATCCTGTTGCGGGAATCTAGGGCAGCCGGGATGTTGAAGGGCGGAGGAGGATTCGCCGGGGTCCGGTGGATAGACGGTCAAGCGGGCTAGAGGCCCCACCGGTTTGATCCCGTCGCTAGACTGAATCGGCTAGCCGGATGCCCTGCCACCAGTGGTAGCCCTGCCCCCGCCTTCGACGCTGGAACCCCATCTTGGTAAGCCCCATGCCGAAGCTGCGCTGGGCCATGGCTTGCCGTCCTGTTTCCCAACACCAATCTTTGTAGGCTTTGAACAGGGCGTTGGCCGCGCATTGGGCCTCGGGACCCAAGAAGCACTTGTTTCTGACGAATCCGGCCACCGGATCGGGAGCTTCGGCAAAGGTAGTTGTTGGGGCCAAGACCGGGTAGGCCGCCGGGGTGGCTCCGCTGGCGCCTGCATGGGCTTCCCCGGCCGGTGTCGACGACCAGGGTTGAACCCAGGCGGCGCAGTAATCCAGTAGCGCCAGGTACTTGTCCAACCCACCGAATTGCTCCCACACCACCGGTTTTCCGTCCAGTTCCGTGGTGTCCAGATCGAAGGATATTGGCCGGGCTTGGAACTTGCGCCGGTATTCGGGAGGGCAGATCCACACCGGATTCAGCATCCCCCGCCGCAGGCTGGCGTTGAGAAGGTACATGGTGCAGCGGGCCGCCCTGAGGTCCGGGTCTGCTTCCTCCAGCGGAGAGTTCTTGTAGACCTGCTCAAGGGTGTGCTGGGTCTGAATCACCGAGAACACGAAGGAGGCGCGTACCTGGTTGGTCATACGGCGCACCAGGTCCTGCCTGGTGGGCCGTGGCGTTGGGCTGGCCACCAACTCACCGCCGATGCTTCGGATCGTGGCCGGGGTGGCGTTGACCGAATCGTCCTCGCTCAACAGGTGGGACGAGGTGATCAACCCTTTGCTGCTGGACCGCGAGAGGGAGACCGCAAAGGAGAGATTGTCCCGGACCATCTTTATCTCAAAGGCGGGATCCACATTTATTATCCTGGGCATTATCCTGAGTCACTCTAATGGGCCTGAGGCCCCCCCAGGGGCGCTATTCGTTAAGATTCATCACCACTTTTATGACGTTGTCCTGCCGTTGCTCGT
>JADFJS010000178.1 GCA_022566155.1 Chloroflexota bacterium
CGGCGGCAGCGTCAACCCCGGCAACGTGGACAGCTTCGCCCAACAGAGTTGTATCCACGGCGCTCTGGTCGGCGGGGCCAGCCTGCAAGCCGGCCAGTTCCTGGAGATTGCGAAGGGTATCGCCGGCGCCAAGGCTCGCGGGTAGTCGATAACGCGAGTTGCTTGCTGAGCCGGCACCCGTCCTCTTCATCGTTGGCCCCACCGGCGTGGGTAAGACCGGGCTTGCGGTGGCCCTGGCCCAGCGTTTCCAAGGCGAGATCGTCAACGCCGATAGCCGCCAGGTCTACCGGCACATGGACATCGGCACGGCCAAACCTACGGCCGTCGAGCGCCGCAAGGCCCCTCATCACCTCGTGGACTTCGTTGACCTCTTGGACCCTGATCGGAGCTTTGGCCTTGGGTCCTTTCTGCCTCTGGCGGTTGGTGCTATCGCTGAGATCAGGGGTCGGGGCCGTCTGCCCATGGTGGTGGGAGGCACGGGCCAGTATATCTGGGCGCTGCTGGAGGGCTGGGATGTCCCTGAGGTACCGCCCGACCCGGATTTTAGACATGCCAAGCTGGTTGAGTTGGAGCAAGACGGGGCACTGGCGCTGCACCAGGAGTTGCACCGTATAGACCCCCAGCGGGCGGCAGAACTGGACCCTCGCAACGCCCGGAGGGTGATCCGGGCCCTGGAAGTGCACCACACCACCGGACGGCCTCCCTCTGATTTCGTGCGCCGCTCCGGGCCTATGACCGCCACATGTGTTTTGGGATTGACCATGGACCGGGCGGAGCTATACCGGCGCATAGACGATCGCGTGGACCGGATGATCGCAGATGGGCTGGAAGATGAGGTCAGGGGTCTGGCGGCCATGGGATTGACCATGGGGCAGGGGCCGCTGGCCAGCCCGGGCTACGTAGAGATGGGACAGTACCTGGCGGGAGACATCTCCCTATCCGAGGCGGTGCAACGCACCAAGTTTCGCACCCATCGCCTGGTCCGCCGCCAGTACACCTGGTTCAAGCTGGGAGACCCGCGAATCACCTGGCTGGACGCTGCTGCCCCTGATCTGGAAGATCGGGCTGCCGCCGAGGTAAAGGGATTCCTGGCAGGCGGCCACCCCAGCGGGCTACCCCCTGCCTAGAGGCCGTATTCCCCTATGATACAATGGCGGAAATCCCGCCAGTAGTGCCGTCCAGGAGCCTGGCCCATGAAATTCACCAAGATGCACGGAGCGGGAAACGACTATATCTACATCGATGCCCGTGCGCTGAAAGAAGACTGGCCTCGCCTGTCACGGTCGATGAGCCACCGCCACTATGGCGTGGGCGGCGACGGGATAATACTTATCATGGAATCCGACATCGCCGACCTCAAGATGCGCATGTTCAACGCCGACGGCTCCGAGGGCGAGATGTGCGGCAACGGTATCCGTTGCTTCACCAAGTACGCCATTGAAAGGGGTATCGTTCAACCTCCCCAGGACGGACTGACGGTGGAGACGCTGGCCGGAGTCCGGACCGTCGTGCCCCGGTACGAAGATGGCAAGGTCACCGGCGCCAGGGTGGCCATGGGTAAGCCCGGCTTGATGCCGCAAGACCTGCCGGTAGAACTTGATCCAGCCAAGGGATACCCGGAAGGGCCGGTGTTGGATTACCCATTCGAGATGGGCGGCCGGCATCTGCCGCTGACCTTCATCTCCATGGGTAACCCCCATGCCGTGACATTCCTGGACGAACCGGTGGCCGAATTCCCGCTCCATACCATCGGCCCCCAGGTAGAACACCATCCAATGTTTCCCCGCCGGGTAAACTTCGAAGTGGTGAACCGTAGTGGTCCGGGACAGCTAACCGCCCGGGTTTGGGAGCGAGGTTCCGGGGAAACCATGGCCTGCGGCACCGGCGCCTGCGCCATCGCTGTGGCCGCCCGGCTATTGGGAATCGCCACCGGACAAGTTGACATAACATTGCCCGGCGGCGCTTTACGGATCGACTGGGACGGCCAGGGTGAAGTCTTCCTGGAAGGGGACGCCGAAGAGGTGTTCAGCGGAGAGTGGACCGGATGATTCAGTCCTGCGTTGGCAGCCAAGAGGTGATTGATCCATGAAGTTTTCTAACCGCCTGGGCAAGCTGGCCCCATATCCATTTGTGGAGATCTCGCGGCTCATAGCGG
>JADFJS010000096.1 GCA_022566155.1 Chloroflexota bacterium
GCCAGGCCGGGAGGTATCTGGCTCCGGTATCCCAACAGCATCGCCCGGCCCACCGCCGATTGAGGCTCGGGCAGGGCCTTTTCGATGTTGGCGGAGAGTTTCCGGCGGAAGTCGAACAGCCTGCCCCGCCAGTTTCCGGGCGAACCTTCTGACACCAGCGACACATCCTGAGAACTCAGGATGCCGGAGATTCCCTGGTTTTCTAGATAGGATGCATAGTCGAACCCTCCAAATGGCTCAGGGGTCTCCAGTTCCCCCTGTATCATCAAGCGATCGCCATATCGGAAATACGGGTCCCGCCGCTGTGACAACAGGGATTCCGGCGGTTCCGCGTAAACCAGGACCCTGCTATCCGCAGGCATCATTCCACCGCCTCGGTCGATGGCATCAACGGATAAAACAAATTTCGTTTGCCGCCGCGTGGCTTCCGGGTCGGTGACTATCCGTCCCTGGACGGTTACCGGCTGACTGTCCTGGGAGGCAAGTGGAGGCCCCGAATCCTCAGTGACCTCGACCCGCAACAGGGCCAACAGCAATATCGCAACCAGCACTGCGGGCCACAGAGACAGCCGGGCCAAACGCAGCATCACCGCGGCTGGGATCGCCGCCAGCAACAGAAGCAGGACGGGCAGGAGCGGGGCATCCGCTCGCAAGCCCAGCCAGGTCCCGCCCAACCATGCCCCAACCAGTACCGCGAGTTTCATGGTAGGGCCTTTCCTAACCCGCGAGCGCGCCGATTAGTGATTCCAGCTACCATTCAGATCCTGGCCCAGGCGCTTCTGACAGGCGGCGTCACCAAACCGTGCACCCGCGCAGGCTCGGTCACGAGCACCCGTTCGCCGTTACCAGGTCTCGGATCTGCTCGTAGATGCCCGAGCCGATACCGGAGACCTTGGTAACGTCCGAAGTAGATTGAAAGCACCCGTTCGTCTCCCGATAATTCACGATGGCCTTTGCCCGAACCTCGCCGATGCTGGGCAATGTCTCCAGAAGCTCTGCTGACGCGGAGTTCAGGTCTATCAAGCCACCTGGGCTTGACCCACCGCCGCCGAGGCCATTGGCCGGTGTGGAAGCCATAGCCGCGGCGATGGGTGGCCGAGGAGTCTCCCCGATCTTGGCTATGTAGTAATACCCTTCATCACTTATCCGGAGGGACAGGTGCATCGCCTCCCTGTCGGCCTCATCGGTGACACCACCCGCGGCTTGGACAGCATCGTCCAGCCTGGAACCGTAGGGCAAAGCGTAAACGCCGGGGTTGCGGACCGCCCCACGGACGTCAACCTTGATATCGGCCTCATCTTTGGGCGCCAGCAGTTGAAGGCCCGAACCAGTCTGGCCGCTTGTTCCTTCCGGGGTGGGCAGCAGTACTTGAATCGGGGCGTTGCCGCCGCCTCGAGCCAAAAGCACCACGGCCGCCGTTATCAGGGCGCCCGCTAGGGCCCCAAGTATGGCCAATGATATAGCTCGCAGGTTTAATTCCGGCATGGCACAACGCCTTTGATCGACGTCTCTTGAATTCAACGTTGGATTCCGATTATAATTTACCCCACTTTCAGGCGAAAGGGGAGGTCTGGTGAGCACTACCCAAAACCATCAAAACAGCAACGATGGACCCCTGGCATTTTTCAAGGGGGAAGTCGTCCCATTGGCCGATGCCAAGGTCAGCGTTATGACCCACGCGCTGCATTATGCCACCGCCGTGTTCGAGGGCATCCGCGGCAACTGGAACGAAGAGAAGGGTGTAGTGTACATCTTCCGCCTGCGGGAGCACTACGAGCGGTTGTTGCGTGGGTGCCGGCTGCTGATGCTGGACATCCCCTACTCTCTCGACGACCTGTGCCGTATCACCGTGGACCTGGTGGAGCGCAACGGGTACCGGGAAGACATCTACATACGGCCTCTGGCCTACAAGAGCGCCGAATTGGTGGCCAACCTGAAATTGCAGGACCTGGCCAGCGACTTTACCCTGATAACCGTGCCCTTTGGCAACTATCTGGGCTCCGATCTACTGCGTTGCTGCACTTCCACATGGCGGCGGCCGGAAGACACGATGATTCCCACCCACATCAAGAGCAGCGCGAGCTACATCAACAGTATCTTGGCCAAGACAGAGGCGACCCTGGCGGGATTCGACGAAGCCATCATCTTGAATCAAAGTGGAAGGGTCTGCGAAGGCACCGGCGAGAATATCTTCATGGTGGATCGCGGCAGGTTGATAACACCGGTTTTGGAAGACAACGCATTGCCGGGATATACCCGCGAAACGATAATCCAGCTTGCCCAGAGTGAGTTGGGCTTGGAAGTAGTGGAAAGGAGCATCGACCGCACCCAGCTATACCTTGCCGACGAGATCTTCCTTACCGGAACGGCCGCCCATCTGACGCCGGTGATCGAGCTGGACAACCGGCCCATCGCCGACGGTAAGGCCGGTCCCATCTCCTCCAAGCTGCAGGAGATGTACTTCAAAATCGTTGTGGGCCGCGACCCCAAATACCTTCACTGGTGCACCCCGGCGGTGCCCCGGCTGGTTGCCGCCTGATCCTGCTTCGGGGAGATGATTCAGAGTGCATTGGGCCGCCTTAGCCTGGCCTGGCCTACTCCTGATCTCCTACTTCATCGGGAGTGTACCCACCGCTTACCTGGCCACCCGATTGCTGAAAGGGCAGGACATCAGGCAGTTGGGGGATCGCAACGTCGGCGCCGCCAACGTCTACCGAAGCGTGGGGCCAGGGATCGGCGTGGCCGTGGGTATCATCGACATCGCCAAGGGCGCCGTGGCGGTTGTCCTGGTCAAGATACTTGTAGACTCCCCGGCCCTGGAGATGACCGCCGGGGCCGCGGCTCTAGCCGGTCACAACTGGCCGGTATACCTGGGGTTACAGGGAGGACGGGGCGCCGCCACCTCCGTGGGAATACTGCTGGCGGCCCTGCCGGCCCTGGCGATACCCTTGGGGCTGATATCGCTGGTAGTCTTATACATGACGCGCAGCGGGATCAAAACTCTGGGGTTCTTCCTCATCACCGTCCCCTTGTCTGCCGGACTGGTCCTATGGGTTGGCACAAACAGCTACTCTTACCCCGTCACCGCCTACGCCCTGGGGATCCCACTGATGGTGGGGCTGAGTCACTACATCAGCGTCAAGCTTGACCTCTACAGGCACCCGGTGGCGCCCGAGCAGGATGGGCAACCAAGCGGCACGTAGGGGTTCGGCAATAGTGCTAACTACAATACTGGCGCCGGCAAGACCTGCGTTAAAAGGAGTTGAACAATGGGCTGGTCAACACATCATCCCGTGGGACTCATCCACTACGCGCCCCAGCACTGCTTCCGTGGTTACACCCTGACAACCACCCGCGGCGGCCTCGACGCCAACCTGGTGGACATGGAAGGCCGGGTTTGCCACCGCTGGCATTCGGAGGAAGGGATCGCCTACGCCTATCTGCTGGCCAACGGCAACCTGCTCCTGCGCACCGACCCCCCACAGGAAGCAGACGGCGCCGAGACCATGGGAGGGTCCTCGGCGGCCATCCTGGAGCTGGACTGGGAGAGCAATGAGGTCTGGTCCTACCGCAACCCATACCTGCACCACGATTATGAGCGGTTGCCCAACGGCAATACCCTGGTTCTCCTGTGGCAGCGCATCCCCACCGATGTGACCGCCCGGGTCCAGGGAGGTTTCGTCAGCGACGACGATCCGGACCAGATGTTCGGTGATCTGGTGGAAGAGATCACCCCCGAGGGCACGTCTGTGTACCAGTGGCATTCCTGGCTGCACATGAGCGACGAGGAAGACGTTATCTGTCCTCTGGAAGCCCGCCGCGAGCGGAGCCACGGCAATTCGCTAAACATCACCGCCGGCGGAGATTTGCTGGTCAGCTTCCGGCAGACCAGCACCATTGGAATCGTGGACCGGGAAAGCGGAGATTTTAAGTGGAAGTGGGGGCCGGGCGAGATCAAACACCAGCACAACCCCACCTATCTGGACAACGGCCTGGTGCTACTGTTCGACAACGGGTCCCACCGCAGGGGCATGGATTATTCACGGGTCATTGAGGTAGACCCGGAATCGAACGAGATCGTCTGGGACTATCGGGGCGAGCCAACCATGTCGTTCTACAGCTACAACATCAGCAGCGCGGAACGCCTGCCCAACGGCAACACCCTGATCTGCGAGGGAGCCCCCGGCCGCATCTTCGAGGTGACGCCGGGTAAAGAGATCGTGTGGGAGTACATCAACCCCTATTTTCTTGGTGTGAAGCGGCCAACCAGCGCCAACCCTTCCAAGTACACCAACTCGGTGTTCCGGGCCCACCGCTACGGACCCGGCCACCCGGCGCTGCAAGGCAGGGACCTGGACCCGGCCCGCTACGCCAGCCTCAACCGCCTTTACTCCTGAGCGTCGGGTTGCTCCTCGCCGGCCACAAGGTTTTCACCCTGCTCGGCCAGCCGGCCATCCTGGACCATCTCATCGACAATGGAATCCACCCTGGTCCGCATGTCCTGAGTGAGCCGGGCAAACCCCAGCAGGCGCACGGCAGCACCGGGCACCTCCTGCCGGTGTATGCCGTAGGAACCGGCCACGATCCTCGCCACCGCCAGGGCCAACTCTTCCGGCGCCACCAGCTCGAGCTTCCGGGAGGCGCCGGCAAGATTGCTGCGGTCCCGTAGCTCGGGGCTCTCCATGTCGCCGCGCCATAGGAAATCCCCTTCCCGGCGTACCTCGGAGGAGTCTTCAGAATGGTGCAACGCCGACGCCAAAGCATCCTGGAGACGCCGGCTAAGCAGCACACCGGCGGCATCGGCGATGCGCCGTCCTACCTCGCTAACGTGCACCGGGCTTTCCACGTGCACCACCTCGGCAACCCAAGAGGCCAGCGTTGACGTGGGTAGGGCATGCAGCTCCTGGTCTCCGGGCAACACCTCCAGATCAACCCGAAGGTACTCCGTGATTCCGTCTTCTTCTTCATGGATGACGCCGGTTGCGAGTTCCCGCTCGATGGACGAGTCGGCCTCCGGAGCAGCGTCATCCTCCACCGGCGGGGTCTTTGCCGCTTCGATCGCCTCGGCCACCCGGCTCAGCTCTCTTTCCGGGTTCCGAAACCAGTCGGTGCTCCACACCCGGTGGATGCGCCATCCCAGGCCTTCCAGCACCTGCTGGCGCAACCGGTCCCTGTCGCGAGCGTACCGGGAGCTATGGTAGGTCGCACCGTCGCACTCGATCCCCAAGAGATACCTGCCCGGCCGGTCCTGGTCCACCACCGCCAGATCGATGAAATATCCAGCCGATCCTATCTCCTGGCGCACGTCGAAACCCAAGTTGGACACGGCGGACGCCACAGCGTCTTGAAAAGGTGATCCACTCTCCCGCCCCGATTGAGTCGACGATTCCAGTGTCCCGTGCTGGGCGTAAGCGAGGTAAACCTTCAACGCGCGGACTCCCCGCGAATTCGTGCGGCTCAGATCGATATCATCCGCAGTCAGGTTGGTGAATACCTCGCAGCGCCGCCTGGCCCGCGTGATCAATACGTTGAGGCGCCGCTCCCCACCATCGGTATTCAGCGGGCCGAAGTTCATGCCGATACGGCCATTGGATTCCCGTCCGTACCCGATACTGATGAAAATAACGTCCCTTTCATCGCCCTGGACCGTCTCCAGATTCTTGACGAAGAATGGCTCGTGGGGATGGGTGTTGAAGAATTCCTCATGCGCTGGGTTTTGTCGCCGAAGCATCTCCAGCTGATCCAATATCACCTGCGTTTGCTTCACGCTGAAGGCGGCCACCCCCAACGTCATGTCCGGGTGATCCCGGGCGTGGTCCATCACGGCTTGGGCCACTAATTTGGCCTCCTCCACATTGGTGCTGCTCCCACCACGGTCGTACACCGTATCGGCCAGATGATGAAATCGTAATCCTACCTCTTCTCTTCCGGCATCAGGGCTTGGGAATATCAACAGGTTGTTGTTGTAAAACTCCTGGTTTGACACGGCGATCAGGGACTCGTGGCGGCTACGATAGTGCCACCGAAGCATCTTGTTCGGAGCACCCTTAGATGCGAACAGGCCCAACACGCTTTCAATGTCGGCGGTCGCACTATCGTCGTCGTCGTCCCTATCCTGCGCCGCGGATTCGAAGAAATTCGTCGGCGGCAACTGCTGGCTGTCGCCTACCACCACCGTTTGCCCGGCCCGCAGGATAGCGCCGAAGGCATCCACCGGCCGAACCTGGCTGGCCTCGTCGAAGATGACCAGGTCAAACTTGACGCTACCCGGCGCCAGGTAGTTTGCTATGGATAACGGGCTCATCATGAACACCGGCTTGATGGCCTGGACGGCATTGCCGGCCCGTTCCATCAGCTGGCGTATGGGCAGGTGACGGCGCCGCTTCTCGAACTCCCTCCTCAGTACCCCCAACTGCCCGGCGGCCCCCTGGCGCGGGAGGCGCTCCCAGTGGGCCAGGGCCAACCGTGCCCGGTTATGCTCCAGCACCAGGCTGTCCAGACCCCGGAATTTCTCCACCGCCTGCCGGTGGCCCACTCCGTCGAATCCGCTAAAGGCCGGCCGCTCCTCCAACGCACGCTCCAACAGACCTTCAAACCACGTCTGGCTGAAAGCGTCGGCGATGCGTTGTCCCGCGTCAGGCCACGACTCAGCCACGGTCAGCACCGGCTCCAGGCCTTCTTCCTTGCATGTCGCGGCTATGTTGTTTAGGCTCACAATCTCGTGGATCAGCTGGATCCCGCCCAGCCAGCGCTCCAATGCCTCGCGCTGAATGTCGAAATTCTGAGCGGCCACATCCGGCCCGGTCCCAAAACGCTTTACCACGTCCAGGTCGAGAATCTCCCCAACCAGGGCCGCTTTTTGGGAGTGCTCCCCGGTTGCCTGCTCCACAGCGGCAGCCAGGGCTTCGAGGCCTTCCACGCTCCGGCCCTGGTCCACAAAGTCGATTATTCCCTCGGGCGCCCGGCCGGCGTCCACATCCCGATGCAGCCCCTCGATCCACTCAAAAAGCTGGGTCAGCGACGCCCAATCGGAGCCTTCCCCCTTCCACAAAACGCCGAACGCCCGGGCGCCCAGGGATTGGTGCTGTTTCTGCCGGGCCTGATTTTGAGCGTGGGGACGATGGCCGGCGCCAGCGCTGCGGTACATTTCGCGATCGACGCAAAGCCCTCCACCTTGAAGTGGTTTTTGTTCGCCATGACCCTGTGCGGGACCATCGCGGCGCTGATGACCGATTGCTAGATTCGAGTGCATCTGTGCGATGTCATATCATTCGGTTCGCACTGCCGACCTTCACAGCGCTGAGGATCCACGATGGATTTTGAAGAGTACGTCCGCCACGATGCTACGGAGCTAGCCTCTGCCATCCGCAGCAAAGCCGTGTCCGCGAGCGAGGTCGTCGAGATCGCAATCGCCGCCACCGAAGCCGTCAATCCCAAGCTCAACGCCGTGGCAGAACGCGCCTTCGAAGCGGCGCGCAAGCGCGCATCGTCGGATCTGAGCGGCGCCTTTGCAGGCGTACCGATGTTCGTAAAGGACACCGATTCCCTGGCCGGCACCGCGACCCGCATGGGATCGTTGGCGATGCCGGACATTCCATCCAAACACTCCTCTCCCTTTGTCGAAAAAATCCTGCTTCCGCTCGGCTTCGTGCCGCTCGGCAAGTCGACCCTGCCCGAATTTGGACTCACGGGAACCACCGAATCCCTTTTGATGGGACCGACCCGCAATCCCTGGAACCTCGCCCACTCAACCGGCGGATCTTCCGGGGGCTCTGGCGCGCTGGTGGCCTCGGGCGTGCTTCCGATGTCTCACGCCAACGATGGCGGTGGCTCGATCCGCATCCCCGCCGCCTGGTGCGGACTCGTGGGCTTGAAGAACTCGCGCGGGCGACTTCCCGGGCTTGAGGGCGCCGAGAAAGTACCCGTCGACATTGGCGCCCAGGGGATGCTGAGTCGCAATGTGAGGGACACCGCGGCGTTCTTTGCCGCCGCCGAGCAGATCTACCCCACAAAGCTTCCGGCGATCGGGAAAGTCGAGGGACCGGGGAGTGAACGTTTGCGCGTGGGCTTCTTCACCGAAGGCTCCGGCGGCGAGACCTGCGACCCCGAGGTGGTGGGTGCCGTACACAAAGCCGCCAACGTCATGGCCGGCCTTGGTCACAAGGTCGAGGAAACCCCCAACCCATTTGATGCCCAGCTGATGGACGATTTCTTCATCTTCTGGGGCTACCTGCCGTTCGCGCTTCGCTTTGTCGGAAAAATCGTGATGAGCAAAGGGTTCGACTACCGCAAAGTCGACTCCTGGACTCGCGGCATGGGGAACTACTTTGGCAAGAATCT
>JADFJS010000097.1 GCA_022566155.1 Chloroflexota bacterium
ATATAATCGTCCGTTGGCCCGGCCGGTGCATTTTTTGCGCACCGGCCATCACCTGCTTCACCTCTTTGATACTGCTCAGGACGCCCGAAAACTGTACGAAGTCCGCACGTGTCTGTCGCGCAATGATCCGTGCCAGGGTCGTTTTCCCGACTCCCGGCGGGCCCCAAAAGATCATCGACCCCAACTGGTCGCGTTCGATCTGCACTCGCAGCGGCTTGCCCGCTGCTAACAGGTGTTCCTGGCCGATGTACTCGTCGAGACTCCGCGGACGCATCCGATCCGCCAACGGCGCAGAGAGATCCTGCTGCTCCGAGTCTGCGGGATCCGCAAAAAGATCCGGTTCAATCATCGGACCCTCGCTGCCAGGTCGGCTCGCTCGCCTAATTCGTACTCTTGCGCCACGAACTGTAGAATACAGCCCCGGCCATAAAGTAGACCAACGTTGGCACGATCAGCCACTGGCGCACCATCTCAAGAGTGGTCCACTCCATCCACACGCCAAACGGCATGCCGATGCAAGCAACCCGTGCGGCGAGCGCTACAATCCCCGCCAAAACGTTCGCCTTACCCGTGGGAACAGGCAACGGCGGCGCCCCGAGCGCCGTATAGTTAACCGCAACCGGCGTTAAGCCAGAATACCAACCCCAGGAGATGGAATAACCATGACGACCACTCCGGCTCCTCAGACGCAACCCAGTGTGCCGGCGCCGCCGGAAGATGTATTGCTTGAGGTCAAAAACCTCAAGATGTACTTCCCGGTCACTTCGGGAATCATCTTTCAGAAAAAAGTTGCCGACATCAAAGCGGTGGATGACATCAGCTTCTTTGTGCGCCGCGGCGAGACTCTGGGGTTGGTCGGAGAGAGTGGCTGTGGCAAAACCACCACCGGCCGCTGCATCCTTCAGCTATACAAGCCCACGGCGGGACAGGTCATATTCGAGGGGCAGGAGCTAACCGAGCTGTCCAATCGGCAGATGCGGGCCATGCGCCGAGAGATGCAGGTCATCTTCCAGGACCCGTACAGCTCGCTCAACCCGCGCATGACCGCCGGCAACATCGTCGGCGAACCGCTGACGGTACATGGCTTGGTCGCGGGGAAGGCAGAGTATCGAGAACGAGTAGCCGACCTGTTCCAAAACGTTGGGTTGAATCCATATATGGCCGACCGGTTCCCCCACGAATTCAGCGGTGGGCAAAGGCAGCGCATCGGCGTGGCCCGGGCACTTTCGGTTAGTCCAAAATTCATCGTCGCTGACGAGCCGGTTTCCGCCTTGGACGTTTCGATCCAGGCCCAGATCATCAATCTCCTTGAAGAGCTGCAGGAGCAGTTTAATCTGACCTACCTGTTCATCGCCCACGATCTCTCCGTGGTGCGCCACATCAGCGACCGTGTTGGCGTCATGTACCTGGGTCACCTGGTGGAGATTGCGGACCGAAACGACATCTACATAAATCCAATTCACCCATACACCAAAGCGCTCCTCTCGGCTGTGCCCATCCCCGATCCGGTGATCGACGCTCAACGGGAACGGATACTGCTAACCGGAGAGGTGCCCAGTCCCTTGAATCCACCCAGCGGTTGTGTCTTCCATACCAGGTGCCCTATCGCTATTGACGAGTGTAGTCAGGTGATCCCGGAATTGCGGGAAGTTGAGCCAAATCACTGGTCGGCGTGTATCCGCTCGGACGGCTACGGAGCATATTAAATCCGGTCCTTGGAACCCGTCGAATTGTTGATCGGAAGAGGAACGGCCCGCAAGCCGTTCCTCTCTTCATGCTCGGGACATCTCATCTTGAATCCAAGCAGATGGCAATTTCCTTGTAGCGAATCTCCGGCGATGTTACCATGAAACCAGTATGCCTCCTCCACTGATACGAAATTTCTGCATCATCGCCCACATCGACCACGGCAAGTCTACCCTGGCCGATCGCTTCCTTGAGATTACCGGCACCGTCCGGCCTGAAGATATGAAGGCCCAGTTCCTGGACCAGATGGACCTGGAAAGGGAGCGGGGCATCACCATCAAAGGCAAAGCGGTGGCCATGTCCCATCGGGCACCCGATGGGCAGTCCTACCAGTTAAACCTTATCGACACCCCTGGACACGTCGATTTTAGCTACGAAGTTTCCCGTTGCCTGGCGGCCAGCGAAGGCGCATTGCTGGTGGTGGACGCCAGCCAGGGGATCGAAGCCCAAACCATCGCCAACACCCTGCTGGCCATGGAGTACGACCTTCACCTGATCCCGGTGGTAAATAAGGTGGACCTGCCCCAGGCGGAACCCCAACGGGTGGCTGGAGAGATGCAACAGGCCTTCGGCTTTCGCGAGGATGAGATACTCTTCGTGTCGGCCAAGGAAGGCACCGGGACCAGGGAGATTCTCGATGCCGTGATCGACAGGATCCCACCGCCCAAGGGTAGCGTCGACCTGCCGCTGCGGGCCCTGGTTTTCGACTCCAACTATAACCCCTACAAAGGAATCATAGCCCACATTCGCCTGGAAGATGGCAGAATCTCTCGGGGCGAGCGGATCCAGGTCATGTCTTCGGGACGGGTTTCGGAGATCGTGGAAGTGGGTGTTTTCAGTCCGTTCCCAACACCGGTGGATACACTGGTGGCGGGACAGGTGGGCTACGTGGCCACCGGCTTCAAGGAGATTCAAGAGTGCAGTGTGGGGGACACTCTCACGACCTATTCGCGGCCGGCCACGGTTCCATTGCCCGGTTACGTGCAACTGAAGTCCATGGTTTTCGCCGGGCTTTACCCCTCCGATGGAGAGGATTACAACAACCTGCGCTCCGCCCTGGAAAAATTACAGTTGAACGATGCCTCTTTGGCCATTGAGCCGGAAACCAGTACCAACTTGGGATTTGGGTTTCGATGCGGTTTCCTCGGGTTGATGCACCTGGAGATCGTCCAGGAAAGACTGGAGCGGGAGTACGACCTCGACCTCATCGTGACCGCTCCCAGCGTGCCCTACCAGGTGTTGTTGCCAAATGGCAAGGAGTTGCTGGTAGACAACCCGTCCAAGCTTCCGCCCCCCAACGAGATCAAGGAGATACGGGAGCCGATGCTGGCAATGACCATCGTGGCCCTCAACCGCCACGTCGGCGTCATCATGGAATTGATGCACTCACACCGGGCTGAGTTCAAACGCATGGAGTATATCCAGAGCGGGACGCAGAACGGGGCCGACCCGCAAAATGAGTCGGCCCAAACACGGGTGATCATGGAATACACCATGCCCATGGTGGAATTGCTGGCCGACTTCTATAATCAGCTCAAATCCCGCACACAGGGCTTCGCCTCTCTGGACTACACGGTGGAGGAATATCAGGCGGCGCCCTTGGTGAAGGTGGATGTTCTCATCAACCAGCAGCCGGTGGAAGCGCTGTCGATGATCGTGCATCGGGACCGGGCCGTGGCACATGGCCGGTTGGTGGTGGAGAAGCTAAAGACCACCATCCCTCGCCAGCTATTCGAGGTGCCGATCCAGGCGGCTATCGGCGGCCGGGTCGTGGCCCGAGAAACAATCCGGGCCCTGCGGAAAGACGTTCTCGCCAAGTGCTACGGGGGAGACATCACCCGGAAGCGCAAGCTCCTGGAGAAGCAGAAAGAGGGGAAGAAACGGCTAAAGATGGTAGGGCGGGTGGAGATCCCACAAGAGGCGTTCTTGAGTGTGCTGAAACTGGGCACCGAAGAGTAGCCGGACTCCGGATCATAACCCCAACGCTTCCCGTAGCTCGCCCAATTGGACCATGTGTTCCCTCCAGTGCCGCGCGAACAGTCCTTCCAGCAATTCCTTAGCCGTGCGCTCCTGGTCCCTTCCATAGGTCTTCCAGTGGGCCATCACGGTTCTGCCGGTAAAGTCCTCTTCGCCGGCCGCGGTTATGGTTTCCTGCAGGTCTTGAAAATACCGGCCAATGTCACTCTCCACCTTTTCCAGTTCCAGGGCCAGCCGTTCCGGTGTCACGTTGTCCTGGCCGGCCCACAGGTCGAACTCCTGGATGCTCCCGGAGAAGATACTTCGCAGCAGCGGAGCGATGCCGCCGGGTGGCGTTTCCAGCAAGTGGTAAATGACCTGGCGTGCCGACCATTGGGCGGGGTCGGGTTTCCAGTCCAGGCAATAGCCCATGCCCTCGACCAGTTGCAGCAACTCGCCGTGTATGGCCTGTGCGTCCTCCAGCAAAGACTGCTTTCCTTCGGTCAATCAACCTCTCCCAGCCCTGCTATAAGGGCCTTAGCCGCCGCTCGGGTGTCCGGCCGGGCCAGGGCGAACTCCAGCGACGCCCGCAATAGCCCCATGGGCGAGCCGCCGTCGTACCGTGTACCCTTGAATTCATAGGCGTATAGGTCGTGGCTCTCCAGCAACAGGACCAGGGCATCCGTCAACTGAATCTCGTCTTTGGCTCCCGCCGGCGTGCGCTCCAGGCAGTCGAATATCTCCGGCGGCAGCACATAGCGTCCCACGATGGCCAGATTTGAGCGGGCCTCCTGGCGCGGCGGTTTTTCCACCAGGCGGGTTACCCTTTGCAGCCTCTCCTCCACCGGGCTCCCTTCCACCACCCCGTAGTTTTGGACAACCTCCCAGGGCACCGGCTCCACGGCCAATACACCCGGCCCATACCGTTCGGCCACCTCCAGCATCTGGGAAAGCGCTCCAGGCGCATGCGCGATGATGTCGTCGGGAAGGACCACGACGAAGGGCTCGTTTCCTACCGATTCCCTGGCGGTCAAGACGGCGTGCCCCAAGCCCAGCGGCTCATCCTGAATCACATAGGAGACCTGGGCGAGATTGGAGGCGTGGCGCACCTTCTCCAGCAACTCCGTTGCGCCTGTGTCCAACAGGTGCTGCTCAAGAGCCGGCTGGGTTTGAAAGTAGCTGGCTATGGATTCCTTCCCTGGGGCCGTCACGATGATTACCTGCTCGATCCCGGCCTCGGCTACCTCTTCCACCACGTACTGGAGCATCGGCTTGTCCAGGATGGGGAGAAGCTCCTTGGGCACCGACTTGGTGATGGGCAAGAAGCGGGTGCCCATTCCGGCGGCGGGAATAACGGCTTTCCTTATCTGCATCGTCGGCTCCTAGAAGTGACTAATTCTAGCATCCTGCCTCGTGGGGAACAACGGAAGCGGGAGCATTCAGATAACAACTAACCGCCGGGCACTATTTGACAGTGTAGGGTCCGTACCCTACCATCTAAACTGAGGCCGTGCTAGACGGGGAGCTAGCGGTGCCCTGTACCCGCAATCCGCTATAGCGGGGTTGAATGCCTCCCCCAGGCAAGGTCAATGGGCCGATATCTCGTGTGAGTGGTATAGAGGGTTGGGTCCCACGCGGCGTAGACCTGTGAACCCCGCCAGATCCGGAAGGAAGCAACGGTAAACGGGACCCTACGGGTGCCGTGGGAGCGCCTGATCCGAGTCACTTTCCGAGACACGCCCAGGGACCGATGTCGAAGGAAGGTGCGCGGTCTCTAACTCACCACCATTGTCTTTCGTTGCTGCTGATACGATTTGACTGCCTCCTCACCCCAACGGAACAAAGCCCGAAAGTCCCTGGGACAGCACTATCTGGTTGACGCCGTGGTCCTTGAACGCATCCTGGAGGCGGCGGAACTGTCCGCGCAGGATGTGGTGCTGGAGATCGGTCCCGGTCTGGGATCGTTGACCCGCGGACTGCTCGAGAGGGTCGCCAGCGTCATTGCCGTGGAGATGGACCCACGTCTAGCAGCGTCACTGGCATCACGGCTGGGAAATCCGGCCAATCTCACCACCGTCGAGGCCGACGCCCGCACCATGGACATCGGGTCCCTGGTGGGCGGTCAGGCCGGCTACAAGGTAGTGGCCAACCTTCCCTACTACGCCGCCAATCCCATCGTCCGCAGACTCCTGGAAGCCGAACCCAAGCCGGGTCTGATGGTGTTCATGGTGCAGAAAGAGGTGGCCCAGGTTATGGTAGCGGAGCCGGGGCGGATGGGACTGCTGTCGGTGGCCACCCAATACTACGCTCGTCCAAGTTTGGTATGCGATGTGCCTCCCGAAGCCTTCAACCCGCCACCCAAGATAACCTCGGCGGTGGTGCGCTTGGAGGTAAGGCCGGAGCCGGCAGTGGCGGTGGCGGACCGGGATGCTTTCTTTGCCCTGGTGAGGGCCGGATTCTCCGCGCCACGCAAGCAGTTGCGAAACTCGTTGAGCCACGGCCTGGGCGTGCCCGGAGCCGAAGTGGGGGAATTCCTGGAAGGCCTGGACCTGGACGGCAGCAGAAGGGCCGAGACACTGACCATAGAAGAATGGGCGGCGTTGTATCGAGGTTGGGAAACCCGCACAACACAAACCGAATAACCGTCCGGCGAAACCGGAATTTCACGATAGCGCCATCGGTGTGGAGCGGTGATATCTTGCGGCGGCAGGCTGTCTCTGCGAGACCGGCCCACACGGCGCTGCGCTATTCCCTGGACCCGGCAACAATCACCTAACGCGGCCGCGAGGAGGACAGGATGGTAAGCTCGAACTGGGGCGATATCTACAAGGAACTTGGCGCAACGCCGGTGATCAATGCCACCGGCAGCCTGACTATTCTGGGAGGTTCCGTGCCCCATCCTGAGGTCAGGGAGGCGATGGAGCGGGCCGACGGCGCATACATCTCGCTATTGGACCTGGAGGAGAAGGCGGGCGCCGCCATTGCCCAGATGTTGGATGTTCCCGCCGCTTACATCACTTCGGGAGCGGGTTCGGCCCTCACTCTAGCCACGGCGGCTTTTATGGCCGGCGATGACGACGACAAGATCGAACAGCTTCCCGATACCCGCGGCATGAAGAACGAGATCCTGATTCAGACGCGGCATCGATACTGGTACGACCGCTGTCTGGAGCTAGCCGGGGCGAAGCTGGTGGCTTTTGGGTCCGCCGACCGGACGACACCCGACGACCTGGAAAACGCCATCGGCCCCAACACGGCCGCCGTCCACTACTACGCGGTGGAGCAATCGCCCGACCCCCAAGCCCTATCCCTGGAAAAGACCATCGAGATTGCCCATTCTCACGATGTGCCGGTCATGGTTGACGCGGCCGGGCAGATCTACCCTCTGGAGCTTTTTGGCAGGTTCGTCAGGCAAGGGGCGGATTTCCAGTGCATCGCGGCCAAATACCTGGGATCTTCCCAGTCCACCGGCCTGGCGCTGGGCAGTGAAGAAACCATTCGCAAGCTGGCCAAGCAGTCATTCGTGGGATACGAGGGACGCCGCATCAGAGGGATCGGCCGCCCCCATAAGGTGGACCGGCAAGAGATGGTGGGAGTGGTGGCGGCGGTAAGGCGCTGGGTGAACCTGAACCATGAGGACCGGCTGGCCACCGCCGAAGAGCAGAGCCGGGCAATCATTGCGCCTCTTAAGGGCATACCCGGCGTGTCGGCCGAGATGATCACCAATATTATCGGGCACCAGCCTTTTGGCGTTGAGCTGCACATTGATCCGGCGGTCACCGGCATGACCGCCGAGGATGTGGTGGAAAGGCTCAAGGCAGGCGATCCCCCCGTGTGGACCAGGGTGCGGGATGGGGAAAACTTCATCATCATGCACGTCTTCGGATTATCCGAAGGCCAGGACACCTACGTGGGCCAGCGCATCGCCTCCCTGTTCGGGAAGTAACGCCCTTGGCGAAAGGGGAAGGCCGCTGCTGAACGCGGTTACGCAGACAAGCTATATGGGCCAGGCGCTTCGGGGCCTAGGAATGCTTCCCAAGGCCCGGAACAAGTATTTCATTCCAATATTCGGCGCTACCAATTCCGTTCGTGGTGAGCCTTGTATCTTAAAATATAGACGTGACAGACCGTGTGAGCCTTGGTCACATTTAGTGTAGACCGTTCGACAGCGAGGTCGTCACGTCTCCTCCCTGGGAGAGCCCGAACAGTTGTGGGGGCGTAATAGCCCGAATTTGCAAGGCGGGGCCGGCGCAGGGGGTAATGTAGTGAGGAGGGGAAATGGAAAGAGAAAGTCCATCTGTTGGCATTGATGTCTCGAAAGCGACCCTTGATCTGTGTTTGTACCCCAGCGGGAAAAGCTGGCAAGTGGAGCATAGCCCAGCGGGCATGAGTGCTTTGGCCGAGAAACTGGTGGCCCTGGAACCAGCGGTGGTGGTGGTAGAGGCTACGGGAGGATTGGAGGTCTCCTTGGCCGTGGCCTTGGGGTCGGTAGGATTGCCGGTGGCGGTAGTCAATCCTCGCCACGTACGGGACTTTGCTCGGGCTACGGGAAGGCTGGCCAAGACGGATAAGTTGGATGCCCAAGTGCTGGCCCAGTTTGGCGCGATGGTGCAACCTCCGGTTCGTCCCTTGCC
>JADFJS010000179.1 GCA_022566155.1 Chloroflexota bacterium
TGAACGAGGTCAAAGAGGTCCGGTTCATCCACAATACAAACGCTCAGGGCCTACCTAGCTACTCAGTCTGGTTTATAGACGGGGACGAGCAGCCCATGCTTCGCGTCTATCTGAGAAAATCAGAAAAGGACGAGACGAATCAACCCAGGCACGACCTGTTTATCAGCCTCCAAGAGAAATACGGTGAGAGCCTATCCATCCCCAGCTAGTTGAGCCGGCAGGGGTATAATAGCCGCTGAAGGCTGACGGCTGATAGCTGATAGCCGGGAGACTTGCACTTGACTTCATCCGTCGTGATTGCTGGCGTTCGTAGCGGGGTGGGCAAGACCACCATCGCCACCGGAATCATGGGCGCGTTGACCCGCCGCGGCCAACTCGTCCAGCCCTTTAAAGCCGGCCCGGACTATATCGATCCGTCTTATCATAAACTTGCCTGCGGTGTCCCTTCCCGCAATCTGGATACCTGGTTGATGCCTCACCAAACCGTGCTTGAGTTGTTCCAGCGGGCCGGCTCCCAGCGTCAAATATCCATAGTTGAAGGCGTGATGGGGGTTTTCGACGGCCACTCCAATCTCTCGGAGGAGGGCTCCACCGCCGAGTTGGCCAAGCTGTTGAACGCCCCGGTCATATTAGTGGCTGACGCTTCCAAAGTTGCCCGCAGCGTGGCCGCTGAGATTTTGGGATACCAGCAGTTTGACCCTGATCTACGGATCGCCGGTGTCATCCTGAATGGAGTCGGCAGCCCCCGCCACATGGAATTCTGCCAGCCGCAGATCGAGGCCACCACCGGAATACCGGTACTGGGCTACCTGCCCCGCCGGGATGAACTGGTCCAACCCGAGCGCCACCTGGGCCTGATCCCCACCGTGGAGGGCACGGTGGCCCGCCAATGGTATGACACGCTGATTGCCCAGGTGGAAGAAACCATCGACCTGGACCGCATCGTTGCTATCGCCTCCGGTGCCAAGAGTGCCGAAGTCTTCACGTCGGTGTATCCAGCTGAACCTCAACCCAAGCGGGCCCGGATCGCCATCGCCCAGGACATGGCCTTTAGTTTTTACTATCAGGACTCATTGGACCTGCTCGAAGCGTGGGGGGCCGAGCTTGTCCCCTTCAGCCCACTGGAGGACACGAGCTTGCCCCAAGGCGCCGGTGGCATTTACCTGGGCGGCGGCTTCCCCGAGATGTTTGGCGCGGAGCTGGCGGCCAACAAGCCCATGCACGACGCGATACGGAAGGCGGTCAGCGACGGCGTGCCGGTCTACGCCGAGTGCGGCGGTCTGATGTACCTTGGCCGGAGCCTGGACGACCTTGACGGGACACGGCACACCATGGTCGGAGTGATTCCTGCCGTGTCCGCAATGTCCCATCAGCGTATGACCCTCGGTTACCGGGAGGTCGAGTCCCGCCGCGACGGTCCGCTGATGTTGCAAGGGCAGCGGGTACGGGGCCACGAATTTCACTGGTCTACGCTGGAGGAGCCACCCGATCCTGACCAGTCAGTCTACAAAGTTGTGGACCAAGACAACCGGGCCGACGGGTTCCAGGTGGGAAGCGTGTGGGCGTCTTACATCCACATCCACCTGGGCAGCGACCCGTCCCTGGCCCCCCGCTTCGTGGAAACCTGTGCTCCCCATTCGAGCATGGGACTTTAAGCCCCGTTACTTGAGCAATCGTCATTGGAGGTCAACGACCCATGAGCACCGGAGAAAGTTCTGAACCGGGCCCCCAGTCCGTAACCGGCCCACGCATCAACAAGGGACTGGTCATCGTCAACACCGGCAACGGCAAGGGAAAGACCACTGCCGCCATGGGTGTCCTGTTCCGTGCCTGGGGCAGAGACTTCAAGGTAATCATGCTCCAGTTCATCAAGCATTCCACCGCCAACTTCGGTGAGCAACGCGCTGCCAAAAAGATCGGCGTAGAGATGCGGGCCATGGGCGACGGATTTACCTGGCGCTCCAAAGACCTGGACCAAACGGCCGACCTGGCCAGGGCCCACTGGGAGGACTGCAAGGAGATAATCGCCTCCGGAGATTACGACCTGATCGTGCTGGACGAGTTCACCTATCCCATGCACTACGGCTGGATACCGGT
>JADFJS010000098.1 GCA_022566155.1 Chloroflexota bacterium
TCCGCTCCGCCTTCTGGTAAGCCCACTCCATCACGGCCGGGGCGTTGGATGAGGTGCACACAGCGCCGCCGGTGCGGCCGCACAGGGCTTTTATACCGGCAATGGAGTTCATATAAGTGATGGGGACGATGCCACCGTGGTCTCCCAGCACGTCCTGAAGGTCGTCCCAGGCGTCGTCGACGTCATCCATGGGGGCCATATCCGCCATGGAGCATCCGGCGGTGATATTGGGCAGGAGCACCTTCTGGTCCGGTCCGCATAGCATGCAGGCCGTCTCGGCCATAAAGTGGACGCCGCAGAACACGATGTAGCTTGCTTCGGCCTGGGAGGCGGCCTGCTGGGAAAGCAGGAAGGAGTCTCCCTGGAAATCGGCGTATTTGATGATCTCTTCCCGCTGGTAATGGTGCCCCAGGATCGTCACCGAAGAGCCCAGCTTCTCCTTGGCGCGGTGGATGCGCTGGTCCAGTTCATCGGCGGTGTAGTGGAGGTATTCCGTGGGCAGCTTCTGCCACCGCACGTTTACCGCCTGCTCCTCTGCCAAGGACTTGGACGGCAACTCATCTTCGGTCTTGCAGAAGGCCGCGTGCTCGATCTCGGTGATGGGTATCGTCTGGGGGCGGGTGCGGGTAGCCATAGGTTTTGCCTCAACGGTGTTGAATCTGATCAGGCGGGAACCAGCTCTCCTTGCAATGACCAGGCGCTGGCCCGGGTTATGTTAACGGTAACGACGTCTCCAAGATGCTGACCCTCGTCCTCGAAGAACACCAGCTTATCATTACGGGTTCTGCCCTGCCACTTGCCCTTGTGACGGGCGTCCACCAAAACGCCGGTATTCTGACCGACCAATTCCGCATTGATCTCCTGAAGGATACTCTCCTGGAGTTGGTCAAGCTGCTTCAGCCTCCGCATCTTTTCTTCCTTGGGGACATCATCCTCCAAGGTGCGCGAGGCGATGGTGCCGGGGCGGGTCGAGTAGGCGGCGCCGTGGACCTTATCAGGACGAATACGGGCGACCAAGTCCAGGGATTGCTGGAATTGCTCCTCGGTTTCTCCGGGGAAACCCACAATGATATCCGTGCTCAGAGAAACGCCAGGGATGGTTTCTCTCATGCGGTGGACCAGGTCCACGTATTCGGCCCGGGTATAGGGACGGCGCATGCGGCTCAGCACTTCGTCGTCACCGGCCTGCACCGGCAGATTGATGTGCTCGCACACTTTTGGTAAATCAGCCACCGCTTGTAAGATACGGTCACTCATGAAAGAGGGATGGGAGGTCAGGAAACGAATCCTTTCCAGGCCGGAGACGCCGTTGAGCCCGCCCAGCAGGTCGGCCAAGTCGGGTTTATCCGGCAGATCATGGCCGTAGGCGTCAACGGTTTGGCCCAATACCGTGACTTCTTTTACCCCTCGGGCGACCAGCAGTTCCACCTCACGAACCAACTCCTCCAGGGGGCGGCTGACCTGGCGGCCTCGGCGATAGGGGATTATGCAGAAGGTGCACATCATATCGCAACCGTGGATTATCGGAACATAGCAGGTGACCGCGGGTTGAGCCGGCGCAAGGGAGCCGACGCAACCTTCCCAGTCGAGGCCCAACCGTTGGCCCACGAGATCCAGCAAGGGCCCGTATTGTTGGGGCCGCATGAATACGTCCACATGGGGAAACCGGCTGGCCAGTTGGCCGGTATCGGGTCCCACCATACACCCCATCAACGCTACGATCCGGTCGGGGCGCTGCTTCTTCAGCGGCACCATGGCGCCTACATGGCCCGTAACCTTATCTTCGGCGCTCTGGCGCACAACGCAAGAGTTCAAGACGATCACGTCGGCCTCGTCGGGCCGGTCCACCGAGTTCAAGCCCAACTGCTCTAGAGCCGACCCCAACCTCTGGGAATCGGCCTGGTTCATCTGGCAACCAACGGTCCATATATGAAATGTGTTCATGCGTATTTAGTTGTAAATATGGATGATGCGGCAACGGCGGAGGGAATGGGATTCGAACCCATGAGCCCGTTTACACAGACTAAGCGCTTAGCAGGCGCCCGCACTAGGCCACTATGCGATCCCTCCCCTACAGATATATGTTAACAAATGGCTCCAGACCCAGCAATACCTGGCAATCCGGGCGAAGTCAAAAACCTACTCTAATGAGCTTCTCTACAGCCTTCGATATCAGTCAAATGCCTAGTCAGCTACATGTTGAGCTAAAGTATAGCGAATAACCAAATCTAATACATCTTAAACAACTGATTCTCACATATCAGTTCCATCAATGCCTCTCTAACGCCAACCACATAAGGTGGGACCAATATTGAACAAAGACGCCATCCGTCGGTCCTGTGTTGGTATTGACAACCATTGCGCCCAGTTCTATGATTGAAACTGGCTAAGAACCCCCGAAATCAACGTGGAGTGGCACCAATGGACGAACTGGACCGCAAGATAATCAGCCTTTTGCAGTTGGATGGCCGGGCCTCCAACGCGAAAATCGCCAGGGAAGTGGGTGTTAGCGAAGGGACGGTGCGGCGAAGGCTGCGGCGCCTGATCCAGGACGACGTGGTCAAGGTCATCGCGGTCCCCAACCTGGAGAAACTAGGCTACGCCACCACCGCTTTGATCGGTCTTCAGACGGACCCCGGTAAGTCCGACGCGGTGGCCGAGGAGATCGCCAAGCTGGAGGAGGCCCACTACGTAGCCATCACCACGGGGGCATACGATGTCTTCATCTGGGCTGGGCTGGAATCGGCGGAAAGTTTGGGCACCTTCCTGCGGACCAAGATCGGCGTGATCGATGGGGTGCGGCGCACCGAGACCTTTGTGAACCTGGCCATCAAGAAACGAACCTACGGCCTGGTCCTATAACCGGATAACGGTCACAAACAACCGAAGAGTGGGCTAACAATAGCCAGCTGCCTCAATACGGATGAACTAATTGGGATTGAGGTAGCTGGCTTTGTTTTATGTCGGAGCCCGTGGCATTTCCCGGGTTCACGCCGTGGCCTAGCCTGTCCCTCTCCTCGGCAAGCACCAACAATCTTGCAAACCCACCGCCCTATGCTATAATCCCATTGCTATCCGCGTGTCTGTGGCCACGTGATTCGGCGGGCACGCGTCAACTCGATAATTCGCGGAGGAGCGGCACGGAATGACCTATATAATCACCGAACCGTGTGTGGGAGTAAAGGATGCGGCGTGCGTCGACGTATGTCCGGTGGACTGCATCTACACCCGAGACGAAGACAACATGTTCTACATCAGCCCGGATGAGTGCATCGACTGCGCCGCCTGCGAGCCTGTGTGCCCGGTAACCGCCATCTTCGCCGAAGACGCCACACCTCCCCAGTGGGCCAGCTATATCCCCATAAACTATGATTACTTCACGGACCACGACACATCTGAACTAAAGCGCAATTAGGCGCCTGGGCCGGCCGCTCCCGCTGGATTAGCGGAGATATGAAAAACCTTTAAAGGCTATCCCTTTAAGGGTTTTCTGTCGTCAAGCGAACTGATTATTCGATTATCTGACCCCGATCGAGGGTCCGGCTCCAAGGGACCATCATCGAAGGCTCAGGTGGGTAGAGGCCCCGATGGAATCGGGACAGCCACCTCCAGTGACTAGCCGGCAAAGCGGTCACCACCGATCAGAATACTCCATACAACTAAATAGGAGTCCATCGGATGAACGTTATTGACTCAACTCCCGAATTTGTTGCCAGCGTCTATCAAAAGATGGAGCGTAACCTGGAGGTTGTCCGGCGCAGGCTCAACCGCCCCCTGACCCTGGCGGAAAAGGTCGTGCTGGGCCACCTGGACGATCCCGAGACCGCCGAGCTGGAGCGTGGCCAAAGCTACGTGCAACTCCGTCCCGACCGGGTCGTTCTTCAGGATGTTCTGGGCCAGACGGCGATGCTAGCGTTTGTGCAGACGGGGCGGGCCAGGGTCGCCGTCCCCACCACCGTGCACTGCGACCATCTGATCCAGGCCCGGGAGGAAGGTCAATCCGACTTGAAAGAGTCTCTCACCGAGAACGAGGAAGTGTACGACTTCCTCCGCTCCATCTCCGCCAAGTTCGGTCTGGGCTTCTGGGGGCCGGGAGCGGGAATAATCCATCAGGTCGTGCTGGAAAACTACGCCTTTCCGGGCGAGATGATAATCGGGACGGACTCCCACACGCCCAATGCCGGCGGTTTGGGCGCCTGCTCCGTGGGCGTGGGCGGAGCCGATGCGGTGGAGGTAATGGCGGGCTTGCCCTGGGAGGTACTTTATCCCAAGTACATCGGAGTACGCCTCACCGGAACGTTGAGCGGCTGGACGGCGCCCAAGGACGTGATTCTCAAGCTGGCCGGCGAGCTGTCCGTTTCGGGTGGCACCAACTCCATAATCGAGTACTTCGGACCGGGGACCCGCACGATCAGCGCCACGGGAAAGGCGACGATAACTAACATGGGCGCCGAGCTCGGCGCGACCACCTCCATGTTCCCTTACGACGAACGCATGGCTACATACCTGGCAGCCACGGGTAAAGGCGAGCTCGCGCGAATCGCCGAGATGCACGAGAGCATTCTGACAGCCGACCCGGAGGTGGAGGCGAATCCCGAGCAATACTTCGACCGGGTCGTCCACATAGACCTGGACAAGCTCGAGCCTCACATCGTGGGGCCTCACTCCCCGGACCGGGCACGGACCATATCCAATTTTGCCGCGGAGGTCCGGGACGGGGCCAACGGATTCGTTGATGAGATCTCCACCGCGTTGATCGGGAGCTGCACCAACTCATCTTACGAAGACATGAGCCGGTCGGCCGATGTGGCGGAGCAGGCGGCCGCCCACGGGATCAAGGCCGCGGTGCCGTTCATGGTCACGCCGGGCTCCGAGATGATCCGGGCAACCATCGAGCGTGACGGCCAGATGGCGTCACTCAAGGAGATCAACGGCACGGTGCTGGCCAACGCCTGCGGACCCTGCATAGGCCAATGGCGGCGGGCAAAGGAGGTGGCGGGCGTCCCCAACAGCATTATCACATCGTACAACCGCAACTTCCCGATGCGTAACGATGGTGAGCCCACAACCATGAACTTCATCGGCAGTCCAGAGATCGTGACCGCCTTCGCCCTGGCGGGTAGGCTCTCGTTCAACCCGCTGGAGGATACGCTGACCGGCGCCGACGGCAAGCCCTTCAAGTTGCAGCCTCCGAAGCCTGCGGCCGAGGTACCGGAAAAGCAATTCGACCAGGGGACCCAATATTATGTTGCGCCGCCCGAAGACGGCAGCAACATCGAACTTCATGTTGACCCTAACAGCGACCGTATTCAGGTCCTGCAGCCCTGGGCCCCCTGGGACGGCGAAGACGTCATCGATGCGCCGGTGCTGGTAAAAGCTCAGGGCAAGTGCACCACCGACCACATCTCCCCGGCGGGACCTTGGCTACGCTATCGCGGCCACTTGGACAAGTTCAGCGACAATATGTTCCTAGGAGCTACCAACGCATTCACCGGCGAAGCGGGCCATGGATTGAACGTGTTAACCGGAGAAAGGGGCCAGACTATTTCCCAGGTCGCCAGGCAGTATAAAGCCGATGGCGTCAAGTGGGTAGTGATCGGTGACAGCAACTACGGCGAGGGCAGCAGCCGTGAGCACGCGGCTCTTTCGCCCCGCCTGCTCGGCGGCGCGGCGGTCATCACGCGCAGCTTCGCGCGTATCCACGAAACAAACCTGAAAAAGCAGGGACTGCTGCCTCTCACCTTCGAGCAGCCAGACGACTACGACCGAATCCTGGAGGAAGACCGGATCAGCGTCGTCGGATTGAGTGAATTAGCGCCGGGTAAGCCGGTTAGCTGCATCGTTCGGCACACCGACGGCACCGAGGAGACCATCAGCCTGCATCACACCTTGAACGCGGGGCAGATCGAATGGTTCAAGGCAGGTTCGGCTATGAACCACATGAAGAACCAGGAGCAGGCGGCTGGCTAGGATCCATCGCAAAATCGGTGTTACCAACCCCGTTGGTGGTGAGCCCTTCGGCTACGCTCAGGACAGGCCTGTCGATCCATCTTTCCCCGGAGGGATCCTTCGACAAGTTCAGGGCGAACGGAAGATATTAACGGTTATTTGCAGAACAAGGCGGCTAACCCAGGTCGTCGAGACAAGCGGGCAGATTCTTGCTGATACAGGTGAAGATGGGTGTGTCCTGTAATGTGTAAGGACGAACCTTTGACTCCCTCAGCTCCATCACAAGGTCCAGGAAGGTGGAGGTCTCATCGGTTTCGAAGCCCAGCACGAACTCCTGGTCGTCCAGGCCAAAGGAGTAGGCTGTGCTGATCTTCACCTCCGGATACTTGTGTCCAACGGTGAAGTGATCGCTCATCAAACTCTGCCGTTCTTCTTTTGGTAGTTGATACCATTCATGGGTCTTGACGAAGGGGTAGATGATGAGGTATTTCCGGCCCACGATGCGCATGGTGGAGGATACCCCTTCCTGGTCATCGTGCCGGTGCTGGTCCACGTAGGGTGACGGGCGTGTCATGGCCAGATAAGAGTGTGGTTGGTGCAGATACTTGCCCAGCTCGGTGCGGTTGATCTGCGCCATCAAACCACTGATGGCTTCCAGCGTAGGGCTGACCTTCCATAGCAACAGGTCCACGTCGGCCCTGGTTCCCACCAGGCTGTAGCTGGCCATGGTCATCCCGCGGGATGATTCGGCCACAACCTCGGCGAACTCCCTCTTGCTCTGCTCCCGCTCTTCCGTAGGCAACCGGCGCCATGCCGGATCAACCTTGAAGAAAGAGTACTTTACGAAGTCCCGTCTGCCTTCCTGGGCCATTGCATCCGTCCTTTAATACCGTTTTGGAGCGGCCGCCGCTACTATCATAGCAACGGGCGCCGTCCGGGCGCAACGCCGGGCCCCGCCATTGAATTCCCCCGGACCGGTGCTACAATCTTTTATCGACGCGCATCGGTTTATGCGAAGAATGGGTATTGTAGAGGAGGCAAGATGGTAACGCTGGGTTCTGCGGCTTATACCTACAATGTGGCGGAAGACTGGGGCAAGCTGCCCGACGGCTGGTCTTATCGGGAAGCGGCAGCCGTCGGGGTGGACTCCAACGACAATGTTTACGTGTTCAGCCGCGGCGAACATCCTATGATCGTCTTCGACCGTGAAGGCAATTTCCTCCGATCCTGGGGCGAGGGTGTGTTTCCCCGGGCCCACGGCATAACCATGGGCCCCAACGACACTATCTTCTGCACGGACGATGGCGACCACACGGTGCGCAAGTGCACGCTGGACGGCAAGGTACTGCTGACCCTGGGTGTCAGCGGCACACCAGCTCCATTCATGAGCGGCGACCCCTTCAACCGGTGCACCCATGTGGCCATCGACCCCAATAACGAAGACTTTTACGTGACCGATGGCTACGGCAACGCCAGGGTGCACAAGTATTCACCAGATGGAAAATTACTCTTTTCCTGGGGTGAGTCTGGGACCGACCCCGGCCAGTTCAACATCGCACACAACGTTGCCACCGACAAAGACGGTTGGGTCTATGTCGCCGACCGTGAGAACCACCGCATCCAGGTGTTCGACCGCAACGGCAAGTTCGAGACGCAATGGGTCAATATGGCCCGCCCCTGCGGCCTGTTCATCGACCAGTCCGGAGATCAAAAGGTGTACGTTGGAGAGCTGGGGGCGCCCATAGGCCCCAACAGCCAGGCCTTCGGTCTTGGACCCCGGGTGACCATCATGGACATCAAGGGCAACGTGCTCGCCCGTCTGGGAGATGGTCCCGAGGGCGAAGAGCCGGGCCGGTTCATCGCCCCCCACGGCATCTGCATCGATTCCCGCGGCGACATCTACGTGGCCGAGGTGTCGTGGACCCACACGGGCAGCCGGCTTAACCCGCCCCGGGAGGTGCGCTCCCTCCAGAAGCTGGTCCACCAGACCTAAACCCGGCCGCTATTCCCGATATTTCGCGGCGGCTGTTTCCAGCCATACCCAGGAGGGCGGCCCATGGCACAAGAGGTAATCGCGATAATCTGCGACTGTGACGGCACACTGTGCCCCGACACCACCGACAAACTGGTGTCCCAGTTGTGTAAGCCCGCCACCGAGAAACAGCCCCGTCAATGGCCCCGCTTCACCCGCTGTGTAGCCGACCGCCTCCGGGTTGGCAAACAGGCCAATCGCCAAGGTGCCCCAAATGCCACAAACGAGGTGAACGGAAA
>JADFJS010000099.1 GCA_022566155.1 Chloroflexota bacterium
TATGTTTGGTCTAAGGAAGAAATCGAACAGGTTCTGGGACATAAAACTGCGAGCATCGCCATTCCCTATTACAACGTGACCTCCAAGGGAAATTTCGAGGGCAAAAATAATCTCAATGTCACGCAGTCGGTGGCGGAGTTGTCCAAGGAGCTGAGAGTCGAGGAATCCACCGTGCGGGAAGAACTGGATCGGGCGCGGGAATTGCTTTTGCAAACCCGCGGGAAACGCATCCGCCCCTTATTGGACGATAAAGTCCTCACCTCCTGGAATGGATTGATGATCTCCGCTATGGCCAAAACCGGGCGGATTCTCGACGATCCCTCCCGCATCGAAAAAGCGGAAAAGGCCATGACCGTTATCCTTAACCGCTTGCGGCAACCCGATGGCAAGTTATTGCGCCGCTACCGTGATGGGCAATCACGGTACGATGGTTATCTGTTTGACTACACGTCGATTGCCGTGGCCTGTCTGGACCTTTACGAAGCCACCTATAAGGGAGAATATATCCGCCATGCGCACGATTTGATGGGACGGGTTGAGGAGAAATTTTCATCGGACGGCGCTTATTATGAAACCGCCAACGACGCGGAAAAACTGATCGTCCGGCAAATCTCCGGCTACGATGGAGTTGAGCCTTCCGGCAACAGCAACGCGGCGATGGCTTTCCTGAGATTGTCCGCCTATCTGGCCGATCCAACGCTCACCGCCAACGCGGAAAAAATCTTCATGGCCTTCCACGAAGACATTATGGAATACGGGCTGAACTCGGCTTTCATGATGCAGGCGCTTAACCTGTACCTGGGCGGACTGAAAGAAGTCGCCATCGTCGGCGCGTATTATGACAGCGACCTCGGATCACGCTCAGGAGCAGCGTATATTTATCGTTTCAATCCCGACATTTCGGGATGGACGAAAGAAGCCAAACTCCTTGCCTACGATGGAGAACCAGAAGACAGATTCGGCATGTCCGTTACGATCAGTGGCACCCTGGGGACGAGCAGAAGATCATCATGGAAGCCCTGGATCAGATCGAGTTTGCCGACAAGCTGGGCTTCGACTACATCTTCGAGGTTGAGCACGATTTCCTGGAGGAGTACGCCCATTCCTCGGCGCCAGAGGTAATACTGGCGGCCGCCAGCCAGCGCACCAAGAAGATACGCCTGGGGCATGGCATCATCCACTCGCCACATAAATTCAACCACCCCATACGGATCGCCGAGCGCATAGCCACCCTGGACATCGTCTCCAACGGCCGGGTCGAATTCGGCAGCGGCGAGGGTGGCGAGATCGAGAATCTCGGCTTTGACAGTGACCCAACTCAGAAAAAGGCAGCGTGGGAGGAAGCGACCCGGGAGACGGTTAAGATGATGGTCCAGGTCCCCTACGAGGGGATCGAGGGCCAGTTTTTGAACATACCCGCACGCAACATCATTCCCAAGCCGATACAGAAACCCCACCCTCCTCTGTGGACCGCCGCCTCCCGCCGCGAGACGATCTTCGTAGCCGCCCGCCTGGGCATCGGCGCCCTGGGCTTCGGCTTCGATACCCCGGAAGAGTCCAAGGAACGCATCGAACGTTACTGGGAGTTGGTCCGGGAAGAGTGCGACGACCCAATCGGTTACGCCATCAACCCGGCGGTGACCGCTCTTGGCTCTCTGATGTGCTGTGCCACGGATGAAGAAGCGGTGGCAAAGGGTTTGTCTGGGGCCCAGATGTTTGGCTACCTATTGGGAAGGGGCACGCGCAACTACGGCCATGACCACTTCCACCGGGACTTTAAAGCCCTAAGCGAGGATGAGAAAGCAGGTCTGTACGCCCAGAGGCAGGGCGTCGACCTAACGGCCCAAGAGCCGGAGGATGAGAGCCTGAAGGCCCTCTTCCGGGCTTCCCAACGTGGCGGTTTCATCGGCTCACCCCAATTCATCCGTGAGACGCTGCGCAAGTATGAGGAGGCCCACCTGGACATCATCCTGTTCAACGCCCAATCCGGGGACCGCAAACACGAGGACATCATGGAGTCCCTGGAGATGCTCGCCAAAGAGGTCTTGCCGGAGTTCCAGGACCGTCACCACCTGCACCAGGGATGGCGGGAACAGCAGCTTCAAGGCGTGAAACACGCGGTCAACTCCTCTATCTAAACCGCGCTTAGACTGGCATGAAGAATCCGTCTCCTGCTTCCCGCAGGAGACGGATTTTTTGACCAAGTCTGGCCTTCGAAGCCGCGAGGCTTGGACACGGATATCTACAATCCTATGGTTCTCCGTAGACGCGGGTGAGGGGGAATGAGGCGTACCATCCAAACCAGAAGGCCATGTGACTTGGAAGCCGCTCCAGCCGGACAGAAGGATCTTCGACGTTAACCAGTGCTTCTTCCGTTACCTCCCACCTGTTATTCCCCTGGTCGACGAGAAACCGAAGGCCGTTGCCCCCGTCCGCTTCCGTTGATACCTGGGATACCTGGAAGATTCGGTCCCCACGATGGTAGGCGCGGGCGGCCCCGGCTTCCGGGTCGGTTACGATGACCAGAGCCGCTCCTCCCAATTCATCGTTCACCACCACCGACTGGGCCAGTTTGTCCAGCGGGTAGGCTTTGGGCTGGCCCTCCACCCGCAGTCCCAAGACGGTGGTTTTGGTATCAAGCAGGTTGCTGCGAAGCCATACGGGGAACATCGTGCCGGGACTGTTGAAGTAATCGTAGTAGATGGCGCCGGGATCGCTTTCCGCGACGTAGCCCGAGGAAGGGTAGACGCCTGTTTCGATGTCCAGGACCGTGGTGTCGGGATGGGCCGCCACCCACTCCTGCCACTGGGTCAGAACCACGGGAAAGATAGAGAGCCGGATGCCACTGTCGGCCAGCGCGCCGACCACCGGCTCTCCGGTGAACTGACGCCACAGCGTGTTGGTTTTGCGGTCGTACATCAGCTTGTTGCTGCGATACAGCAGCCCGGAAGTGCCGAAGGTTACCCTCTCCCCGTCCAGTTTTGCGGAATACACGATCCCGGAGCCGCACAGCGTTCAATACGCCAGGGCGATGGGCTCGCCGCCAACCACGTCGTTGGCCATCTCATGGGCGTTCAATATCCGCAAAGGATAGGCCCGGTGCTCTCCGTTTATGGAAACTCCGAATACGCGATCATCAGGGTTCAGGTAGGTAGCCTGGCTTGCGGGGATCACAGGGGCGTCGTTTAGGTCGGGAATGCCGTCCCTGGCAACGCCTCCCCACACGATCTCTTCGAGCCTGATGCGCGCCTTGACTCCGTCGTAGAAAAACAAGGATATGCGGGGGTCGATCCGCTGAAACAGTTGGCTCTTCCATTCGGCGAACCTTGGCGGCGTCTCGATCTCCGGGTGCCGGCCCAACCAGATGAACCAGTCGCGCCAACTCTGACTCTCGATGCCTACACGAGTGAGTCTGGTCAGCGCTGAATCGATGGGGTCTCCGATAAATCTGGGGGTCACAAAGCGGAAGAACAGCATATCGACCAGGATCGGCACAAATGACGTGTCTCCGCTCTGGCCCATGCGCCGGATAAACGAATCATCAATCTCGAACGGCGCGCCAAGGTATTCCAACGCGGCCTCGATCAAGGCCGTGTAGTCTCCCGCTGACAGGGCGGCATCGGGCGTGGGGATCTGAGCCGTTGCCGTCGTTTCAGGCACGGCGGTGCGGCCTGGGGTGGGGGTAGCGGTGAGAGTGGGCGCTGTAGCGGTGGCTTGAACCGGTAACGGCGTGCCTACTGCCTCCGTTGTCCTCTTTGCAGTGATTACGGGTGTAGCCGCCCCATCGCGCCCGCTGCAGGCCACAAGCACCAACGTGCCCAGCGCTAGAAGCAGCGGCCATTTTGGAAAGCTTCTCATCATGTTATCGAGTGGAGCTGCCTATTGGGAGAAGACTAACGCCCGCTCACAGCGCAGCGTACAGCGCGTTGATCAAGCGTACGCCGGTCGTGGTCTCACCGGGAAGGTCTGCCTTCATCTGGTTCATGACGTAGCCGAAACCGATTCCCCGGCCGGGGTCGGCGAATCCTATTGATCCGCCGGCGCCTCGGTGGCCAAAGCTCCTGGGATTTGGTCCCATGTTGCCGTCGCAGGAGAGCCTGAATCCTAATGCGATACGGGTGGGGTTCCCCATAAAGGCGTCGGGCACGGCAGACTGCTCGGTAGTGGCTTTTGCGATTGCCTCCGGGCTCAACACCCTCACACCATCCAGATCGCCGCCGCACGCCAGCGCGCCGTAGACCCTGGCCAGGGAGCCGGCGTCGCTGTGTCCGTTGGCCGCGGGTAGCTCAGAACGTCTCCAGGCTTCCGAGTTGTGAGCGCCTCCGGTTGAGATGTTGCCTCTGGCCGCCACCAGCGCCGGGTCCATCTTCGCCTGGGCTTCCTTCTCGATCTGCTCCAGCTTCCGGGCGGTCTCCGGAGAAGGCTCGGGCCGGTACATGGTGGCTATGCGAGAGTCGTGCTTTGGGTCGACACCGATGTGGAAATCCAATCCTAAAGGCGATGCCAACTCGTCGCGGAAGAAGGCGCCCAGGCTCTTGCCGCTGATGCGCCTCACCACCTCTCCGACTAGCCATCCGAATGTCAGGGCATGATAACCATATTGGGTTCCCGGCTCCCAGAAGGGCTTCTGCCGGGCCAGGGCCCCGGTCATGGCCTCCCAATCGAAAACGGCGCCATCGGGCATCTTTTCGCTCACCGCCGGGAGCCCCACGCGGTGGGTCAGCAGCATGTGTACCGGTACATCGGCCTTACCGCCCTGGGCGAATTCGGGCCAGTACTTGGCCACTGGAGCGTTCAGGTCCAACAGCCCCTGCTCCACCAGCCGGTGAGCGCAGATGGTGGTCATGCCCTTGGTGGTGGAGTATACGGTGACGATGGTGTCCTGCTGCCAGGGCTTCTTTGTGTCCTTGTCCACCACGCCGCCCCACAAGTCGATCACCGGCTTGCCATCGATGGTTACCGAGACGGCGGCGCCGGCCTCACCGAACTTCTCAAAGTTCTCGGCGAACGCGTCACGGACGCCCAAGAACTGCTCGTCACATTGGCCTTGGACTTCAACCGTTCTGGTGGTCATCTATTTCCTCCTACGCACGGACTCAAAGCGTGGATTTGTTCCACATCGGGAGTGAGAACCCGATAATTAATCCTCAGGCGGTAGCCCCCCACTTGTCGTAGTACGTTACCTCTTCCACCGGGGCGCGCGTGGTCGGGCCATACGGGGAACGTCTGGCCGGGTAGCCGATCGGCAGCAGCGCCGCCGTCTCGACATTATCGGGGATCCCCAGCAAGGCTTTGACTTCATCTTCGTACTGCTTGTGCAGCGAGGTGATGACGCTGCCCAGCCCCAACCCGCGGGCGGCGAGCAACAGATTCTGTACCGCGGGATATATGGAGCCACCACGGCTCATGGTGCTGGGCCCGCCGTCATGCTCGATGCAGGCTAGGATAAGCACCGGCACTTCATGCATGTGCTCCGCCATGTAGTTGGACGCGGCCTGCCGGCGGGGCGGGATGTTGGAGGCCGGCGCCGCGCCGCCGCCGTACCTGGACTCCCTGGCCCGGTTGTAAAACTCGCCAATCTTGCGCTTCAGCTCCACATCCCTGATGACCAGAAACTTCCAGCCTTGCCGATTGGACCCGCTGGGGGCCTTTGTGGCCGCCTCGATGAGCTTATGGATCACTTCGTCGGGGACCGGGTCGGGCTTGAACTCCCGTACCGCCCGTTGTGAGTACATGGCTTCGAATAAACCGATCTCTTCGGGCATACACAGACTCCTTTAACGCTAAACTCACGGCACGTCGCATTATATACCCCTACTGAATGCCCGAGGCCCGGCCCTTCCGGCCCACCCACATCCGATGAAATTTGTATGTATATTTGTATGTATGACAGAAGGGCATCTACGCCTTCAAGCAAGGGTCATAACCGTGAGATGGCGCGGGCCACCCTCTGCGTGCTAAACTCCGGGCTGCGATGTTACTCGCGCCCATACCAGCCCTACGAATCCAACGACGAGGTGAACCATGAAAGCCGCAGTGCTGCGTGAAGTAGGCCGGCCCCTTGAAGTAGAAGACGTCCAGATAGACAATCCCGGCCCCCGGGAAGTGCTGATCCGTACCGGAGCCTCCGGCGTTTGCCACAGCGACCTCCACTTTTACGAGGGGAAGTACGCCATTCAGATGCCGGTGATCATGGGCCACGAAGCGGCCGGTACGGTGGAGGCCGTCGGGTCCCAGGTCTCCTACGTTAAACCCGGAGACCACGTCATCACCTGCCTATCGGTCTTCTGCGGACACTGCGAGCGGTGTCTGAGCGGCAGGCCGGTGCTCTGCGATAGGACAGACGTGGTCCGGTCGGAGTCGGAGCCGCCCAAGCTCAGCCAGGGAGGCACGGCGATAACTCAGTTCGCGAATATCTCCTCGTTCGCCGAGCAGATGCTGGTCCACGAGCATGCGCTGGTCAAGGTGCGGGAAGACGTGCCCTTCGAGCTGCTGGCCCTCATCGGCTGCGGCGTGACCACCGGTCTGGGCGCGGCCCTGAACACCGCCAAGGTTGAGCCGGGCAGCACAGTTGCCGTTATCGGCTGCGGCGGTGTGGGTTTGAGCGCCATTCAGGGCGCGATTCTGGCCGGCGCGCTGCGGGTCATCGCCATCGACTCCGTGGAGAACAAGCTGACGATGGCTCGGGAGTTCGGCGCCACCGACGTGATAGACGCCTCCAGCGGCGATGTTGTCCGTAGGATACGGGAGCTGACCGGCGGTGGCGTCGACTACTCCTTCGAGGCCATCGGATTGAAGGAGACGGCGGAGCAGGCCTTTGACATGCTGCGAAACGGCGGCACCGCCACCATCATCGGCATGATACCCCAGGGCGTCAAGATTGAGCTGGACGGACCATCCTTCCTACGGGAGAAGCGGATCCAGGGCAGCAGCATGGGCTCCAACCGGTTCCGCGTCGATATGCCCCGCTACATCGAGTTCTATCTACAGGGCAGGTTGAAGCTGGAGGAGATGGTGACCAAGCGGATAAAGTTGGAAGACATCAACACCGCTTTCGAGGACATACAACAGGCCAACGTCGCCCGCAGCGTGATCACGTTTAATTAAACGCGGGGGGGAATCCCCCCAACCCCCTTTACAAAAGGGGGAGCGAGACTGGGGTCTCCTTTATCATGGAGAACATGACTGTTGGCTCTTTCACAATTAAGGGGCACAGGGCGTACTCCCCCTTTGCAAAGGGGGATTCAGGGGGATTTAATCTCCCGCTGCAGCCTCCCGTGAGGTCAGCAGCCGACGCAAGGGCCAGTGACTACCGTCCGGCCCACTTGGGACTGCGCTTCTCCAGGAAGGCCGTGATTCCCTCGTGGGCGTCCCGCTCCAGAAGGTTCTCCACCATGACCTGCTGGGCCAATCGGTAAGCCGCCGGCCGGTCCATCTCCACCTGCTGGTAGAATGCCCGCTTGCCCAAGGCCAGCGTCGAGGCGCTGGCATCCGCTATCTGCCTTGCCAATGCCATCACCTGTTCCTCCAGCTCTTCCGGCGGCGCCACCCGGCTGATGAGCCCAAACTCCAGGGCTTCCTGGGCCGATATGGGGGCGCCGGTCAGCAGCATCTCCATGGCCTTCTTGGGCATCACGGCCCGTGACACGGCCACGCCGGGGGTGGTGCAGAAGAGCCCGATCTGAACGCCGGGGGTGGCGAACGACGCCGTCTCCGAGGCCACCGCCAGGTCGCAGCTAGCAACCAACTGGCAGCCGGCGGCCGTGGCCAAACCCTGCACCTGGGCGATCACCGGCTGGGGCAACAAGCGGATGGCTTCCATCACCTGGGTGCACAGGTCGAAAACGCAGCTATAGCTCTCCTCGTCTCCGTCCACCAGCTCCCGCAGGTCATGGCCCGAGCTGAACACCGGCCCCACCGACCGCAGCACCACCACCCGCACGTCCGCGTCCCTACCGATGTCATCCAGATGGGCCTTGAGGGACTCCAGCACGTCGCTGGACAGAGCGTTGCGCCGCGGCAGGTCGTCCAGGGTGAGGATGGCAATGCCATCCACCAGCTCGTATCTGACGGGGCCCTTGGCCATTGGTGCCTCCCTTGCCCGGCGGTGGCTATAGGGTTGGTCTCATCCCCGGATTAATGTGGCCTTCAATATTCGAGTGTACCCTCAACAACTGTAGCGGTCTAGTTGGCGAGGATGCCGGCAGGGCC
>JADFJS010000100.1 GCA_022566155.1 Chloroflexota bacterium
TGTGCGCTCGTAGAGCGTCATCTCACACCGCAGCAGATACCCAAAGGGCAAAACCTTACACACCGCTCACTTGAGCACTTCTACTTTTGGGGCGTCGTCGATGAGTTGCGAGCGGCGCGCTTAATGCCTTCTGGCTATCCAATCGGAGGCATTACCGCCTACCGAGACCTGATGAGCGATTACTGGTATTCACCCGTTGGTCGTGAGTCTGTCGGGGCCTACTACTTCCAGGCCAATGAACGGCTGCCCCAATACCTGACGGAAGAGGTACTGCGCGCTCGCTTGACCGATTTCCCCAACGTAACAAGCCTGTTCGGATGGTCGGCAGAAACTATCGAGCAGGACGATCACGGCGTGCGTGTCACGATTGCGGAGGAGGGAGGATCGAAGAAGCAAGTCCTGAAGGCCGAATATGTCGTAGGTTGCGACGGGGGACGCTCCACTGTCCGCGAGCAATTTGGCATAGAACGAGAGGGCACCGATTTCGACCAACGCATGGCGCTGATAGTCTTTCGCTCGCGTGAGCTTCACGAAGCCCTGAAACGCTTTCCCGAACGGACTACCTATCGCGTGCTTCACCCTGACCTCAAAGGGGTATGGCAATTCTTTGGCCGAATCGATGTGGGAGAGGGGTGGTTCTTCCACGCACCCGTACCGCGGGATACTACTGCGGAGAACTATGATTTACACGGCCTGCTGCAGCGTGCCGCTGGGTTCTCATTCTCCTGCACCTTCGAACATATTGGGTTCTGGGACCTGCGAATCGCGGTCGCCCTCGGTTATAGACAGCGGCGTGGATTCATTGTCGGCGACGCGGCCCACAGCCACCCTCCCTATGGTGCTTTCGGCCTGAATACCGGCCTTGAGGATGTGGCCAATCTGGGGTGGAAGTTGGCGGCTGCGTTAGAAGGGTGGGGAGGCGAAACCCTGCTGGACTCTTACGGTGAGGAGCGGCGGCCTGTATTCTGGGAGACCGGCGAAACTATGATCTCGGATGGTATCGAAGCCGACCGGGCGTTCTTGGAACGCTACAGTCCTGAACGCGACCGGGAGGAGTTCGAGCTGGCCTGGAAGCAACTGCAGGCTGCTGGGGGCTCCCGGCAACGGTCGTATGAGCCCCACTACGAGGGCTCTTCGGTGGTACTAGGGCCTCCGAATTCCTCTCCCGGTGTCCGAGGAAGCCATTCCTATGTGGCCCGGCCTGGGCACCATCTGGCTCCGCAGCCTCTGTCCTCCGGCCGGAATGTTTTCGAGGAACTGGGTACGGGATTCACCCTTCTAGCGTTCGGTGCTGAGAACCAATCAATCGAGGCCCTTCAACACGCGGCGGAGTCCTTACGGGTACCGCTCCGAGTGGTACAGGATTCCTATGAGGGCGAGAGGACGGCATACGAGTCGCGATTGGTACTTGTACGTCCTGACCAGTATGTCGTTTGGGCAGGAGACCAATTACCCAGCGACGCGGCCGGACTGATAAAGAAGGCGGCCGGTATCGCCTGAAAACGAGACCTTGGGGCTGTAAGGACCTGCGATTTTAGGACTTGGATCTTGGCCTTCAACAACCGGCTGCGACTATGAACGAATCAAGTTCAACGATAGACAAGCTCCCCATCCTTCTCGCCACCACCAACCCGGCCAAGGAGCAGACCTTTCGCCGATTAGTGGAGGGCTTGCCCCTGTCGCCCATGACACCGGCCCAACTGGGCCTCGAGGTTGCCTCCGAAGAGGAGGGCGAGACCCACGAATCCATCGCCAGGACCAAGGCGGAACTCTGGTCCCAAGCCGGGTCGATGCTCGCGATCGCCTCAGACGGCGGCCTGGTCCTTCCCGCCCTGGGCGGCCGGTGGGAGAGCCGCTACACCCACAGGTTCGCCGGCCCGGCCGCCGACGATGCCGAGAGGCTGGCCCGGCTGCTGGAGCTGATGCAGCCGTTCCAAGGCACGGAGCGGGAAGCCTCCTGGCGAGAAGCCGTGGCCATCGCCTATTGTGGCCGGATACTGGTCTCATGGGAGCTCATCGGCGCCACCGGTCTTATCGCCGACAGCCCGGGTGATCAATACGAGACGCCCGGCTTCTGGGCCTTTTCTGTATGGTATTTCCCCCGATTCGGAAAGACCTATCCCCAGCTCACGCCCGAGGAACGGGAGTCCCTGGACGACCATTGGACCCGGTTGCGCCAGCTTGTTCAGCGTTACTTCCGCTCCCACTTTGTCACTCCCCAGGCCTCATAGCCCAGTGGTGGCCTCTCTGGTGCATGGGATACAATAGGTGACGAAGCACTTTTTAGCCCGGACGGCTAGCCCATGTCCGGTGACTCTAAGCATCTGGAGATCCACCCTTGACCACCACCACCAGTCTTCCCACGACCATTGAGGCAGTGCAAGACCTACTCAAGAGCCAGGATTACATCACCGACCGGTCACTGGCAATGCCGATATTCTTGGCCATCAAGCTGCAACGGCCCCTTTTCCTGGAAGGTGAGGCCGGCGTGGGCAAGACCGAGATAGCCCGGGCCCTGGCCGCCGGGTTGGACACGGAGCTGATCCGCCTTCAGTGCTACGAAGGACTGGACATAAACCATTCGGTCTACGAATGGAACTACACCCGGCAGGTGTTGGAGATCCGGTTGATGGAAGCAGCCGGGAACGTGGACCGGCAAGCGGCCACCGACGATCTGTTCAGCGAAAGGTTTCTGATCAAGCGTCCCCTGCTTCAGGCGATAGACGAAAGCCGGGACCGGCCTCCGGTGCTGCTGATCGACGAGTTGGACCGGGCCGACGAGGAATTTGAAGGCTTCCTGCTTGAACTTTTGGCCGATTTCCAGATAACCATCCCGGAGCTGGGCACCTTCCGGGCCGTCCATCCTCCCATCGTGATCATCACGTCCAACCGTACCCGGGAGATACATGACGCCCTGAAACGGCGATGCCTCTACCACTGGATCGACTATCCCGACTTTCAGAAGGAGCTGCAGATAGTAAACGCCAAGATCCCCGATGCGCCCCGGCGGTTGTCCCAACAGGTCACCGGCTTCATCCAAGAGCTGCGGGAAACCGAGCTCTACAAGATACCGGGCGTATCTGAAACCCTGGACTGGACCGCGGCCTTGATGGCGCTGGACCAGACCGAGCTTAGCCCAGAAGTCATCGACGATACCCTTGGCATCATGCTCAAATACCAGGATGACATCGAACAGGTGCGGGGAGAGCCCGTGCGTGCCATGCTCGAGCGTTCCCGCAACCAGGGCCCCCGCCGGGGACGGCGTGGCGGCGGTGGAGGACCGTAAACCTTCACAGGCGCCGCGCAATTAAATCCGATCTCCAGGTAGACCGCTTGATCGACGGAACATTTAGCTTTCGGAGGGTCGCGCCGTGGCGCTAGACCAGTTTCTGGAAATCCATCGAGAGGAAATCCTGCGCATATGCGCGAAACACGGTGCCCGAAACGTGCGTATATTCGGCTCATTTGCGCGGGGGGAGGCAGGACCTGACAGTGATGTCGACTTCTTGGTAGAAGCTGGACCCGACCTAACACCCTGGTTTCCAGGCGGCCTACTTATGGACCTGCAGGATCTGCTGGGGCGCCGAGTAGACATCGCCGAGCACGACGGACTCCACTGGTACATACGCGAAAAGGTGCTGAAGGAAGCAGTAACCTTGTGAAAGATGACAGACTGTATCTTGTTCACATATTAACGTGTATAAGCCGGGTACAGCATTACGTATTGGAAGGACAAGACGCTTGCATGGAATACACCCTCATTTCAGACGCAGTGATACGTAATTTGCAGGTTCTGGGTGAGTCGGCCCGAAGACTATCGGAGGAGACAAAGGCTAGTAGATCAGAAGTGAATTGGCGGGGCATCATTGGGTTTCGTAACGTGATGGTGCACAACTACCTCGACATAACGCTGGCCCGAGTATGGGACGTTGTAGAACTCCAATTGCCAGTGCTGAAGGACCAGATCGAGACCATGCTACAGAACTTGGAAGAGTCGCCATGACCACTCAACGATCAGCCGGCAGCAACGGCCAGGCCGCCGGCTATCTCCTGCCCAATCTGTTGCTCTTTGAACAGGTTTTGCGCCGCCTGGGCCTGGACGTGGGCTCGGGCAACGTGTTGGACCTGGTGCGGGCCATGGATCACGTGTCAATGGGCCGGAAGCAGGACTTCTACCAGGCGGCCCGCAGTATCCTGGTACATCGAAAGAGCGACCTTCCCCTGTTCGACGAAGCATTCGAGGTTTTCTGGCGCCGTCCCGCCGTCGGATACAGCACTCGCGACCTGCGATCCATGGGCGTAGAGCGCCGTTTCCGCCAGCCCCAGATGGCGCCCCCGCCCGCCTCCGATCCGCAATCCGAAGAGGAGATGGACCGGGACGCCGAAGCCGGGGACCAGGTAGACATGACCAGGTCTTTTAGCGCCAGAGAGGTATTACGGGCAAAGGATTTCGCCAGCTACAGCCCACGGGAGATCGTCGAAGCCCGGGGAATGATGGCGGAGCTGACCTGGGACCTTGGGGACCGCCGGACACGGCGGACCGTGCCTGGAGACGGCACAACACTGGACTTACGCAAGACTTTGCGCCTGAACCTCAAGTATGGCGGCGAGATCTTGGAGCTGGCCCACAGGGAACGCAGGGTCAAAACCAGGCCCCTGGTGCTGATCTGCGACGTCAGCGGCTCCATGGAGCGTTACACCCGCATATTGCTCCACTTCATCCACACCATCGCCGGCGGATCGGCAAGGGTGGAGGCTTTTCTCTTCGCCACCCGCTTGACCCGGATCACCCGTCACCTGAGATACCGGAGCATCGATCAAGCGGTGTCCGAGGTGGCCAAGACGGTGCCCGATTGGGCCGGGGGGACCCGCATCGGCCAGTCCCTCAAAACCTTCAACTTTCAATGGGCGCGGAGGGTGCTTGGCGGCGGCGCGGTGGTCCTGATAATCTCCGACGGATGGGACCGCGGCGAGCCGGAGCTGCTTGCCAAGGAAACCTCTCGCCTGCAGCGCAGCTGTTCCCGGCTCATCTGGCTTAACCCGCTGGCGGGAAGCCCAACCTACCAGCCGTTGACCCAGGGGATGCAGGCCGCCCTTCCCTACGTGGACGACTTCCTGCCCATCCACAATCTGAACAGCCTGGCAACGCTGGCACGCCACTTGGGCAGCCTGAGCCCCCGCCGCAGCCTTGGGCCCGGCTACCGGCCGCCTCCGATCGTCGAACCGGAACCGGCGCCTGCTCCACTGCCCGAACCGGAGATAGACCCTGCCCTTGCGCCCACCTTCCGGCATCCCTTGTGGGGCAGGAGCCGGGCAAGGCAGCCGTAGGCCGGCGCGGCAGCTAAAGTGTATAAAGCTACCCCGAATCGTAACGCCGGTAGAAATTGACCGCGTTGTCCCAGAACAGTTTCTTCTTGGCCCGCTCCGGGATACGCTCCCAACCCATGACCGTGTCCACCGAGATGGGGAACCAGCTCTCCCCATGGGGGTAGTCCGAGGCGTACATGAGGATGTCTTCCCCCAGGAGATCGATGACGCTCATGGTGACGTCTTCCCCCTCGGACATCTCGATGCTCTGGAAGTATCGGCCGCTGGCGACGTATTCACTGGGCTTGTGCTTCAAGGGCGGCAGTGCCGCGGCGATGGAATGGGCATGCTCGTCCAGCCGCTTGATCCAGAAAGGCAGCCAGCCGTGGCCCGCCTCCAGCACCCCTACCCGTAGCTCGGGATACCGGTCCATCACCCCGGAGCCAATGATGGAAGCCATGTTTCTCATGCCGCACCAGGGATGGGCCGCCGACCGCTGCAACCATAGGTTGTCCCAGGTGTCGAGGCCGCCGGGGGCATAGGGCGGAGCAACCGTAAAGGTATGCAGGACCACCGAGAGGTCGTGCTCCGCGGCGGCGGACCAGATGGGCTCCAGGTCGGGATGGTCCAGCGGTTTGCCGAAGGGAGCATAGGCAAAGACCGCCATCGCCCAGCGCGATTTTCCCCACCGGTTGATCTCGGAAACTGCCGACTCAACGTCCCGGCAAGAGCAGAGTATGACGCCGGTAAGACGGTCCGGGAAAGGGGCGCAATAGTCGTCCATCCACCGATGGTAGGCCGCATATTGAGAGCTCTCCAGCGCCAGGTCGGGCTGGGAAGTCCACACGCCAAACCAACCCGACGGCAGCAGAAGATTCACATCCACTCCCTCCAGGTCCATGTCCTTGAGCCTTTCGGCCGGATCATCCTCCGCCAATGGGTTTGGCGGCTGCTTGTGCTGGGCGGTAAAGCCCGTCATGTACTCTCCCGGAACAGCAGGCCGGGCCTCGGGGTCTCCGATACGCCGGGTATACTGCCGGGTGTTGAAGTTGTAGGTGAAGTGGCCCGTGCGGCGGTTCTCGCGACGGAACTCCGCGAAGCCCTGCAGCCGTTCCCGGTCCGCGGCGCTCAAGTAGCGCTCCAGGATGTCCGCCTGCGGGCCAACATGGGTATCCGAATCGAAGATCTTGTATCCATTCTTTGCCATGACTCACCTTCAACAGCCTCTGGGCCTGAATCCGGTCAGAACTAACCTCGCCCGACAGCCCTCTTGTATTTCTCCAGGGCCTCCGCCGATAGATATTTCTCCTCCAGCTCTCGCTGTTTGGCCACCTCGGCTCCCCCTATCTTGAGCTGGCCGCTGACGTAAGGGTTATCCATGTGGCGCTCCTGGAATTCCCGGGTCGCCGCCGTACCGCGCTCCATGAAGTCCTTGATGAAATCGTACATGGCCACGTAGGTAATCATGTGCGTGATTCCAGGGACCCACGCGATATTGATGCCCAAAGCCAGCAATTCATCGTTGGAGAGAGGCGGCCGCATGAAGCCCATCATCGCCGAAAAGGGTCCTTCCACCGCCTGGCGGGCCTGTCTCAGATCGACTACCGTCCGGGGAGCAGTGAACTGGACCCAGTCCACGCCGCCGATCTCTTTATAGGCCTTCATACGTTCCAGGGCCGCCTCAAGTCCGCCGCTGGCCGCCTCTCCGGCGTAGCACTGGGCCATGATGACAAAGTTGGGGTCTAGCTCCTGTTTCCGGTCGACGGCCGCTTGATACCGGGCGAGGACCAGATCCAGTGACTCTACTTCCATGCCCGCCGTCCCGGTACCGCGCTTGCCCTCGATGGGCTGGTCATCGATGCGAACGCCGGCCAGTCCTTCCCGGATACAATCCTCCACCAGGCGCCGCACCGCCATGATTCCGCCGTGGCCTGTATCGCCATCCAGGATGACGGGAAACTGCACGGCCCGGGCTATCCAGCCCCCTACAGTGACGCACTCGTTGATGGTGGCCGTTCCCACGTCCTCCATCCCGGTGTAGGAGCCGACCACCCCACTGGTCCCAACGAAGGCCACCTCCGCGCCGGCGGCTTCCATCACCCGGGCCAGCGAGGCGCTGGGGGGATGCATGACGGTAAGCACTCGGTCCTGGCGATGAATCAGCTCTTGAAGTCGAGTTGTGGCCTCGGCAAAAGGCATGATCAGGACTTCCTCGATCCAAATATGACTTCCCAAGGACGCCGCCGTGCCTACCAATGGAACTGGGAAGCCTAAAAACGGGATTTTGGCAGCACCGGCGATTTTACACCCTCCCCGTAGACGCTGCATAGGACCCTATCCGCCGGGCTCCCTGCGAGATAAGCGTGGATGCCTTGCTTGAATGCCTGGATTGAAAGACTGCCGAAGTTCCCGGGCCGTGGACAAGGTGCTAAGAGAGCAGGTACTATTCACTCTGGCTCCCAAAGTCGGGCCATCGCCTTATTCTCCCCATGGTTGAGTCACATCTGTCTATGCTGTGTCCGGCCTGCGGCCAAGATAATCCGGCAGAAGCCCGATTCTGCATGGCCTGTGCTCAGGCCCTCGGCCATGTTTGCCCTTCCTGCGGCGCCGAGGCTCCGGCCCAAGCCAGATTTTGCATGGCCTGCGCCGCTCCTCTTTTGGAGAGCAGCCCCGCA
>JADFJS010000101.1 GCA_022566155.1 Chloroflexota bacterium
AGTACAGGCCAGGGTCAGTGGGGCGAGAGGGAACAGGGAGTATATTTTCTTGGTTGATACTGGGGCTTCTTACCTCGCCTTACCCGCAGAGGAAATCGAGGCTCTGGGGCTCCGGCAGACGGGGGGAAAGGTTCGGCTCATGAGCGCTACCGGCATATTTGATGTAAACACATACTTCGCGGCCGGAGAGTTAATGGGGGAGCCATTTGGCGCCATTCTGGTCCCAGCCTCCATTCCCTTAATCGGCTATGAGCTACTTGAGAATCTGCGGTTTCGAGTCAACCCTTTGACTCAGGAAATCGAGAAAGTCCCCGAGGATGAGGTAGGTCCTCCATACCTGTTGTGATCGACACAACGGTTGGCTTAACCGCACGAGCGGCCAGGAACGCGATGATCTTCGACGAGATGCCCGCCGCCCTGGAGCTGGATATCAAATGGGGCCCCACCTGGGGCGACATGGAGTAGGGAATTGGAGCTTATCCGTAGCGTAGTATTCGTCCCTGGCAACCGGCCTAATATGCTAGAGCGGGCCTTGAATTTCGCCGCCGACGTGATAATGGTGGACCTGGAAGACTCGGTCCCGCTGGCTGAGAAGGTCAACGCCAGGGAATTGGCCCGGGAGTGGGTGCCGAAACTGCGCCGGCAGGGCCGCCGGGTGATGGTGCGCGTGAACTCCCTGGATACTGGCCTGACCTATGACGACCTGGCGGCGGTAATCGGTCCAGACCTCAGCGGTATCAGCATCGGCAAGGCCGAGTCGGTGTGGCACCTGCGGGACGCGGACCAGATCATCACCGCGCTGGAGTCCGCCGCCGGTCTGGAGGCCGGGCACGTCAAGCTCATACCCTGGATAGAAAACGCCCGGGCGATAATGTCTGCCAGGGAGATGGCCGGCGCTTCTCCTCGAATCGTTGCGCTGGCATTTGGCGCCGAGGATTACACCGACGATATGGGTGTACAGCGCACGGACACCGGAGAGGAGGTATGGTTCGCGCGCTCTTTGGTGGCGGTGGCCGCCAGGGCTGCCAACGTAGGCTCCCTGGATTCTCCCTTCGTGCAGTTTCGAGATGCCGAAGCGCTTCGCCGAGACGCCCAGGTGGCCCGGCAAATGGGATTTACCGGCAAATTCGCTATCCATCCAGACCAGATCGACATAATCAACCAGGCGTTCAGTCCATCCCCTGAGGAGGTGGAGTACGCCCGGCAGGTAGTCGCGGCTTGGGACAAGGCGGAGGCCGAGGGCCGGGGCTCGGTGGCTTTGGAAGGGCGGATGATAGATGTGCCGGTGGTCAAAAGGGCCCAGAACCTGCTGGCCCACGCGGAGGCGATCCAAGCCAGGAATGTTTGAGGACAAGGGATCAGCTAATGGCCGACCGCTTTATTCCCCCTGACCGGATCATTCTGGAGGGGATGGAGTTCTACGGGTTTCACGGGGCCAATCCAGAAGAACGGGCCCTGGGACAGCCCTACGTGGTGGACCTGGAGGTGGAGCTGGACCTACGCATCCCCGGGGATTCGGACCGGCTGGAAGACACCGTGAGTTACAGCCACCTGTACCGGACGGTCAAGCTGGTTATGGAAGGAGAGTCCAAGAACCTGCTTGAGGCCGCGGCGCAGACGATCGCCGACCAGGTGCTGACAAATTTCGCCGTTAAGGGCGTACGGGTGCGGGTAAAGAAACCCCGTCCGCCCGTCCGCGGGTCGGTCATCGACAACGCCGCGGTGGAGATTTACCGTTGCCGACCGTGATGTGGAACGCATCAAACGCTACTCTAACGTGCCGGCCTCTCCCTTTTAAGGTACATACGAAAACCCGTTTCAGTGGTGTCGGTCACCGCTACTAATTCCCAGCCTGTCCTGCCCAAGGAGTTGAGGTGCCTTTCAAGGTCCTCCTCCAGTGATATCTTTAGATCTCGCTGCGGCGAAATCACTTTATATTCCCACGCCATTGCCCTCGATCCTCCGGCGGATTCTTGTAATTCAAGCCGCCGCCATGTTAACCTGGGTACCTACCCATTGAGCAAATGCTCCCTGGTGGCTTGGAGAATGGCTTCCAACAGACCGTAATAGAGTGTCCTCCTTACAGTGTAATAGGAATATCACAAATTGCATGGGTCAGAGACTAAGGGGCCGACTGGAGCCAAGATGGGCGGTCCTTATTAGTAGCCAGTCCCCGCGTTTGTGTAAGAGGATTTATCAGTTATGAGATGCGAGATCTGCCTGAAGTCCGGAATGAGCGGCAACAACGTCAGTCACTCAAACCGCCACACCAAGACCCGCTTCAAGGCTAATGTGCACAAGCAGAATCTGTACCAAGACGGCAAGCACGTGAGGGTGAAGATCTGCAGCAGGTGCTTGCGGTCCATGAACAAGTCCGCCAAGGTGCGCAAGGCCGTTTTCAGTCTGTGACCGCGGGTTATCGCCGTTAGCCCTTCGTCTGGCTTGCGGCGGTGCGCGACTACCCGGCCGATAGGCCGCTGAGACAACACCGCATCGTCTTCATCGTTTGCTGCACCGGCTCATTTGGGCTGAATATGGCCGTACCGGCCACCAGCACCGTCGCCCCGGCCCGCACCGAGTCCTGAGCCGTCCAATCGGCTTTGACACCACCGTCCACCACGATCCGGGCGCCGTGGCCCGCCTCCTGTATCATTCGCCGCAACCGCTTTACCTTTTCCAGGGCACTCGGAATAAATGTCTGGCCGCCGAATCCTGGGTTGACAGTCATTACCAGGACGAAGTCCAGCAGGGGCAGCACCTCTTCCACGGCGGAGACGGGGGTGCCCGGATTGATCGCAACCCCCACCTGGTTGCCCTGGTCTTTCACCAGTGTGACGGTGCGGTGCAGGTGGGTGCATGCTTCGGCGTGGACTATGATCTGGTCCGTTGGCGCTTTGATAAAGCTGGGCAGGAGCTGGTCGGGCTCTGCGACCATCAGGTGAATATTCAGGGGTAGATGAGTCGACCGGCGGATAGCATCCACCACCACTTCACCCAGCGAGATGTTGGGGACGAAGCGTCCGTCCATCACGTCCACGTGGATCAAGTCGGCGCCGGCTTCGGTGGCCTCCCGCACCTGCTGGCCCAGGTTGGAGAAGTCGGCTGCCAGCACCGAAGGCGCGATCTGGATGTGGGCTTCAGTGACCATCGGTATCTTCCTCCAGCAGCTTCTCCGCCTGGTTCAACGCCTTGGCCACACGGTCCGGCGCGGTGCCGCCGATGTTGTCCCTTGCCGCCGCCGAGGACCGGGCGGTTATGTGAAACACTTCCTGGTCGAAGTGGGGGGAAAATCGCCGGTAATCTTCCAATGACAGGTCTTCCAGCTCTTTTCCCTGAGACTCGGCATACCGGCACAGTTCGGCGACTATCCCGTGGGCCTCTCGGAAAGGGACTTCTTTGCCAACCAGATAATCGGCCACATCGGTGGCCAGCACGTAGCTGGCGGCGGCCAGGCTGGTCACCCGCTTCACGTCCAGAGACAACCCGGAGAGCATACCCTGGAACACCTCCAGCGTGGCCAGTAAAGTATCCACCGTGTCGAAGAACCCCTCCTTGTCCTCCTGGAGGTCCCGGTTGTAGGTCAAGGGCAGGCCTTTCATCACCGTCAACAGACCCATGAGGTTGCCGTAGACCCGGCCCGTTTTGCCTCTCGCCAGCTCGGCGAAGTCGGGATTGCGCTTCTGCGGCATGATGCTGCTGCCGGTGGTGAACTCCTCCGCCAGCCGGATGAACCCGAACTCCCGGCTGGACCAAAGCACCAGCTCCTCCCCCATGCGGGAGAGGTGCATCATGCAGGTTGCGCCCGAAGCCAGGTACTCCAGGACAAAGTCCCGGTCGGAGACGGCATCCATGCTGTTGGCGCTGATCCCGCTGAAATTCAGCTCCCTGGCCAGGAACTCCCGGTCTGTGGGGTATGTCACGCCGGCCAGGGCGCCGCTGCCCAGGGGCAACACATCGGCGCGCTTGTAGCAGTCACGAAACCGGTCGATGTCCCGCTCAAACATCTGGAAGTAGGCCAGCAGATGATGGGCGAATAGCACCGGCTGAGCCCGTTGCATGTGGGTATATCCGGGCATCACCACATCCCGGAACTCTTGACCCCGGGCCACCAGCGCCCGTTGCACGCCCCGGAGGGCTCGGACAGTGTCGTCGATGACCTCCTTGGTGTACATGCGCATATCCAAGGCGATCTGGTCGTTGCGGGAGCGCCCGGTGTGCAGGCGGCCGGCGGCGGGGCCGATGAGTTGGTGCAGCCGGCTTTCGATGTTCATGTGCAGGTCTTCCAGGGAAGTATCCCAGGGGAAGCTATCCGCCTCGATCTCTTGCCGTACCCGTTTCAGGCCATCCACGATGAGGTCGGCGTCTTCACCGGTGATAGTCCCTGCTCTGGCGAGCATTCTGGCATGGGCGATGGAGCCGGCAATATCCTGGCGGTATAGCCGCCGGTCGTAGTGAAGCGACACGGTGTAGTGGCTGATGGACATCAGTTGACAGTTATCCCTTCGGTATCCGGCCTGGTGATGTGGCTCTGAAACGGCGTGATTAGCGCCCCTCCCGGGCAGATTCCAGATAGCTGAAGCTGGCCGAGAGGTTGTCCATCACCTCCGGGTGCGGCGGGATCTCCATGATCAACGCGCCCTGGTAGTTTTGTTCCTCCAGCACCCGCAGCATCCGCTGGCAATCCAGGTCACCGGTGTCCACGGTTGGATGGGACTGGCCGTCCCGCGCCTGTTTTATATGTACGATCTTGAGCATGTCGGGGGTCAAGGCTGCAAGCTCGGCAAGGGGGTCGCTATCCGGGAAGCGGCGCAGTTGGTTGGTGGGGTCTGGGCACAATCCAAGGAGCGAGCCTTCGTCGGGAGACATAAGGTCACGGGCCTGGCTGACCAACATGGCCATGCTGCGGATGGGCTGGCCCGAATTCTCCATCGACAGCGTTACTCCACGGCGGGCCGCCTCCCGCGCCATGGAAACTATCGCTAGAGCCTCGGCGGGTATATCTTCAGGCTTGTCCCAGGCGTGGTCGAAGGGGCTGGGGTCCACCAATCGCAGGTGGGGGTTGTCTCCGCCGACCAGTATTGCCGCGTCCAATGCGGCCTGGAACTGGGGGTCGTCTGGGTCGGTTTCTTTGGTGAGGCAGGGCCAGGCCATCGCCAGGTCGAAGGTTAGTTCAGGAAACCCACCGACCAGCTCACTCAATCGGTCCAGATCGGGCAGCCAGTCGTCCCCCGAGCCTGTTTCGCACGCGCCAAGGCAGGTCTGCCGGAGTTCGACGTGTTTGGCGCCACGGTCCACGGCTTCCTTGACCAGCGCGGGCAAGTCTTGTTCCAACAGTTGCTCTCTCCATGAGTTCGTGATCGCGCCAAATATCATCAGAAGCCGCTCCATAGAAACATTTTTCAGACACCATCATCTTATTGGTAAACCGGCCGCCTGTCACTACTGTCCCGGTCGCGCTGCTTTACTATCACAGGATTCGCCGGGTTGTGGAGACGCTATCACGGAGCGATTTAACCAGCGTATTATGCTAAGATTCAAGCTCTTCAAGTCAAAGGCTGGCCTTAATTATGCCAGATGCCGGTACTTCCCACACTTGGCCACTGAGTCGGTCCAGCCGGCCTTAATATCTACCGTTTAGGAGGCACACTATGCCCCAACTGACCGGAGAGCGATGTGTAGCATGCCGCCGCGACTCACCGCCCGTTACCGATGAAGAATTGGAGGAGCTGCGTCCCCAGATACCGGAGTGGGAACTGGTCGAAGAAGACGGGATCAGGAAACTGGACCGGGTCTTCCGGTTTGGCGACTTTCAACAGGCTCTGGACTTCACCAAGGCGGTTGGCGACCTGGCGGAGGAAGAGGGGCACCATCCCCGGCTGGTCACCGAATGGGGCCGGGTCAGCGTTACCTGGTGGACCCACAAGATAAGGAACCTCCACCGCAACGATTTCTTGATGGCCGCCAAATCCGACCAGCTTCACAGCCAACTGTCTCAGGCCCAGGTAAAATAAAGAATCCGATCCTGAGGCTGGTATCCGTGTGATCTCCGACGATCCTCAGCCGGGTGTGGAGGGTAGGGTAAGATGGATTCTGCCGAGGCCGCTGTTCATGCGGATAAATTGACCGCCCGGGCCTGCGCCCGGTTCGCCGACTCGCTACTTCCAGCTCTTCCCATGGATGGGTTGGCGGTGGTGCTCCTGGACCCGGAGAAGGAAACCAGCCGGGTGGTGTTCTCTATGGGCGGGACCCATCAAAATGGGTCTTCTCCGGGCTGTGGGAGCGGCGGGGCAGCTCCTGTGTCGATGGGTGACGGGCCTCCGATGTGCATCCCGCTGCAGGGCCGGGAGGGGGAACTGGGGGCGGTTCTATACCGAGGCCCCAACGCCGGAAATTATGGCCCAGACGAAGACGCATTGATCCGGCGATCCGCCGATCGATTGGCCGAAATCCTCGAGAACATCCAGTTGCGCCAGCGCCTGGACCGGATGGCGGAAGAGTCTCAAGCCCTGGACCGCATCGGGGAGGCGGTGTCCTCAGGCCGGCCCCTTGACCGGGTGTTCCGCAGGTTCGCCCACGAAATTAAGGGGATGCTGGACTATCATTGCTTGAGGATCTACGTGGCCGATCCGTGTTCCGGCCAATTGATCCTGGCTTGCCGGTTCGGCGCCGGAGCGCGTGCCAGTTCCCTTGAACTCGAGCCAAACCCAGACCTTGCTGAAATTGGCCTACCGCTACGGGAGTCACCTCTACTAAGTCCCATCGTCCAGGACTTGTTACCTTCCACCCGGGAGGATTTGCCGGAGCGGCAAGATGGACCTTGGCAGCTGTCGGTGATTGCGGTACCCGTGGAATTTGGCGGCGCCGTGATAGGCGCGGTGGTGGCGGAGAACCGCAGGACCGGCGCCTTTGGGCCGGAGAACCATAAACTGCTTCGCCGGGCGGCGGCTCTATTGGCTGCGTCTATAGCTAGGGAAGCGCTTTCCACCCCGGTCATTCCCCCAGCCGTGGACTCAGAGTTTATGAATGAGATCGCCCGCGCGCTGGCAGCCAGCCGCCACCTTGAAGATGTATTGCCGGCACTGGCTTCGGCGTTAGGCAAGCATCTCTCCTTCGACGGCGTTACATTGGCATGGATCGATCCAAATGGCTGGCGAATCCACACCATTCATGCCCGTCCCGGCAATGAAGAGCCCGTCGCTATTCCTGCCCAAGACTTCCCGGTGGCGATTCATACCCAGGTCCTTTTCCAAGGACAATGCATCGGCATGATGGACCTGTGGCGGAGGGAAGGAGAGGCCTTCGCCCCCCGGGAACAAGAGTTTCTGGACTATCTGGGACTGCAGATGGCGCCATTGGTCCAAAATGCCCGTCTGCGCGAGCTCGCCCAACGACAGGCCTACCGGCTGACACAGCTGAAACAGACGGAATGTTCCCTCAGCCCTTTTCGGGACTTGGACACCGTGGTGCGGGAGGCGGTGGAGGAGGCGGCTCGGCTGGGTGATGCTTTGTGGGCGGAGCTGTATCTTTATCAGGAGCAGACGTTGTCGTTCCATCGGGCGGCCGCAACCGGCGTAGATGATGGCGGGCCGCCGGAGACGGCCAATCAGCAAACGGCGAGCCTGGTGGAGAGTTGTTTCCATTCCGGCGGCGCTCGGGTGTTACGCGGTACTCCGGGAATCCCGGGTGCAGGAATCCGGGGAAGGGCAATAGGCGAAATTGCAGATGGCGATTCCCAAAATTACTTGGGGCTGCCGCTGCAGACGGTCGGGGGTACAACCGGAGTGCTGGTGCTGGGAGGACGGCTGGGCCAAGACTGGTCCGAGGCCGA
>JADFJS010000005.1 GCA_022566155.1 Chloroflexota bacterium
GGAATCTAAGGTAGGCCTCTTTCATGGGGGCCGAATCTGGGACTTGAACACGCCCATGGACCTGCTACGGTTCAAGCCCCTGTCACTACCTCAGCGTATCCGGGTCGGCTTGTGGACCCTGTATCTGCAAAAGACCCGTAACTGGCGGAAATTTGAGGGTATCACCGCCAAAGACTGGATGATCGGCCACATGGGACAGCAGGCCTATCAGGTTATCTGGGAGCCGTTGCTGCGGGGCAAATTCGGGGAATATTACGACCAGATCGGTATGACCTGGCTGTGGGGCAAGATCTACCTCAGGGTGGCCTCCCGCGGTAAAGGGATGCAGAAGGAACGCCTTGGATATCCCATGGGCAGCTTCGGCGAGGTGTTCGACGTTCTGGGCGAACGTGTCGTTCAGCAGGGCGGCGACGTCCACATCTCCGCCGGGGTTAGAAAAGTGGTCGTGGAGGACGGTATAGCCACGGGCCTTGAGGTGGAACTGCCGGGCGAAGAGCCGGAGACCCGGGACTACGACGCGGTTATAGCCACCACCCCTTCCTACATTTTCACCCGGTTGGTGCCCCCGATGCCTCAGGAATACATGGACAAGCTGGTCAACGTTAATTACCTCTCGGCCGTTCTGGTCATACTGGTGCTGGACCGGCCCCTGTCCTCCAAATATTGGATGAACATCGCCGACCCGGACATGCCCTTCGTGGCGGTCATCGAACATACCAATATGATCGATAAGGGCCTCTACGGCGGACGCCACATCGTTTACCTGAGCAACTACCCCGATCCGTCCAGCGAGATGTACCAGAAGAGCGGTGAGGAGTTGGTGGAGGAATTCATCCCTCACCTGCGAAAGATCAACCCGGATTTCGACCCGGCCTGGATCATGGAGTACCACCACCACAAGGTCGACGGCGCCCAGCCCATCATCGGAGTGAACTACAGTCAGCGTATCCCGGACAATCGGACCCCCATCAAGAACCTGTACCTGGCCAATACCACCCAGATATACCCCGAAGACCGGGGCACCAACTACTCGGTGCGCCTGGGCCGCCGGGTAGCTGGGATGGTCATGGAGGATGGGGGCTGATATCTGAAAACTTGAGCGATTGTTGCAAACTTCGTCAGGCGGAGTAGAATTGTTACTTGGACCGCTGACGTCAATGTCCGATGACAATGTTAATATAAGGGTTCAGACCAATACTGAATTGTTGGTAAGCGCACCCTGATTCGGAGGTAGTAGCAAGCGTGCCTAAAGACCATTTGGAAACCATAAGCGGACAACAATCCCGCCGCAGCTTTCTGGGCAAATTGGGGTTGGGATTGGCCGGTATCGCTGGAGCATCATTTCTCCTGTCCGGCCTGGGCCGCAGGTCTAGCAAAGAGGCGGCGAGCCTGGCCCAGGACTTTCCCGATGAGGACTCCATCTTCCATCCAGCCAAGGACCCCCGTCTGGACCCCCGCCGCAACCGATCGGCCTAGCGGCGGCCGAATTCCCGGTCCATGTGCGAGGCGCTGAAGTGGAGCATGGTGGGACGGCCGTGGGGACAGGTGTGGGGATTGTCGGTGGCGTCAAGCTGCTCCAACAGGGCTTCCATCTCCGCCTGAGTCATCGGCCGTCCGGCCCGGATGGCGCTGTGGCACGCTATCGACGCGGCCAGCACGTCCTCCTGCTGGCGCACCAGCCCCTCGAATGCCACCATGTCCAATACGTCCACCAGAGCCTGCCCCGGGTCCTGGGTGGCCACGATCGCCGGTACGGCGCGCAACAAGCGGGTATTCTCTCCAAAGGGCTCGATTGCAAACCCGTAGGCCTCCAGGGATAAGGCCTGCTCCTGGACCACTTGAGCCTGACCCGGCGACAGCTCTACAACCACCGGCTCCAGCAGGGGTTGGGACTCGGGCGAGCGTTCCTCCGCCCGCCGTCGCAGTTGATCGAACAGCACCCGCTCGTGGGCCGCGTGCTGGTCCACCAGGTACATGCCGTCGGCGGTTTCGGCCACGATGTAGGTGAGCTTCACCTGTCCGACTACTTTCAATGACGGCGGCCTTTGTTGAGGAAACGCCGCGTCGGCGGGGGCGGAATACACCTCGTTCTGACCCCTGCTCAACGACCCGGGTGAGAAGAAAGACGCGGTTCCGAGAGAAGGAGACACAGATGGCGCTCCTCTGCCGGGCATCCCCAGGGCGGGCACCGGTGAATCGGCCACCAGGGCGGCGCGCACCGCCTTCTGCAATGTGGAGAACACCTTACCCTCCTGGTGAAAGCGCACCTCCCGTTTCGCCGGGTGGCAGTTAACGTCCAGGTCGCCGTAGGGTATCTCCAGGTTGATGGCCGCCATGGGGTAGCGCTTTTCGGGCAACAGGCCGTGGTAGGCTTCCTCCAGGGCGAAAGAGAGCATCCGGCTCTGTATCCACCGGCGGTTGACGAAGAAGGCCATGTAGCTGCGGTTGGCCCGGTGCAGGCTGGGGCCTCCGGCAAATCCGGTCACCCTGTAACCGGTTTCGGCCTCCTCTCCCTGCACCTCCAGCATACCGTTGGCCGCCTCGGGGCCGTACACCGCCAGCAGGGCTTCCCGTGGCTTGCCGTTCCCCGGAGAGGTGAGCACGTTGCGCCCGTCCACCGTTAACTGGAACCTGGTGTGAGGGTAGGCCAGGGCGTAGCGGGTTACCAGTTCTTGGACACGCGCCGACTCGGTGGAGTTGGATTTAAGGAATTTGCGGCGTGCCGGCAGGTTGCCAAAGAGGTCGCGTACCTCCACGGTGGTCCCCGCCGGGCAACCCTGGGCTCCGCCACCGATTCGTATGCCCCACTGAAACTCGATACGGTGACCCGAGCCGGCCTGGGGTGTACAGGTTGTCATAACGAGGCGGGAAACAGCGGCGATGCTGGCCAGCGCCTCGCCACGAAATCCCAAAGTGGCCACCACCTCCAGTTGCTCTTGGGTTTCAAGCTTGCTGGTGGCGTGGTGCTGGAAGGCCAGCTCTACCTCGCCGGTAGGGATGCCCTGGCCGTCGTCGGTGACCCGCAGTTGGTCTACCCCGCCGCCCCGGATCTCCACCGTAACCTGGGAGGCCCCGGCGTCCAGGGAATTTTCCACCAACTCCTTGACCACCGACGCCGGACGTTCCACCACCTCGCCGGCGGCGATCTGGGCGGCCAGTTCGGGCGACAGGACTTTTATGGGCATGGCAGCGGCCTAAATGAGGGGTTAGCTGGTATCCTTGGCTTTGTATTGCCGGTCTTCGGAGGTGCCGGTGAGCACGAATTCCCCGATGATCTTGTAGATACGGTCCATCTCCTGATCGACGGTGCGGCTGAAGAAGTAGGGAGGAACCAATACTCCGCCGAAAGCGGCCACCACCTCAGGGTAGTCGTCGATAACGAACTCGGGTTCAAAGGGAACTCCCAACTCCTCAAGGCGTTCGTGAAAGTGATGCGTGGGCTTCTCGTAGACTCCGCTTACCAGAGGGCCGAGCTCGTGTTTCTCGATCACCTCCCAGCGTTGACCCATGCCGGACCAGATGTATATCTCGTGGCCGTCGTTCTTCAGCTTGGTCAAGGTTTCCACGGTGCCCGCACGCAGGGTGTTGTCCAGGCCCAGGATGGTGTAGTCCACGTCGAAAAATATCTTCATGGGCGGGAGCCCTTCTTTCCTCAATGAAGTGTCGGGAGTGGTGGAGATGACGTAATCGATTATAAGGGAAAACCTGCGCCGGCAACAGCGTCATGAAGGCCTTTTACGGATAGGCATGGTGTACCGTAGACGGCCTCTAAACGATTGCCGCACTGCCGGGGCAAGATCGGAATGTGCGGTATCACCGTGCCTCCTGATAAGGGAGCCGGCGTTGAGGGTCGCCCAGATAATATCAGTCTCCGCCACTCAACGCCGCTTCCACCGCCTTGATATTGGCTCCGGCCAACAACCGGCCGCCTATCCGCACCAGAGGGCGGCGCACCAGCCGGGGTTCCTGGAGCATGAGCGACACCATCTTCTCGTCGGAGAGGTCCTGATCGGCCAACCCCATCTTTTTCAGGCTGGGACTGCGCCGTGCGAATATCTGAGCCGTGCCCACATCGGTGGCCAGATCCTGGATCTCTTGCTGGGTGAAGGGTTCCTTAAAGAAATCCCGCTCCTCTAATTCCATCCCCTTTTGTAAGAGCAACTCCCTTACTTTGCGGCAGGAGGATCAACGTGGCCACCAATAAAATTGCACTTTGCCAGGCATATTACCTCTCTTCGCTGAACAGCGGTTAACGATCGACCTCTGTTGCCGGACCCGGAGCTACCGAAAATGAATCGTGGCGCCGGCCGCCCCCCGGGTGAGCCTCGATCCAAGGCGTTGCCAGGTATTGTATATGGTACTCACGGGACGGCGGAAGCGGCGCTAACCGCTCTGGCTCTGGTCTTTCGCCTTCTGCTGCAATTCGTAGAGCTTGTTGATCGCCTCGAGGGGCGTCAGGTTGGGAATATCTAATGCTTTAATCTCTTCCGCCAGGGCGTTATCGGGGCCAAACAGCGGCATCTGCATGGGCCGGTTGGAATCTGAAGAACGGCCCGAGCCGGCGCCCGTTGGGGTCCGGTCCACTTTTTCCAGCTCCGCCAACACTTCCCACGCCCGGTTCACAACCCCACGGGGCAACCCGGCAAGCTGAGCAACGTGGACCCCGTAGCTGCGGTCGGCGCCGCCGGGCACGATCCGGTGCAGGAACACCACCGTGCCTTCCTCTTCGGTCACCGCCACGCTGAAATTGCGCAGGCTGGGCAGGGTGTTGGCCAACTCAGTCAGCTCGTGGAAGTGGGTGGCGAACAGGGTCTTGCAGCCCAGCCGGCTGTCGTTGTGCAGATGCTCGATGACCGAGCGGGCGATGGAGAGGCCGTCGTAGGTGCTGGTGCCCCGGCCTATCTCATCCAGTATCACCAGGGACCGAGGGGTGGCCTGGTTCAAGATGGCGGCGGTTTCCACCATCTCCACCATGAAGGTCGACTGGCCGGTGGTTAGATCGTCCTGCAGCCCAACCCGGGTGAAGATGCGGTCCACGAGACCGATGGTGGCCTCGGCGGCCGGCACGAAGCTGCCGATCTGGGCCATCAACGTGATGATGGCGACCTGGCGGATGAAGGTGGACTTTCCGGCCATGTTGGGGCCGGTGAGCACGACCATACGGGCGCCTTCGTTGGACAGGTGTACGTCGTTGGCAACGAAGGAGCCGGGAGCCAGGACCCGCTCCACCACCGGATGCCGGCCATCCTTGATGGCGATGGTATCCCCCAAGTCCAGCTTGGGACGCACATACCCGTTGTGGACCGCCACCTCGGCCAGTCCGGCAAATACATCTACCTGGGCAACGGCGGCGGCCAGCTTGCCGATGACGGCGGCAGAACCGGCGAGCTGGGTGCAGACTCGCCGGTAAACGTCCCGCTCCATCTCCTCGATGCGCTCCCGGGCGTTCAGCACCAGGGCCTCGTACTCCTTGAGTTCGGGCACGGTGAACCGCTCGGCATTGGTCAGGGTCTGGCGTCTCTGGTAGTCCTCGGGCACATTGGCTATGTTGGCCCTCGATACCTCGATGTAGTAGCCAAAAACATGGTTGTAGCCGACTTTCAGACCCTTGATGCCGGTGCGCTCTCTTTCCCGTTGCTCCAGGCTGGCGATGAACCGGGTTGCCTCCCGCGACGCCCGCTTCACCTCGTCCAGCTCGGGAGAGAATCCCTCCCGGATGATGCTGCCGCCGCCCACGTCACCCGCCGGCTCCGGCTCGATGCTCTGCTGAATCAGGTCAACCACCTCGGGAAGTGAGGTCAGCCTGCGGCGCAACCAGGCTAACGGCAAGCTCTCCCCGGCCTGGGTATCGGCCTGGGTATCGGATGGAATGGCAGGTGGAACCTCCTGCGGAGCAAGTTCAGTAGCGGGACCCTGGGTTGGCCCGGCCAGCAGCTTCTCAAGTCCGGTCACCGCCTCCAGGCCTCTTTTCAAGGCCCCAAGCTCTCTGGGCGCCACCACGCCCGCAGTGACCCGGCCCATGATCCTCTCCAGGTCCGGGATCTGGGCAAGAAAAGAGATGGCGTCCCCCCGCTTGAAGCCGTCGTGGAAGAAGAACTGCACGGCATCCAGACGCCGCTCCAGCTCGGCAAGGTCCAGCTCCGGCTGTCCCAGCCACCGGCGCAGCAGACGTCCCCCCATTGGCGTCCGGCTCATGTCCAGGGTAGCAAGGAGGGAAAGCTGGCGCTCTTCTCTCCGGCCGGCCTGGAACAGTTCCAGGTTGCGCCGGGTTTGAGAATCCAACGTCATGTAGGCGTTGGTGGAGTAAGCAGCGAGGTTGGAGAGCTGGGAATTGCCGGCCTTTTGTGTCTGGGCCAGGTAGTCGACAATGGCTCCCGCTGCCCCAACGGCCAGCGGCATACCTTCGCAGCCGAATGACTCCAGGGACATGACCCCGTAGTAGTCGAGGATTGCCCGCCGGGCAGTATCCAGACCAAACAGACCTGGGTCCAACGGGGTGATTCGCAGGGCAGAAGCCCCGTCTGTCCCGGAAGATGTGGCCCACACGGGATCGCCGCCGGACCTAGGCACCAGCACTTCGGCTGCGGCGATGCGGCCCAACTCCAGGGTCACCTGGGCCGACTCAAGCTGGGTGGTGGCAAATTCTCCGGTGGTAACGTCCACGTAGGCCAGGCCGGCCCATTCACCCTCCTCTACCACCGCCGCCAGGTAGTTGTTGGACTTGTGGTCCAGCAGCGCCGGCTCCAGCACGGTGCCCGGAGTGACGACGCGGACCACGTCTCGCTCCACCAGGCCCTTGGAGAGAGCCGGGTCGCTCAGTTGCTCGCAGATCGCTACCTTGTGACCTGCTTTGATGAGGCGGGCCAGGTAGCCTTCCAGGGAGTGGGCTGGCACCCCGGCCATGGGGACACGCAGGTCCTTTCCCATGCTGCGGGAGGTGAGGGTTATCTCCAGCTCTTGGGAGGCGAGGCGTGCATCGTCGTCAAATGTCTCGTAGAAGTCGCCGAGGCGAAAGAAGAGAATGGCGTCAGGGTAGGAATGCTTGATATTCAGGTACTGGCGGCGTATCGGCGTCACAGTCCATCCACTCGGTATGGTCTATCCAAGCCATTCTACCGCACCGGCGACCAGTGGGTCAGCCATCGTGTTTAAGCGGCGGGGCAATCGCACCTTGAATGCAGGAGTCAGTCTCCGCTCGTGGTGTTTTACCTCCAGCGGATGATGCAGTGAGGAAAGCGGCGCCCCCGCTGACCCTCGTCGTTCCGGCGACCGCCTCCGGCGGAGAATCCAGGCGCCCCATTTGTCACAGGGATGAACGTCGCGGAGATATTACGTCTCTGGGTTCCGGCTTTCGCCGGAACGACGTATAGACGCGATCTCCGTGGCCAGTCGTATCCAGCGCACAAAATATGGGATGCGATTGCCCTAGTTCCACGGATATGTTTTTTGTTCGCTGAAGGCTATCCCTTCCAGAACCGCTCCTCTTTGAACTTCCAACCCTTGGGCGGAATCTTGCTCTTGAGGTCGGCGATCATTCCGGGGTGGCCGCAGGTGTAGACCACCGTGTCATCCTGGGGCGGGTTGAATCTTTCCAGGTATTCCTCGGCGATCAGGTTAACTCTGCCCTTGGCCCCGCTCCAACCGGCGTTTCTTGCATCGTCGGGCCGGCTGACGGTAGGCACAAACTGCACGCAGTCCGGGTGCTTTTTGGCCAGATGGTGCAACTCCCGGTCATAGACCAGCTCATCCTGGTAGCTGGCCCCCAGCAACACGTAGAACCGGTGGTCCTGCCCGCCATTGTACAGATGGCTGCGTATCATGCTTACGAAGGGCGCCACTCCCGTCACCGTTGCTGCCATGAAGTGGTGGTGAGCCTTCTTATCCAGGGTAAATATGCCCTTGGCCCGCGGCCGGATAGACATGTAGTCGCCTAATTTGAGCTGCCACATGAGAGGAGTCAGGCCGCCCTCGGGAACCAGCTCCACGAATATCTCCAAGAGCTGCTCGTGTGGGGCCGAGACGATCGAGTAGGCCCGCTCGATCTTTCCCAACCCAAGGGTGCAATACTGTCCGGCCTTGAAACTGAAGGGGGCATCCTCCGGCTCCAGCTTGATGACCATCAGGTCTGAGGTGATCTCCCTTCGCTCCACTAGCTTCGCCCTAGGAAACGCAGGATTGGGAGCCATCGTGGTTGCTTGGAGTGGGTCCTTCACCGTCACGTCTTCTTCCCTCTGTAGGTCCCGTTGTGTGTCCTGCTTTGGGTCACTGGTAGTCCGTGGCCCCAGATTAACGCGGGGCCAAAAATGGTTCTGATACCAACGCCCCCAATACGGCGGTTGCGGCCTTGGAACGAATGTTGGGGTCCGTTTTACTGCGTCTGATCGGCGCCAACCTTGACGACTCTGGCCGCGGATATATCCAGGCCGGGTACTTTGGATGCGGGGTCCAACTCTTCACTGGCCTGCAGGTCCACCGCCAGTTGACCGAACAGTTTGGTTGTGGCCACTACTCCGGAAGGGACCGACTCGACCAGACGGGCCATGGCCGCCCACCGGTGACCCGCGGTAAGCACCTCAACCGGTTCCCCTTCGGCGATGGACCAGGCGGCGGCGTCCTCCGGGTTCAGATCCACCCAATCCTCTCGAATTATCTGATTGCGTCTCCCTTTAACCACCTGCATCTTCGTGTCCCGCTGAAGCAAGACCCGGCCGGGCACCAGCCATACCGGGAATTCCGGGTCCGGCAGGGCTTGGGCGGCGCGGAATTCGGGGGTAATCGGGTCTGCTTTGCCCATCGGGAACCCGTTGGCATACAGGATGGCCGTGCTGGAGGAGTCTTCCTTGGTACAGGGCCACTGGATACCCCGGTCTTCCCTGCTCGAGTAGAGCACCTGGGTTGGTTGAGGGCTCTCCAGGTTGGTGCGGAGAACCAGACCGCCTTCCTGCTCCAGGCGCTGGTAGGAGATGCCGCTATAGGTTGGAACCAGCAGGGCGATTTCGTCCATGACCGCCTCGGCGGAATGGTAGTGGAAGCCCGTGGCGTTCATCCTGCGGGCCAGCTCGCAGATGAGCCAGCTTTCCGGCCTGGCCTCAACCGCGGGGGACTGGAGCGCGGGCTTCAGCCTCTGAACGCGGCGCTCCAGGTTGGTGAAGGTGCCGTCCTTCTCGGCGAAGGTAACCCGGGGCAACACCACGTCGGCCCGTTCGGCGGCGGGGCTCATGAAGGTGTCATGAACCACTAGGAACTCCAGGTTGTCCAGGGCGGCGATCGCGTCTCCCAACTTTCCGTTGGTAAAGTTGGCGTGGTCGCCGATGACCAGCATCGCCTTGACACGGCCTTCGCCGGCGGCGTCCAGGGCGGACCTGAGATCCAAGCCGGGCTGTGCAGGCAAGGTGCAATCCCAGGCGGCTCCGATCGCTTGGCGGGCGGCATCATCGCTCACGTGTCCGTTGCCCGGCAGCCGGTCGGGCAGGCAGCCCACGTCCCAGGCGCCCTGCTCGTTGGCGCCCTGACGCATGGGATAGAGCCCGCAACCGGGTCTCCCCAGGTTTCCAGTTATCAGGGCCACGTCGATCAGGGCGCGGACGCAGTCCTGCTGAATCTCCCCGGGTATGTTGTCCAGGGCATAGACTATTGCCGCTTCCCCGGCCTGGCCGTAGAGGCTGGCAGCCTCGGCGATGGCTTCCAGAGAAACGTGGGTAGTCCGGGCTACCTCGTCCATGTCCAGGTTGTGAAGGGCGTAGCGAAGGGTAGCCGGGCTCTCGCAGTTCTCCTCCAGCCACTCCGGCTGCTCCAGCCCTTGATCCACCAGGGAGCGCAGCAAGCCACCCAACAGAAGAAGCTCGGTGCCCGGCAGCGGCCGAAGCCACACATGGGCATAGCGGGTAAGCTCAACTTCTCTGGCATCGATGACCACCAGCTTGGTGTCCTTCTTGACTGCCCGCTTTATGGGCACCGCCACCACATTCTGCTCTTCGGTGACGTTGGTGTTGAACACCAGGATGCAACCCGCCTGCTCCAGGTCCCAGATAGAGTTGGTGGCGGCGGCGAATCCCAGGGAACTCTCCAGCGCCCGCACCAGCTCAGGCTGGGTATTGCTGGTCTGGTCCACATTGTTGGTTTCCATGACCGCGCGGGTGAACTTCTGGGCCAAGTAATGCTCCTCGTTGGTGCTGGTGGGCGAGGTCAGTAGAGCAAAGCTGTCGCCTTTATAATTAACCAGTTTCCCGGCAACGTAATCCAAGGCCTCGTCCCAGGTGACCTCCTCCAGTTTCCCATCGCGGCGCACCAGCGGCTGGTTCAGCCTGGCCTTGTCGTTCACAAACTCCAGTCCGAACTTGCCTTTGAAACAAGCCTGTCCCCGGTTGGCCGGAGAGTTAAGCTCGGGAATGGCGCGTATGAACTGGCCCTGGGCGTTGACTTCTAGATTGAGCTGGCACCCAACGGGACAGTGGGGACAGACCGTGCGCTCCACCTTGGCGGCTTTTTCCCACTTGTGGTCCGATTCCACCAGAGCACCCACGGGACAGACGTCGATGCAGGCGCCGCAGAACTCGCAGCCCGACTCCAGCAGAGAGCTACCGAAAGACGTGCCGACCAAGGCGGTGCCGCTGCGATCGATGAAACAGATGGCATCGTCGCCCCGCAGCTCTTCACAGGCCCTGACACAGCGGCCGCAAACGATGCACAGGTTCATGTCGCGGTCGTAGAAGGGGTCGCCCAACTCTAACGGAATGTCCCTGTACTTATAATTAAGGGGTGATTCCAGGTCCATGCCCAGGTAACGAACGGTGTCCTTTAACTCGCACCTTTCGTTCTTGGGGCACGTGACGCACCGGTCATTCACCGTTACGTTGCGCAAACAGACGTCGCTGGGCCCGCAGATGTCCACACGGTGGCATGTAAGACAACCGTTGGGGTGCTCGGCGGTGAGCATGCCCATGACCGACCGGCGCAATTGGTCAACATCCGGGGCGTTGTTGCGGATTTTCATGCCGTCCTGCACCGGCAAGGTGCAAGAGGCTTGAAGACCCCTGCCCCCCTCCACTCCAACAACGCAGAGCCGGCAGGCGGCGAAGGGCTTCATGCCCGGGTGGTAACAAAGGTAGGGGATATATATTCCGGCTTCGATGGCCACCTCTAGTACCATCTTACCCGGCTGGGTCTTAATCTCAACCCCATCAATGGCGATGGTGGCCTCGTCAGCCATGTACCACCTCCGGCTTCAAGTTTGGCGTTATCTTCGGCTTGACATGGGCGAAAAGCTAGGCCGCAGGCAGCGGCCGGTGGGGCAGGACCGGTCCACGATATGGGTATCGAATTCGTGGCCAAAGTAGCGCAAGGCCGAGGCCACCGGGTTGAAGCCAAGCTGCCCATGGCCGCATAGGGAGCCCGCCTGCATGTTCTCGCCGATGCTGCGCATCAGCGGCAGATCTTCCACGGAGCCCTCCAGACGGCAGATGCGCTCCAGGACCTCGAGCAGATGGCTCATTCCCATGCGGCACGGGAAGCACTTCCCGCAGGACTCGTACTGGCAGAAGGCGATCAGCGCCCGGGTCAGGTCGACGGCGCAGGCGTCCTCGTCGGCCACAATGAGGCCACCGGAGCCCAGGATCGCGCCGGCGGCGCGCAATATGTCGAAGTCCAACAACACATCTACGTTGTCGGCGCCCAGAACTCCGCCCAGCGGCCCCCCGGACTGGACCAATTTGAGGGACTTGCCGTCGGGCACCCCGCCCGCCACGTCGTACAGCACGTCCTTCAGGTTGATGCCCAAGGGCACTTCCACCATCCCGGTATATTTCAGTGACCCGGTCAGGCAGAGGATGGCAGTGCCGGTGCTCTTATCGTGGCCGATACCGGCGAACCATTCGCCGCCCCTGGCCACGATCTCCGGTATGTAAGCCAGTGTTTTCACGTTGTTTATATTTGTGGGCTTGCCGAACAGCCCCACTTGAGCCGGGAAGGGAGGTCGGAAGCGGGGCATCGCCCGCTTGCCTTCTATGGCCTCCATCAGGGCGCTCTCTTCCCCGGCCACGTAGGAATCGCCGGTGAGGGCCACCTCCAGGTGGAAGCTGAAGCCGGAACCAAGGATGTCGTCTCCCAATAAACCCAGTTCCTCGGCCTGCCGCACCGCCTCTTGAGTCCTTTCGATGGGGCCGTCGTGGCCGTGGCGGATGAAGATATAACCATAGTGGGACCCGGTGGCGTAGCCGCACAGGGTGATCCCTTCGATCAGCGTTTGCGGGTCGCTTTCCAGGATGGCTTTGTCGTTGAAAGCGCCCGGATCACCCTCTTCGCAGTTGCAGAGGATGTACTTGACCGGCGCATCGGACCCGGCCAGGAACCGCCATTTTGTCGCGGTGGGGAAAGCTGCGCCGCCACGGCCTCGCAGACCGGAGGCGTTAACATGATCCAATGTATCCGAAGGGCTCAACTCGGTCAGCGCGTTGTCTAGGCCGCGGTAGCCGCCATTGGCGATGTACTGGTAGATATCGCCAGGATCTATGTTGCCGGCATTGCGCAGGGCGATCCGGTGCTCTTGGGCGCGCATGGGGTGGAGGTTCAAGTCAGGAATCCCAGGGTCCAGACCGGGTGACACGGAGGCTCCATCGCCGTCTGCCAGGTATCCCAACGCCAGATGGGCGACGGGAGTTCCCAACACCAGGTGGGATGCCACGATCTCATCGACGGTTTCCGGGGTTACGTTGCCGTAGAATATCCGAGGTCCGCCGGGAAACTGAACGTCGATCAGGGGCTCGGCAAAACATAGGCCCAAGCAGCCCACTTGGCTCACATTGGCGGCGATTCCATTTCTTTGAAGGGAGTCCTTCAGGGCATCCAGCACCGGGTCGCAACCGGCTGCCTTGCCGCACAACGCGGTACCTACCCGTATCCACGGTTGCTCCCCCGCGGTCAGTGCTTGCCAGCGCCCTTGCGCCTCGGTTTGCATGTCCTGGAAGCTGATTGCCATGGTTATTCCTAAGTAATCAACGTAACAACACCGGCGGATTCCTGCGGCCTTGACAGCTGCCCAGGCATATCCGGAAGGGCCTGGCGATCTGAGGTGGGGGAGATTTAGGCTACCGGCCCCCGCTCGAATCGGGCGCACTGAGCAGCGCGGATACCTTCTCCCGAGCCGCCTCGGCTGAAAGGCGGCCATGCAACTGATGATCGATGGATATAACCGGAGCCTGAGCGCAGGCCCCCAAGCAGGTGTTGAAGCGGAGGGTCAGCCGCCTGTCGTCTGTATCTCCCTCCCCCTCCATACCCGCGGCGTCAAGTATCGCCTCGATCAAGGGCATCGCGCCCACCAAGTGACAGGACGTGCCCCAGCAGATCTCGACGGTGTGTTCGCAGGGTGGTTCGAAGCGAAAATTGGGATAGAAGGAGGCAACCGCCCACACATCGTTGATGGTGGAATGGGTTAGCGCCGCCACCTCCTCCACCGCTTCCTTGGGGATGTAGCCCAGCTCATCTTCAACGGCGAGGAGCGACGATAGAACAGTGACCGTGGCTTGAGGCTGCCCGTGGACCGCCTCCGAAATCCGCCGTGTCAGGCCATCCATGTAGTGGTCTCCCTGGCCTGTTTGTACCGGAGTGAGGGAGTTCGTGAATTTAATAACAATCCATGCCAATGGTACCACAGGGCCCCGCCCCTTTCAACCAAAACGAGCCCTATCCAGTCTCTACACGACATTGGCCGGCGGGGCGCTCCGGGTCTCACAATGCTCGATACGGTCCCAATACAGTAGCCGCCTCTGGGGCGATCATTCATGCGCCGGAATGATGATTTACGGGAGTTTCAGCAAAAAAATATGGGGCGAGTGTTGGTCGCCCCATTTAATGCCAGTTGTTGCCGCTGGTTACAGTGAATTATTCAACCGGTGTGGCGTTGACCCCTAGCAGGATGCCCTCCACCTCGTCGAAGATCTTGGCGGCCCGCTCGTCGCATTCCTCGTCGGTGAGGCTGGATAGCGGGTGCTCGGCAACCACGAAGTGATAGTCGGGCACGCCCATCATGCGAGTCATGGCTTTCGCCGTGGGTAGGAATACGTGGGTGATTATGGAAGCGGTGGGGATACCCAGCCTCTCCATCTCGATCCCGTCGTGCACACTGCACGAGCTGCAGGAGCCTCAATCCCCGATACCGGTGATCAGCACATCCACCTTGTCGAGAAGTTGCTGAATCGTTTCCGGCTTGGTGGGCAGGGAGGCGCTATGCTTGCTCAAGTACACTATGTCCTTGAGGTCGTATTTCTCCTTGAGGATCTCCCCCAGCCGGTGGAGGACCTTGTCGGAGTTCGCCTTGTGGTTCTCCAGCAAGCCCAAGGTCTTGCCATTCAGGTCTCCGGGTCGTTCGTTCAGATGGAACTCCCCCGAGCCCAGGTCGGTGCCCCGAGGGTTGACCAGGCGCAAATTACCTACCGTAACAGTCTCCGCCATACTCCCTCCTTAATGACCGGCCGAGCGCGCCAAGGTAAGCCAGTCAATTCTAAACATCATGATACACCTAGCCAAGCGTATTACAAGGTGCAACATTCCGCAAAACGCAGTGTTTTGGGCCGGGAACCTTTACCCGCCCGGAATATCGATCTTGCGGGTGCGGATCTTGTACCCGGTGGTGTCGATGATGGCGCTGTTGCGGCCGCCGGTACCGCCGCCCATCAGGATCCAGATATCCTCAGGGTCCCTGGAACAGCGGCGAAGCAGTTGATCGTCCCCGGGTTTCTCCGGCCCTTGAGCGATCCCCAGCCGGATCAGATCGGCGAGGGGCCGGCTGGCATGCTCCATGATGTATCCCTGGATATCCGGCCGGGTCCAACCATCATGCTGCAGGGTTATGGCATGTTCGGGGCCGAAAACCAGCACCCATTGGGAGGGAAACCTCCAGACCAGGGCCGCCGACTTCAAGGCGTCTACTATGGAAGCCAGGATGCTCTCCCCCGTATTGCCGTAGGCGTTGTTGATGGTTATGGGGTTGTAGGCCACCGCCACGGTGACGCAGCTATCCTCAGGCTGAAACCCGCGGCTTACGTGCAGGGCCTCCCATGGGGAGTCCTCTTCGTTCTCGGCGATGCAGAGGGTGTATTTGCTTGGGTTCCCTAAAGTGCCCCGGTCCAGGATGCCGGGCCGGGCATCGAAACCGTTCATAAAGCTCAGGCGGACGGCGCGGCCCAGGCAGGCGTTGGCCCGGAAACCGGGGCCGAAGATCCCATCTTTGTAGTTGACCCCGATCTGGTCGCGGATGGGGCCGTTGATCACCATCAACATGGCGGGCGAGCTGGTGGAGGAGGCGGCCATATTGACGTAGTTTTTCTCCTCCTCCAACGCCCGCAGCGTGGTGACCAGGACTGGAAAATACTCGGGCAGGCAGCCGGCCATCACCGCGTTGGCCGCCACGTTCTCGGAGGTCAGGACCCTTCGGCGCATGTCGAAGGACAGCAGTTCCTCTTCGCCGGTCATGCCCACGTATTCCAGCATCTCCCGGACCTTGTAGTCCGCGGGCGGCACCACCGGCAGGCCATCGCTCCAACCCAGACGGTAACACTCCTCGATCGCCTCGATTGTGTCGCTGGCCTCCACCTGGCTGGACCTTTCGGCGCTAGTGGTCATAACCTACCTCCAGATTGTTCCAATCGGTTGGTCTTGAACGGCGGCCTGCTCCCGATCGCATCGGAGACGCAGCGGTTGCACGGTTGAGACGAAGCGCACACGTGGCGTTCCGCGCAACCCCTATTTTAGCTCATCAGGCCGGCCCATCGTAGGAGCCTCGCGGGCTTTAAAAGACAACGCGGCAGCCTCCCCGGTTACAGCCCCTGCCAGTACCTCTTGCCATCCAACCGCACGACCCTGCCAAAGTTTTCGCTGGGATGGAAATGCCCGGCGGCTACTATATAGTTCTCCCGCTCTGCCCGGTCCAGCAGAGCCTCGCGGCTCTGGCGGCTATGGTCCTTGTTGATGTCCACACCGGCGCACCAACCGGCCTCCTGCACCTGCACCTTGCTGTGGAGGACATCGCCGGCGATTATGGCCTTCTCGCCCTGGGAGCTGATGAGGATCGCCTGGTGCCCCGGCGTGTGGCCGGGAGTGGGCAAGGTGGATACTTCGTCGGTGATGTTGTGCTCGCCCTCGATCAACTCCATCTTGCGCAGTCTTTGCAGCGGCATCACCTGGGTCTTGATGTATGGGTGCGCTTCCAGCACGTCCGGCTGGGTGAAGTGCTCCCAGTCCAGACGCGGCACCAGGTACCTGGCCCGGCGGAAGTAAGGCGCCGGCATTCCGCCGGAGTACCTGAGATTCCAACCGACGTGGTCCCCGTGCAGATGGGTGTGAACCACCACGTTAACCTCGTCCGACGGGCCGACATTGGTATTGTTGCGCCGGTCCGCGGGAATCAGAACGTCCCTCAGCCGGTCGAAGAGTTGCCCCTCTACATTGCCCCGGTCCGGATGTGGGCCGGGCCCCAAACCCGTGTCCACCAAGATAGTTGTGCCTTGAGAACGTACGATAAAACAGCCATAGTACAGCTGCAGTTGACCGCCTTCCAGCGCATCCTGGTAGGCAGCCCAATCTCCGGCAGCCGTGTCGGGGAACATGGCAGTGGGGTCGCGAGGGGGCGGAACCATATCGAGGACCGCCGTGATCTCCACATTGCCTACAGTGATTTTGTCCGGCATTTGCGTCTCCTTTCTTGTGATATTAGACAGCGGGTTCGGTCGATATTAGACGTATTGTTCGGCGTTGCCCGGCAATTGGCCCCGCCATTCCTTTGGAGGGCGCCGGGCCTGGCCGGTCAGTAAGTTATCAGGGAGTATACATCGTAGCCCGGTAGCTGCCGGCGGCCCTCAAGCTCGGACAGCTCTATTATCACGCCGATGCCGGCGACCACTCCGCCGGCCATCTCCACCAATCGGGCCGTGGCCGCCAGGGTGCCGCCAGTGGCCAGCAGGTCGTCCAGAATCAACACTCTGTCACCGGCGTTTACGCCGTCGGTATGCAACTCCAGGGTGCTCTCCCCATACTCCAGCGAGAACTCCGTGGCGTAGGTGGCGGCCGGCAGCTTACCCGGCTTGCGCACCGGTACCAAAGGTATGCCCATCTGGTGCGCCAGGGGTGCGCCGAAGAGAAAGCCGCGGGATTCTATTGCCGCGATGGCGTCCGGTGGGTCTTCTCCGAATCGGGCGGCCAACTGGTCGATCGCATATCTAAAGGCTTTGGGGTCCCGCAGGAGCGGTGTGATATCCCGGAAAAGGATACCGGGTATGGGGAAATCCGGGATGTCCCGGATAAAGGCCTTCAACTGCATGCCACCGCCATACGCGGTAAGAATTTGGTCCCCGTAAGCGCCGCCACCCATGGGAATTTCAACCGGTCCAGGCTGGGTGACATCCCGGTGCAGTGTAGAATACCGGACGTGCGTCGTCAAGCTGATTATGGTAGACCAGAGAATACGATACGGACCGGCAGCTCTTGGCAACATTACCCATGGTAATGGGCACGCTTGCATTGAACTTGAGGGCATTGAACTTGAGAGATCGTACCGGGTGGAAAGCGGCGAGATCATAGGGGATGCTGCCAAGTGGATTGGCCGTTATGGGATGGGATAAAGAGGGGCGCAGCACCATACCTACATCGTCATCTGGAGTGCTGAATTCAATTGACTTTCCAATGCCTGTTCTATATAATTTCAGGCAGGAATAGCAGTTCTGGCAAATGGCCCCACAACGCTGGGGCTATTTTATAGTTTGCCGACCAACCGGCGCTCTTCACGCCCCGGTGGCGCAACGGAAGCGCAGTCGATTTGTAATCGACAGGTTAGGGGTTCGACTCCCCTCTGGGGCTCCAGTAGGTTCAGCCCCGAAAGTTTGAAAGGTCCTTATAGTCTACGCTGCCGAAGGCAGGGACTAGTAGCACGGACTATCTGGAGGGGTGGGTGAGTGGTTAAAGCCACCAGACTGTAAATCTGGCGTCCGGAAGGGCTTCGTAGGTTCGAATCCTACCCCCTCCACCAATAGCGGCCAGCCCAAAGCCCAGATACGAAATCGACCGCCGGTTGCCCAGACAACGGGCCCAGATAGCTCAGCGGTAGAGCACGTTCTTGGTAAGAACGGGGTCGGCGGTTCAATCCCGCCTCTGGGCTCCAGTACCAGCACAAGATAGGGAGGATATGTAGATGGCCAAGCAGCGATTCGATCGAACCAAACCCCACGTTAACGTTGGCACCATTGGTCATGTTGACCATGGTAAAACAACCCTCACCGCAGCAATCACGCAGGTGCTATCCAAGCGAGGGCTAGCAAACTTTCGGTCGCTGGACAGCATAGACAATGCCCCCGAGGAAAAAGCCCGTGGGGTGACCATCGCCATCGCCCATGTGGAATACGAATCGGAGACGCGTCACTATGCCCACGTGGACTGTCCGGGCCACGCAGACTATATCAAGAACATGATTACAGGTGCAGCCCAGATGGATGGCGCGATGCTGGTCGTCAGCGCACCGGATGGCCCCATGCCCCAAACCCGAGAGCATATCTTGCTGGCCCGCCAGGTGGAAGTGCCCAAGATTCTGGTGGCGCTCAACAAAGTGGACATGATGGATGACGAGGAGCTGCTGGAACTGGTGGAGTTGGAGGTCCGTGAGCTGCTTACCCGCTATGATTACCCCGGCGACGATACTCCTATCATTCGGGTGAGCGCACTCAAGGCACTGGAAGGGGACCCTGAGGCGGAAGAGGGTATCTTGAAGCTAATTCAGGCCCTGGACGACTACGTCCCCATTCCCGTACGCGTAACCGACAAGCCATTCCTGATGCCTATCGAAGACGTGTTTGGTATCAAGGGCCGCGGCACCGTGGTCACTGGACGAGTGGAACGGGGTACGCTGAAGCAGGGCGAAGCAGTAGAAATTATTCGATCTGGCGACGTGCGAGAAACAGTGGCCACGGGCCTGGAGATGTTCCACAAGACCTTGGAGTCCACCGAAGCCGGGGACGCCGTTGGCATCCTCTTGCGAGGCGTGGACCGGGATGAGGTGCAACGGGGGCAAGTGCTGGTCAAGCCAGGGTCCATGAAGCCGCACCAGGAGGCCAAAGCGGAGGTATATGTATTGAGCCGTGAGGAAGGCGGTCGTCATACACCTTTCTTTCCCGGTTATAAACCCCAGTTCTACATCCGCACCAACGATATCACCGGAGAGATCGGGCTGCCCGAGGGCGTGGAGATGGTCATGCCCGGTGATAACATACAGATGACTATCAAGCTCGGCACCCCCATCGCCATCGAAGAGGGCCTGCGCTTCGCTATCCGCGAAGGCGGCCGTACCGTGGGCGCCGGGGTAATCACCGAGTTATTGGACTAAAACATGGCAAGAAAGACTACCGGCGCCAGGCAAATCATAACCCTACAATGTGGCGATTGCCGGGAGCGTAACTACACTTCCTCCAAGAACCGGCGCAATGATCCGCAGCGGGTAGAGCTGCGAAAGTATTGTTCCCGGTGCCAAGGGCATAAGGTACATCGGGAAGTGAGGTAACACCCATGGCTAGGGCTTCCACACGCAGTACCCGGTCCATATCTCCTGGCGCCGCTGGCCGGATCAGTCCGGTGACGTTCCTTCAGGAAACGGCCTCCGAACTGAGAAAATCGGTGTGGCCCAGCCGGGAGGAAACTGCACGCCTGACAATGGTAGTGATTGTCCTGTCCGTGGTCGCATCATTCTTCCTTGGCGGCCTCGATCGTATATTCTCGGAGACATTTAGCAGAGTTATTTTTTAAATGGCCGGACAGTTCCCGCTCGGCCATTTTCCTGTTGTGCCATCGAAAGAGTCTGGCATTGGGATTTGATATATGGTTGCTAAGAACGACCCCCAAGTAGACGAAGAGAATGACCCCAGGTGGTATATAGTACACACCTACTCGGGTCAGGAAGACCTGGTCGAAAAGAATCTGAAGCTCCGTATCCAGAGCCTGGACATGCAGGACCGCATCATGCAGATTCTGGTCCCCACCGAGGAAGAGGTGGTCTTCAAGGAAGGGAAGCGCAAGTCGGAGCAGCGCAAGCTCTTCCCCGGCTATATCCTGGTCCAGATGATGATGGACGATGAGAGTTGGTATGCCGTCCGCAATACGCCGGGGGTAACCGGCTTCGTCTCCAGTGAAGACGAGCACGACAAGCGTCCCAAACCTGTACCCCTGGAGGACAAGCAGGTAGAGGACATTCTTAAACAGGCGGCGACCAACCCGGCCCGTGTTAAAATCGGTCTGGAGTTGGGAGAGACGGTGCGAATAACCGAAGGCCCGTTCGTGGACTTCATCGGAGCCGTCAGCGACGTGGACGAGGGCAAAGGCAAAGTCCGCGTTTTAGTCTCCTTCTTCGGCAGGGAAACGCCGGTGGAGTTGGACTTCCTGCAAGTCGAAAGGATCTAGGAGGAACCGGTGGCCAAAAAACTGCGGGCCATCATCAAGCTACAACTGGAGGCGGGGAAAGCGACCCCGGCGCCGCCCGTTGGTCCGGCTTTGGGCCAGCACGGTGTCAATATCATGAGCTTTGTCAAAGAGTACAATGCTCGTACCTCCGACAAGAGCGGAAGCATCGTTCCCGTTCACATAAGCGTGTTCGAGGACCGCTCATTCACCTTCGTCACCCGGACCCCGCCTGCTTCGGACCTGCTGCGCCGGGCGGCTTCCGTGGAAAAGGGTGCTTCAGAAGCCAGGCAAGGTCCCGTCGGTAAGATCGACCGCGCGGCGCTAAGAAATATCGCCGAGGCAAAGATGGCCGACCTCAACGCTTCTACGGTGGAAGAGGCCATGAAGATCATAGAAGGCACCGCTCGCAGCATGGGGATCCAGGTATCTTAGGTATCTTTAGTAACACGAGTGGGGAGTAAACGTGGTCAAGCATAGCCGACGATACAAAGTCGCCGCCCAAGAGGTGGATCGCGACAAGTTTTACCAACCTGAAGAGGCTATCGGCCGGTTGAAAGAGCTGTCCACTACCAAGTTCGATGAGACGGTGGAGATCCATCTGAGGACCAACGCCGACCCGCGTCACGCTGACCAGATGGTCCGGGGCGTGGCCGTGCTGCCCCACGGTTTGGGCAAAACGGTGCGAGTCCTGGTTTTCGCCGGCGCGGATGCAGCGGAAGCCGCCCGCCAGGCCGGCGCAGACTTCGTTGGAGAGGACGACCTGATCGAGCAGATAGAAGGCGGTTGGACCGACTTTGACCTGGGACTGGCAGTGCCTGCGGTGATGCCCAAGATCGGAAAGTTGGGCCGAATCTTGGGGCGCAAAGGGTTGATGCCCAACCCACGTTCCGGCACAATGGTGCAACCCCAAGACCTACCCAGGGTGATCCAGGAGGCCAAGGGCGGCCGTATCGAGTACCGGACAGACCGGACCGCGATAATCCACGGCTCGGTTGGCAAGATCAGTTTCGAAACCGAGCAGCTCATGGAGAACCTGGCCTCCCTGACGTCCGCGATTATGCGGGATAGACCGACGGCGATCAAGGGTTCATTTATCAGGTCGGCATACCTCACTTCCTCCATGGGGCCCAGTATTCCCCTGGAATTGGCGAGCTTGCAGTCCCTTGAGGCACCGGAGTAGCGGCGATGTAGCCGTCCAACGAAACAAGAACACGCCAAAGACCGTGGGTCTCCACGTAGGGTGGAGTTAAGGACGCCGGCGAATCGGGGTCGCCCGCAGAGGCGCAGCGATACAAGGATCGGGATTTCCCTGCTCCCTGCGCCTCATCGTGGAGCAGGGATTTTTATTTTAGGAGTATTGCCCTTGCCGACAGAGGCGAAAATACAACGAGTGAATGTCCTCAAAGACAAACTGGAACGGTGTACCATCGCCATCGCCGCCGACTACACCGGACTCTCGGTGAACGAGATGACGGATCTACGCCGGCGGATGCGAGCCGCAGGTGTAGATTTGACGGTGGTCAAGAACACGCTGACCTACCTGGCTTCCGAAGCTGCCGGCCGCCCCCAGGTAAAGGAGATAGTAAAGGGGCCCACGGTACTGGCCTTTGGCTATGACGATCCGCAAGATGTTACCAAGGCGCTGGCAGACTACATCCGGACCACTCGATCAGCTTTGGCCATCCGTGGCGCCGTTATGGGAGATGGACCGGTGATGCCAACAAGCGACGTAACGCGCATGGCAAGTTTGCCGTCCAAATCCCTGATGCTAGCCACACTGATGGGCCAATTACAGTCGCCCATGCAACGATTGCTGGGTGTGCTCAACGGGCCCTTGAGGAACCTGGATGCGTTGCTACAGGCTAGGATTCAACAGATCGAATCCAATGGATCCGGCAACTAAATATTGGATCGAGCCTTAAAAGGCTAAAAATAAGCCAAGATTAAAATGCCAAGAAAAGAGGGAGGAACCGTGACTAAAGAAGAATTAATGGAAGCCATCAAACAGATGAACGTCCTGGACCTGGCCGATCTGGTGAAGTCGTTAGAGGATGAGTTCGGCATCACCGCGGCAGCACCGGTGGCTGTAGCCACTGCCGCTGTTCCTGGTGGCGCGGCTGGCGACGGCGCCGTTGAAGAAGAAGAGCAGACAGAATTTGAAGTGTCCCTCAAGGAGATTGGCCCCAACAAGATCAACGTCATCAAGGCCGTTAGGGAAGTGACCTCCCTGGGCCTGCGCGAAGCCAAGGAGCTGGTGGAATCGGCCCCGACATCGGTTAAAGAGGGCGTGGTCAAGGACGAGGCCGAAACCATAAAGAGCAAGCTAGAAGAGGCTGGCGCCGTCGTTGAGGTAAAGTAGCGGCTCCTGGCCGTACTAGGCCGCCGGGAGGGTTGGTTTGAGTCGCCGCAAGGACCAAGAGCGGTTTCGCCGCATCAAGGAGCAGACCCCGGAATATACGGGCTTTCGAGGGGCGAATACGGTGACGGCAAAAGGGGTGCCTGCGCTGGAAAGCGTGGAGTGCTCCATGTGTCACCGGCGGCGGAATGTGCCCGCCGACACCCTGCCTGACGACCGTAGCGCCTACGTATGCCTGAGTTGCCAGGAATCCTAGGCGCCGGCATACGGTAGTTACCACCCGTTGGCGTGCAGGACGAACTGCTAACTGGCCAACTAGGACTTGGCGCGGAGCCACGCCACGGCGCCCTCTCGTCAGTTGCATAGCTGAGCGGCTTTGGTGGATCGGACGCTAGTCCTCGCCGGCTACCGAAACGCCGGCAATAACTCGTCCAGATAATCGTAGGCCCTGGCTGTCTGGTCTTGCTCGCCGGTGACTACGATGTCCGGTTCAACACCTACCCCTGTTATACGCTGGCCCGAAGGCCGAAACCACTGGGATGTGGGTAAGTAGATCGCTGAGCCGTCACTGAGATCAAGAAAGGTATTACTGGAACCTTTGCCAAATGATGTCGTGCCGATTACCACGGCCCGGCCGGCGTCCTGCAACGCCGCGGCAACTGCCTCCGCTTCTCCCACCGTCTGTTCGTTGATAAGCACCACCAAGTCGGGCTCGCCCAACACCGGGTTGTCCGGGTCTGCCGCCACCGTCAGCATCTCACGGGGGCCGCCTTGTTCCTCTTGAGAGATGAAGATGCTTCCCGGGGCTAGGAAATGACCGGCAACGCCAAATGCCGCGTCCAACGAGCCACCGGGGTTGGATCGCAGGTCAAGAATCAGCGCCAGGGTCTCGAATCGATTGAACTGTTCTAAGGCCGCATATACACGGTTGGCGGTGTTTTCTCTGAAATTGATTATCCTCATGTAGCCGATGCCGCCCGGCAGGAGCTGGTATTCTATCGACCGCAGCTCCACATCGTTGCGGAAGACGTTGATCTCCAGGGATTCTGGCTCTTGCTCCCGCTCCAGGAGCAGTTTAACCCTGGAACCCACCTCCGTCCCCGGAGGCCCTGCCACCATTTCCACGATATCCTCGAGACTCAGCCCCGCCACCGGTTGCCCATCCACCTGTATAAGCGCATCCCCACTTTCGACGCCGGCAATGTCGGCAGGTTCGCCGGAGAAGGGGAACAGGAGAACCTGGCCGTCCCGTTCTACTACATTGGCTCCGATGCCAAGGTAGCTTCCCTTGGTGTTGTCTTCAAGGCCTTCCCGGGCCTCGGGGTAAACCTCGGCGGTGATATACGCGGCGGATGGGTCTTCCAGCCCGCGAACCATCCCCGAGATGGCCGATTCCAGGACCTCGGCCCGGTCGATCTCAGGCCACTTGCTTTGAAGGAGCGCTAACGCTCGCCATATGTCGGTTATTTCCGGCGGCACCTGAGGCGGTGGCTGGCCCCGCATGCGGCCCAATTCGGTCAGGAAGGGGTAAGCATCGGCATCCGCCAGCGCTAGCAAGCTCCGGAGAGAGCCGCCAACCAACGATTCCAGGTCCAGGGTTTTGCGCCCGGCATAGGACGTGTCGATTTTATCCCACGCCTCCCATACCAGCGCGTTCTCGTCGTCCGGCGCCAACTTTTCCGAGGCGGTGGGCGATCCACAAGCCACGGTGAGAAAAATTGCCAGCACGGCCAAGGCCGCCCCGGCGGGAAGACGTTTTCTGAAGGTGGTCCGATGCATATATCGCCGACGTTAAGTTAATCGTAAAATTTTGCGTGGCTGGACCCATTGTAGCAGATAGCCGGTCCATGGAATGCGTTACACTGTCCGGGCCCACCGGGGTGGTGTACAATGGGGCAGTTCTTCTGGGATGTTGATCTGGGAGGAGTCACCGGTGAAGAGGTGTAGGCTCGGGTTGCCGGCAAAAACTCCATCAAGCGAATAGTGGATGCCAGCGAATTGGCCTATGTGGTCGCCTTCTTGGCCTCACCCCGGTCCATCGCCATCAACGGCGAGGTGGTCGCTTTGGGAGGCGGTAGCGGACAGGTGGTTTTTCACCACACCACGGTCCGGCCAGAACAAGAAAATGAGGCGTCGGAGGGTGAATCCTTTGGATGCCTGACCCGTTGTCAATGTTAGAGAGAAAGCTTAAGGAGGCTAGAATGATTCGAGTTACCGTATCCTATCGGAACGAGCCCGACAAAAAGTTTGACTGGGATTATTTTACGGGCCCTCATATGGAATTATTGCACCGTGAGTTGGACCACCGGGGAATGGTGCGTGTGGAAATCGACAAAGGAATCTCAGCGGCTGATCCCAGCGCTCCCGCTCCCTTTATCGCGGCGGCACATCTAATCTTCAATACTGTGGAAGATGTGCACACGGCCTTTATGGCTGCGGGTAGGCCCGTGATGGGCGATGTCCCGAACTACACCGACATATCGCCGACGCTTCAGATAAGCGAGATGATTGGTTAAGCGCCGGTTAACCGCTGATGGATAGGCCGTCCAGTTAGCAACCGGTCAACCAGGTTTTCTTACGCAACCAGCCGCCCCCATCCTAGCTTCCCCACTTGAAGGGTGGAGTTAGGGTGGGGGTGGGTCCAGGTGAATAATCGTCGTAGTCAAGATGACCGGGTGCTACGTCCTGAAGGTGAGTTTGCGGAAGGCTTCCGCGTAATCATAGTCTTGGCCGGCGCCGTCACCGATCGCCCGCTCTTTGACGAATTCCGCGACTTCCGACTCTGACCGCCCAGACCTCCGGCTTTGATGGACAGCCACCGCCCGGATTTTGACCTCCAGGGTATCGCCGATGTCCATGTGGGTATCGGGCTGCTCGGCGCCCCATAGGAGCACGGTCGCGGTCTTATGTGGTTCCAAACCTTCCTGCTCCCAAAGTTCTCTGAAGTGAAGGTGGTCCCGGGCGTAAGGAAATACCGCGTCTATCGCCACTTGCCCGGCGATCCGGTGGTCGCGATGCCAGGCCAGATTCCTGCGGTACGGCTCGGGGCAGAGCACGACGTCGGGCCGCACCAGCCGGATCTGCCGCACCAACTCCCTGCGAAAAACGTCGTCGTCCTCAAGTTCGCCATCGGGGTGGCCCAGCACTACCATCTGTGTAACGCCCAGAATGTCGGCGGCCTCTCTTTGCTCCGCCTCCCGGATCGTCGCCAGGTCCTCAGAGCTCACTTGGCGGTCGAAAGTATCCTTGCCGCCGTCGGTGCATAGGACAAAGTAGACCTCGGCGCCCTCTTTGATCCACCGGGCAACGGTGCCGCCGCACCAGACTTCCGCGTCATCAGGGTGGGGCGTTATCACCAGCACTCGTTGAGGAACTTCTTCCATCCAGGGGTTACCTCCAATTGAAATTGTACAGGTCCAGGCCGGTCAGCTGGGGAGCCCTCACATGTCTGGCGACGGGTGTGCAGGCTAGGGCGCGGCGAATCTGTAACCATTGTGCCCAATTCCCGCAGCGTGCTGCTGATCCATTGCGCTAAACAGGCGTCGTCTGCACCTAATCCGCAGCGATCGCGGGCAGTAGGATACTGTACGCCGGAACATCTACCGAGTCAACTTAGTGTTGGTGATAAAATAAGTCGACGCTACGAGCCCTGATCCTGTCATGCTGCCCCCGTCGTGCCGGAGAGCGCGCCTCCGATTTCTATGACAACGTTGTTCCCCTATCCCGGATCGACGCTACTCCGGTGATATCGATGACAACAGACATTGGAATAAATCGCGAGGCGTCCAGTCCCGTGCGCTGCGACGGTTGATCCCCATACCTCCAGATCGCAAAAGTTAACGAAGGAAAGCAAGTCCAGTGCCGGAATTAGCTACACTCCGCCAATTTCTCCAGGGCCGCCTTGTACCCTCGCTGGCCCATAGAGACTATCGGGTGATGTGGTACGGACACGTGGTGGGGGAATCGTCGTCGTGGGCGCTGGGTGCGGCCGAGGGCTGGCTCGTATTCACCCTGGCACAGCATAATCCCAGCAGTTGGGTGGGAGCTGTATTTCTAGCGGCCATGATCCCCTGGTTTGTGGTACCTGTCCTCGTCGGCTACTTGACCGACAGGTTCGTCAGGCGGGATATCTTGGCCTTGGCGTACGCCATCAGCCTGATGCACGGTCTGGCTTTGACCGTATTAGTTTTTACCGGCAACATCCAGATCTGGCATGTGCTTCTCCTGGCATTTGTGAACGGCATTGCCCGGGCTGTTCACATGGGCGCTATCGAGTCCCTGGCAGCCGACCTTGTGCCCCGTGATGACCTGCCAAACGCCTATGCTCTGGTCAACGCGGGCTACTATGCCACCCGCCTGATTGGACCGGGGGTGATAGCTCCACTCTTGGGCGTGGTCGGCCTCAAGTGGATATTCCTCGCCTGCTCCGGCTTCTATGCCATCGGGCTGATTCTCGTCCTACAGATAGTTACAGTTTCGACCGGCGCGGTCGAACCAGGGAAAGGTCTCGTGTATAACATGCTGTCTGGCTTCCGGTACGTTTACAGCGATCGGGTGCTGCGTTGCGTGATCTTCCTGGTGCTGTTCCATTGCACGCTCGTAATGTCCTTCGAATCGCTGCTTCCGGCGATCTCAGGCAACCGGCTGGGCACGGGGGCAGGAGGCGTAGCTTATCTGCACATGATGGTCGGCGTGGGAGCACTGATAGCCGCGTTCGCGTTGGCTCCGCTACGGGGGGAAGGGATGCGAGGCCGGTTGCTTCTCGTGACTGCGGTGGTGAGCTCCTTGGGCAACGTCATTCTTGGAATAGCTCCTAACCTTCCGATCGCCGCTTTAGGGACGGTCGTGATGGGCGTTTCCCATACCGGATTCATGACTCTAGCCACCATCATGATTCAAACCGTAGCACCCGATACCCTTAGAGGCCGCATCACCAGCATATATTTGATTCACGCCGGTGGAATCATGGGCTTCTCGTATTTCGCCAATGGCGCCCTGGCCGACGTGTTCGATCCTGCGTGGATACTCACTGTCGGCGGCCTTTCCTTCCTGGTGGTGGTTGTAGCTAGTCTGTTTATACCCACTCCCCGCAGCCTCTACAGGGCCGGGGTCCCCACTCCAATCGGGGCAGACACCGGCTAGCGTGTTCCCTGTTGACAGGAGTTTTCCCATCGGGAAGCATGGGTAAATAACTGCGGCACCGGCCCTTGGCTCATTGGGGCAAGCCATCTACACTTCTGGAGGCGTCCTTTAGTGAAATTGGTTACATATAACATTCGTTACTCGCTGGGGAAGGACGGCGCCTATGATCTAGAGCGCATCGTCGCGGCTGTTCGTGGAGCGGATATCATCGCGTTGCAGGAAGTCGAGAACGCCGCGATTCTCGATCGGCTGAGCACTGAGTATCTGGTGGACTCGAATTATCTGCCCGCCATTCTGATCGAAGGCCAGGACCTGCGCGGCATCGATGTCGCGTTCCTGTCCAGACTTCCCCTGGCTGCGCCCGCGGTGCTGCATGCACTTCGCTTCAGGGACCACCCGGAGCGCGAAAAGGACACACGCGGTGTGCTGGAGGCGACCTTTATACTGCCTGATGGATCCATGCTGACGGGTTTTTCGGTGCATTTTCCGGCGCCATTTCACCCGACAGAAATGCGCGTCGCGGCCTACCGGCACCTCGCTGAACTGCGGGCGCAATTACCCAATGAAAACTACGTGTTCGCCGCCGGTGACTTCAATACGACCAGCGCCGAAGCCGAACGAACCGGAATACTTGAAATGTACGTCCGGCCGCACTGGACGATCGCGCACGAGTTGGGCTGTGGCGGCTGCAATGGCACCTACTATTACGCACGCGATGATACCTGGTCGTTCCTCGACATGATGCTGTGGTCGCCAGCGACTGGCGCGAACGCAACACGGACAATTC
>JADFJS010000006.1 GCA_022566155.1 Chloroflexota bacterium
CCTCTCCTACGCAGGCCGGCGATCGTGGGCATCCTGGGATCGTCCCAACCGGTGACGTGCCTCTCCTCCACAAGCTGCAGCAGTCTCCGTTTGCTCAAGACCGTATGGCTGAGGTTGAGCCGGGCAAACTCGATCTGCCGTGGTTGATAGATGTTCAGCGACTCAAGCAACCAGTCGTAAAGGGGTCGATGGTCGGCGAACTCCAGCGTGCAGATGGAATGGGTTATCTCTTCAATGGAGTCCGACTGACCGTGGGCGAAGTCGTAGGTTGGATAGATGCACCATTCGTCGCCGGTCCTCTGGTGAGAGACCTTCAAGATTCGATAGAGCACCGGGTCACGAAGGTTGAGGTTAGGCGAAGCCATATCGATCTTTGCCCGGAGGACATGGGAGCCCTCTTCAAACTCTCCGGACCGCATACTGTCTAACAAGAGCAGGTTTTCTTCGACGGTTCGCTGGCGATTAGGGCTTTCCCTGCCTGGCTCGGTCAACGTACCCCGATACTCCCTGATCTCCTGTGGGCTTAGATCGCAAACGTAGGCCTTGCCGGCCTCGATCAGCTGAACGGCATACTTATACAGGGTTTCAAAGTAATCCGAGGCGTAGTATTGGTGGACACCCCAATCCCAGCCAAGCCATCGGATATCTTCCTGAATGGCCTCGGCATATTTCACTTCCTCCCGTCCGGGATTGGTATCGTCAAAACGGAGATGGCAGATGCCTCCGTTCTCGGCGGCGATCCCGAAATTGAGGGATATGGACTTGGCGTGCCCGATGTGCAGAAAACCGTTGGGCTCCGGTGGGAACCGGGTCACCACACGGCCCTGGTATCTGCCGTTCCACAGATCCTCGGCAACGATGTTGCGGATAAAATCCGAGGGATGGGAAGCATCATCAGCCTTTAATGTTGGAGCTCCCTCCACGTCAGTCTTTTCTTGCGTCATCGGATACTGTCAGCCTTCTTTGATAGGGTTAATTACTGCTCGTCAGCCGCACCACCGCGGTCCCGAGACGGGAGAGGACCCGCTCCCGGCCCACCACTTCCATGGTTTCGAATAGAGGAGGTGTTGCGGTGCGGCCGGTGACGGCCACACGAAGCGTACCAAAGAACTGGCGCGCCGCCAACCCCAGCGTTGTGCCTGCAGCCCGTAGGGTATCTTCAAGAAGTTGGTGCTCAAATACCTTAACTGCCGTCATCTCATCCCTAGCCAGACGCAGTGCCGCCACGGTGCTCTCCTGGTCCATGCCACGCTGCACCAGGTCGGCGGGATCATAGTCCACTTCCTCCTGAAAGAAGTAGGTTATCATCTCCGCCGCTTCCGAAAGCAATTTTATGCGCTCCCTTATCAAAGGAACGATGCGCAGCAGGTAGTCCCGGTCCACGGGCAGCAGTTCCTTGGGAAGGCCACGTTCCAGGAAAGGCGTTAGCCGTTCGGCGAGGTCTTCCGCGGTGAGCTCTCGGATGTATAGGCCGTTCATCCACAGTAGCTTTTCCTGGTCGAATATTGCCGGCGACCGGCTCACCCGCTCCAACGAGAAATTCTCCTTGAGGGTTTCCGCGGACATGACCTCCGTCCGGTCATCCAGGGACCAGCCCAACAACGCCATGAAGTTGAGCACCGCCTCGGGCAGGTAGCCCTGGTCCCGATACTCGAGAACCGAAGTGGCCCCATGGCGCTTGGAGAGTTTATCCCGGTCCGGTCCCAGGAGCATTGGCAGATGCCCAAACTGTGGCGGCGTAAATCCCAGGGCGCGGTAGAGCTGCAGGTGTCTGGGCGTGCTGGGCAGCCATTCGTCGGCCCTCAACACGTGACTGATCTTCATCAGGTGATCGTCCACCACCGACGCCAGATGGTAGGTGGGGAAACCGTCCGCCTTCAGTATGATGAAGTCGTCCAATAGCTCGTTGCTAAACTCCACTTCGCCGTGAATCAAGTCTTGGACGCGGGTTGTACCGGAACGTGGCATGGCGAACCGGACCACACTGGGGCCGCCCTGGGCCTCCATTTCCTGACGCTGGACCGGGCTCAGGTCGCGGCACCGGCCGTCGTAGCCCGTCGGTTGATCCCGCCGCTCTTGCTCCTGCCGCATCTCGTTAAGGCGCTCTCGGCTGCAATAACAGCGGTAGCCATCTTCCTGGCGAATCAGCCGCTCCGCCATTTCCCGGTAGTTATCCAGCCGCTCCGATTGTATATAAGGACCGTAGGGGCCTCCCACTAAGGGTCCTTCGTCCCAGTCGATATTCAACCACCGCAGGCCATCTAGGATGGACTCCACGGCGCCCGGCACCACCCTTTCCTGGTCGGTATCTTCTATGCGAACAATGAATTTACCACCGTGGCGTCGTGCAAAGAGCCACTCGAACAGGGCCGAGTGCATGTTGCCGATGTGGGGGTCACCGGTGGGACTGGGCGCATATCGTACGCGGACGTTTTCTGCCAAGAAAGTCGACCTCCAAAACTGAGCCTAATTCTAGCATGCTTCGGTGCGGCCGTTCCGGCGTGGTGGAGTGCAGTAATAGCGGATTGCTGGGGTGAACGCACCGCCCCAGAAACTTCCCTGTGCTCTAGGTGACACGCGCGTACCTAATTTTGAGGCGAGGCACCTCGAAGGGGAAAGTTAGGGTGGCGGCGCCGCTTGATGAATCATAATTCTCTGGAATCGGATCTATGTACCGTCCCCTTTGGGTCTGAGCTCATCCAACACGCGGGCCAGCTCGTCCGGAAGTGGCGATCGAAACTCCACCGGCGCACCGCCTACAGGGTGCTGGAACCCCAGATGAAAGGCGTGCAGGAAGTGGCGGGCCAGAAGCGGGTCTCGTTTCCCGTACACTGCATCGCCGTAGATCGGGTGACCGATGTAGGCCAGATGTACCCTTATCTGATGGGTACGTCCAGTCTCCAGGTACAGCTCGAGAAGGGTGTGGCCGGGTATGCGCTCAACCACGCGATAGCTGGTCCGCGCCTCCTTGCCTCCAACCACGACCGCCATACGCTTGCGCTGTCTTGGGTCTCGCGCGATGGGCGCGTCGATCTTTCCCTCCATCAGTGATACCGACCCGGTGACTAGAGCAAGATACCCTTTGGTGACCCGGTGTTCTTTCAGGTCCTCAGACAGCGCCTGGTGGGCATGATGGTTCTTGGCCACCACCATCAGTCCCGACGTATCTTTGTCCAGCCGGTGAACGATGCCCGGCCGGATCGCGCCGCCGATCCCCTGGATATCGGGGCACAGGGCAAGGAGGGCGTTGACCAGGGTACGGTCAGGGTGTCCCGGACCAGGATGCACCGACAGGCCGGCGGGTTTATCGATGACGACGATGTGCTGGTCCTGGTGTACCACCGTTAGGGGCATCCACTGGGGAACAACGTCCAGAATACGGGGTGGCGGTATGGTAAGAGAGACCCAATCCCCCGCCCTTACCTTTTGCGATGGCTTGGCGGGATGCCCGTTGAGCTGGACCCACCCTTCGACCACGATGCGGTGTAGCTGACTACGGGTCAGACCCACCTCCTGGCCGGCCAGGAACCGGTCCAACCGCGTCTCTCCCTCTCCCACTTGAAACTTCTGTGTCATAGCGGCTTGTTCGTTGCGGAGGAACTTGGGTCTTCTTCCAGTTGCGAGTTGCCAGTGGGAAGGTCATCGCCATATGCGGCCTCAGACGACGAAACCGAAGATGCCGGAGCTTCCTCAGTTGGCTCCCACAAAGCGGTATCGGTACCCAATGGCGGCGCTATTTGCTCGGCGGCTACTGGGAGGTCCGCCGCTAGGTGACCGGCGTCGATCCTCTCCCTGACTCCACAATCAGGGCAGTGCCAGCCACGCCCGGAAGCCAACATCTCGCCATCACAGATGGGGCACCAGACGCCGATGGGCGCGGCGGCAGGTTTGACACCTCCAAATCCCTCGGGACGCAAAAACATCCAGGCCAGCAACCCGAGCCCTATCATGATGGAAGAGTCCGCCAGGTTAAAAATCGGCCACGTGCCCACATCGATAAAGTCGATGACGTGTCCCAACAGCACGCGGTCCAGCAGGTTACCGGCGGCGCCTCCCATCTGAAGGCCCAAACTCAGCCGCAGCAGATTGGAGGGGTTGCGCTGGCTGTGGTAGATGAACCCCAGAACGGTGATGCCAATCAAAGACACCAGGATGAGGGGACCGTTCTGGTCCTGTAATATCCCGAATGCGCTGCCCGTGTTGTGGCTATGAGTGAAGCGGAAAAACCCCTCGACTGGAAAGGACTCCCGGAAGACCAGGAATTCACGCACAAGGAACTTGCTGAACTGGTCAAACAGGAAGGCAATGGCGGCCAATTGGAGCAGGAGCAGGTCTTTGTAGATGGGTTTCCGGGTATCGGCTTCCGGGCCGGGCAAATCTCCCTGGTTTGTCATGGGTGTGTCATCGGTATGTCACGGGCCCTACTTCAAGTTCTCCAGGAAGAACTGCTCCACGGGCGTGGATAGCTGATTCTCGTAGCCCTGCCAGAAATGATCGGCTCCGGCGACGATGTGGCACGCCGGCGGGTGTGCGAAGGAGTCGAGGCAGGACTGAAGCTGCTCAGACTGCACCAGATTGTCCTGATCGCCGGTGACGATCATGATGGGCCTGCTGTCCTTCTTCAACGGCGTGCTCTCCAATGCCCGCAGCGATGGGGAAACCAGGGCGATCGCTTTGGCCTTCTTTTGCAGTGAGGCGCTACCCATGATGACCGACGTGCTGAATGAGTAACCCGCCAGTCCCAACCTTCTACTATCCACTCCCGGCCAGGCCTTCATCAAGTCCAGGGCTCCAAGCGCCTCCTGATACTCCAACTCCCCTTCGGAGTGCTGTCCCTGGCTGCTTCCCACGCCGCGGAAGTTGAACCGCAGGGTGGCGAAACCCTGGTCCACCAGGGAATAGGCCAGCGTTAACACCACATTGTTATCCATATTCCCGCCCCGCGTAGGGTGGGGATGGCAGACCACCACCGCCGCCATAGGACCGGACAACCCCTCCGGCTGGGCAACCACGCCTTCGAACGTTAGGTCTTTGACTTTGAAGGAAATAGCGCTTTGACGCACGGTTTCAACCCTTGTATCGGTTATATCCATCTTAGGAGAACGGGCATGGTTTGGCAAGGAACGGCGAGCTATCAGAGGCGGCATTCGGTCCTGCGGAAAGCTGATGGTGGATCGCTAAGCTCCCCGGGACGGTAGTCCGCCCGAGGCAACCCTGCTAGAATACCCGGTACTCTTCCCAGTAATCTTCTTCGGTCAGGAGGTCCCTATGCCGTCGATCGACCTGCGCAGCGACACCGTCACCCAACCCACCGACGAGATGCGCCGAGCCATGGCCGAGGCTGAAGTGGGCGATGACGTTTACGGGGAAGACCCGTCGGTCAACCGGCTGCAGGACCGGGCGGCGGAGCTATTGGGCAAGGAAGCCGGGTTGCTCACGGCCAGCGGAACCATGAGCAACTTGATCGCCAGCCTGACCTATTGCCACCGGGGTGACGAGATCGTCATGGGCGACCAGGCTCACATGTTTTGGAACGAGTCCGCTGGAGCGTCGGCGCTGGCAGGCGCTCAGATCAGACTAGTTCCCAACGACTCGCAAGGCCGCATCGACCCGGATGACCTGGAACGGGCAATCAGGCCGGCCGGCAACATCCACACGCCGTCGACCACCATGGTCTGTCTGGAGAACACCCACAATAAGTGCGGAGGAGGGGTCCTGACGCCCGAAGACACGGAAAAGGTGGCTTCCGTGGCCCATGCCGCCGGAGCCAGCGTCCACCTGGACGGCGCGAGGATATTCAACGCCGCGGTGGCGCTGGAGGTACCGGTACGGGAGCTGGTCAAAGACGTGGACGACGTGAGCTTTTGCCTGTCAAAGGGCTTGAGCTGCCCCGTCGGGTCGGTGCTGTGCGGTTCCCAGGAGTTCATCGACCAGGCTCGCAGGTGGCGCAAGATGATTGGAGGCGGGATGCGGCAGGCGGGGGTGCTGGCCGCAGCCGGGTTGGTGGCGCTGGACGGCATGATAGACCGCCTGGCCGAGGACCATGCAAACGCCCGCCAGCTCGCGCGGGGCCTGGCAAGCATACCGGGGCTGACCCTGGACCCGGACAGCATCCAAACCAACATTGTAATTTTCCACGTGGACCCGTCTCTGGGCTCGGCTGCCGACCTTATCGGCGCCCTGGGCCGGGAGGGTGTCAAAGTGGGCTCTCCGGAAGAACATTACATCCGCATGGTAACCCACCGTCACATCGACGGCGGCGACGTGGAAGAGACGCTGGGGCGGGTGGCCACGGTTGTCAAGGCGATGGGGTAAAGCCCTTAGTCATCAGCCGTCAGTCGTCAGGGGCCGGAAATGGTCGGAGATTGATACCGGACATCTATTCTTGGTACAGATGGCGACAAACGGGCCTTGGCCCGATGCTAAACATTTGTGGAGGTGACCGATGACCATGCCGAGGCGGATGCTCATCAACGCCTTTACCATGAATTGCGTCTCACACATCCAGCAAGGGTTGTGGGTTCGCGACGATACCCGCCAGCTTGATTACACCCAGCTCGATCCGTGGGTAGAACTGGCTCAGATCCTGGAGAAAGGCTGTTTCGACGCGCTTTTTCTGGCGGATGTGGTCGGGGTCTACGACACCTATCGCGGTGGACCCGAGACGTCTATCATCGAGGGGATGCAGATCCCGGTCAACGATCCGGCCCTGCTGATCCCCGCGATGGCCCACGCCACGGAAAATCTCGGCTTCGCTTTCACCAGCTCGGTCCTGCAGACCCATCCCTTCACGTTTGCCCGGCAAGTATCAACCCTGGACCATCTCACACGGGGCCGGGTCGCCTGGAACATCGTCACATCCTATCTTCCCAACGCCGGGGCGAACCTTGGCCTGGGCGGTTTACCTTCCCACGACGAGCGCTACGATCGCGCCGATGAGTATCTGGATGTGACATATAAGCTCTGGGAGGGCAGTTGGGAAGACGACGCCGTCCTTCGCGACACCCAGCGTGGCATCTACGCGGACCCAACCAAGATCCACCCGATCAACCACATAGGGAAGCATTACGAGGTGGCCGGGCCACACCTATCCGAGCCATCGCCACAGCGCACGCCCTTGCTATTTCAGGCGGGCTCTTCGACTAGAGGCCGCAGTTTTGCCGCCAAACATGCCGAGTGTGTCTTCATCGTAGCGCCTAGACAGAGCCTAGGGGCGGCAGCCAACGTCATCAACGACATTCGCACCCAAGCCACCAACGAGGGCCGCCATCCGGATGACATCCGGTTCTTTCAGGGATTGACGACCGTGGTGGGAGGAACCGAGGAGGAAGCGAAGGCCAAAGCGGCGGAATACCTCGAGCAGTTCAGCACCGAGGGCGCGCTCGCCCACATGAGCGGCAGCATCGGAGTAGACCTGGCCGCGATCGACCTGGACCGGCCGCTAAACACGATCGACAGCGAAGCCATGCGGGGATCGATAAAGGGGCTGATCGAATCGGCGCCGGATAGGACGCAAACATTTCGGGACTTGGTCCGAAACCGGTTGGCGCGCCAGTTTCTTACCGGCACGCCGGAGCAGATCGCCGACGCACTGGAGGATTGGCAAGCGGCCGGTGTGGACGGGTTTAACCTAATCTACTCGGTCACTCCCGGGACCTTCGTGGACTTCATTGATGGCGTGGTGCCCGTCCTGCAAGCGCGAGGGCTCATGCAACGGGAATACACCCCCGGCCCGCTGCGGCAGAAGATATTCGGAGATCCCAGGCTTCCCGATAGTCACCCCGCCGCGGCTTATCGGCGGCACTGATCTAGTCAGAAAAAGAGGCAGCCATGTCAAAGGCATAAGTTTTCTTGAAGGGGCTCGGGAAACTTCTTTTGGAAAAGAAGTTTCCCCGGTTTCATTCACCCTAACCCGGCCTAGCCCGCCCCCGTCTCCTCACCCCACCACTTTTTCAGCCGCTCGCCGATCTGCTTTTCCAGTCCTTCTTCCGTTGGTTGGTAGTACCGCCGGTCCTTGAGGTCTGCGGGCAGAAACTCCTGATTCACGAAATGCCCCGGGTGATCGTGGGCATATTGGTAGCCCTTGCCGTAGCCCATGTCCCGCATCAAGCCGGTCACGGCGTTGCGAAGGTGCAGGGGCACCGGCTCGTTCGCCCTCTTCCGCACGTCTTCCAGGGCCAGCTCCAGGGCGGCGTAGGCCGCGTTGCTCTTGGGCGCGGTGGCGAGATATACCGTGGCCTCCGCCAGCGGTATCCGGCCCTCGGGCATGCCCAGGAAGTGCACGGCCTGTTGCGCCGCCATCGCCACCGTCAGGGCTTGAGGCTGGGCCAGGCCGATGTCCTCGGCGGCCAAGACTACCAGACGGCGGGCGATGAACAACGGGTCTTCCCCCGACTCGATCATCCGGGCCAGCCAGTAAATGGCCCCGTCTGGAGAGGAGCCACGCACGGATTTGATGAAGGCAGAGATGGTATCGTAGTGGCCCTCGCCGGCCTTGTCGTAGACCGGCGAACGGCGTTGCAGAGCGTCGGAGATGGTGTCCAGGTCGATATTACGGCGCCCCGCCTCATCGGGAGCCGTGGCGAAGGCAGCGGTCTCCAGGGCGTTCAGCGCCACCCGGGCGTCGCCGCCGGCGATATTCACCAGGTGCTCCAACGCCCCTTCCTCCAGGTTCACGTCCAGCTTGCCCAGACCCCTTTCTTCGTCGGCCATGGCGCGGCGGACGATGGAACCAACCTGTTCGGGGGTAAGGAGCTGCAGGGCCAAAACCTGGGAGCGAGACAGAAGAGGGGCGATAACCTCGAAGGATGGGTTCTCCGTGGTGGCGCCGATGAAGGTAACGGTGCCGTCTTCCACGTGGGGCAGGATGACGTCCTGCTGGGCCTTGTTGAACCGGTGAATCTCGTCGACAAACAGGATGGTCCGCTGGCCCTGCATCCCCTGGCGGTCGCGGGCCTCGGAGACGATTCGGCGGAGGTCGGCCACCCCCGAGGTGACGGCGCTAACGGCTTCAAAGTAGGACTTGGCGCTGCCGGCCACCAGGCGGGCCAGGGTGGTCTTGCCTGTGCCCGGTGGGCCCCAGAGGATGAAGGAGGGAACGCGGTCGGCGGCCAGGGCCCGTCTCAGGACCCGGCCAGGGTCCACGATGTGCTCCTGGCCGACGAACTCTTCGAAGGTGCGGGGACGCATGCGGTCCGCCAGAGGGGCATCCTCTTGGGCCAGGCGCTGGCGATTGTGCTCGAAAAGCGATTGCGATGACGACACAGCGAGCCCTCAGCAATTACCCGCCAGCCGTCGGGGTTCAGCTATCATGGGCGGCCGGTCTGCCGCTGTTATCTGACCTCTGATTGCTGACCGCCGACTCCTGACGGCTATTTGAAGTGGGGCATCACCTCCCCGGCGAAAAGCCGCATCGACTTTTCCACCTCCTCATGGGGAAGCATTCCGCCCGTGTTGAACCAGCACATGAACTCCTGCGGCTGGTATAGCTCCTGGAGCGACCGCAGCTTGGCTATACACTGTTCCGGGTCGCCGATGGCGGCATACTTGTCGTATACCTCATCGTAGCTCATGTTGGCCAATCTTGAGGTTGGCTGGGACGAATTGGACCGAATGACGGCCAGGTAATTGTTAAATGTCTCTTCGAATCCGCCCCGCGCCTTATCCCGGTCCTCGGTGACGAAGACGGGGACATTCACGTTGACTTTCACGGAGGCCGGGTCGTGGCCGTGCTCGGCCAGTGTTGCCCGGTAAAGCTCCAGCCCGTCCAGGGCACTCTGTACCGATACCACCAGGGGCGCCACGAGTATATTGTGCCCCAACGACCCGACCAGGCTGAATGTATCCGGGCTGTTGGAGGCGATGTACACCGGCGGGTGAGGTTTCTGCTCGGGCTTCGGCGACACCGTCAGATCATGGGCCTGGTAATGTTCCCCCTGGAACGAAAACTCATCGTTGGTCCAAGCCTTGAGGATGAAATCCAAGGCTTCTTGGAACCGGCCACGACCTTCTTCCAGGTCAACGCCGTAACCCTGGAACTGACGCGGGTTCGACCCACGGCCGATGCCGAAAATCGCCCGCCCCCCAGAGATGATGTCCAGGGTCGCGGTCTCCTCCGCGAGGCGGATGGGATTGTGTAAGGGCACCAGATTAACCGCGGTGCCAACCTTGACGCGGCTGGTGGCCTGGGCGATGGCCGAGGCGACAAGCAGTGGCGCGGACATGATGGAAAACCTGGAATTGAAGTGGAGCTCAGCCAGCCAAACGGTGTCAAAGCCCAACTCGTCGGCCAGCACGGCCTGGGATATGGTATCGGCGTAACGGCCCGCGGGCGACTGGCCGTCGGCGCAAGGCATCTGGTAAAAGACTCCGAACTCCACGCGATCACTCCTGTAGGGCATTCAGCTTCCAGACAGCGGCCGCCCGCCGATAGCTACAGCGGTATATTGCCGTGCTTCTTGGCTGGCAAGCTGTCCCGTTTATTTTGCAGCATCTCCAGGGCGTTGATTATCCTGGGACGGGTGTCGGCCGGGTCGATCACGTCGTCGATGAATCCGCGGCTGGCCGCCACGTATGGGTTGGTGAACTTCTCCTGGTAATCGGCAACCAGCTCATCCCGCATCCGTTGGGGGTCATCGGAGGCGGCCAGTTCCTCCCGGTAGATTATATTTATCGCGCCGTCGGCGCCCATCACCGCGATCTCCGCCGACGGCCAGACGAGATTGACGTCCGTCCGGAGGTGCTTGCTGCTCATCACGATGTAGGCCCCTCCGTAGGCTTTACGGATGATGACGGCGACCTTGGGCACGGTCGCTTCGGCATAGGCGTAGATGAGCTTGGCCCCATGGCGAATGATCCCGCCATGCTCCTGGTCCACGCCGGGCATGAACCCAGGCACGTCCACCAGCGTAACAAGGGGCAGATTGAAGCAATCGCAGAAGCGGACGAACCGGGCCGCCTTGGTCGACGCGTCGATGTCCAGCACCCCCGCCAGATAGTCCGGCTGGTTGCCTACGATACCCACCGCCCGATTGTTGAACCGTGCGAAGCCCACCACCACGTTGGGAGCAAACCCCTGGTGGACCTCCATAAACTCTTCATCGTCGACGATGCGGTAGATGATATCCCGCATGTCGTAGGGACGGTTGGCGTCATCGGGCACCTGATAACGCAGCTCGGGGTCTGTCCGCGTGGGCGGATCGGAACTGACCACCTTGGGTGGGTCCTCAAGATTGTTGCTGGGCAGGAAGCTCAAAAGGTGGCGGACCTCCGCCAGGCATTCTTCTTCGGTCTCGAACACAAAGTGGGCCACGCCGCTGCGTGTGGCGTGGGCCACGGCGCCGCCCAACTCTTCGTGGGTGACCTCCTCTCCCGTGACGGCTTTGATCACATCGGGACCGGTGATATACATCTGGCCGGTGCCATTAACCATGAAGACAAAGTCGGTGATGGCCGGAGAGTAGACCGCCCCTCCGGCGGCGGGACCGACAATGACGGATATCTGGGGCACCACTCCCGAGAAGAGGGTGTTGCGTAGAAAAATGTCCCCATAGGCGGCCAGGCTCGCGGCGCCTTCCTGGATACGGGCCCCGCCAGAATCGTTCAGGCCCACCACCGGGCATCCGGTCTTGGCCGCCAGGTCCATGACCTTGCAGATCTTCTGACTCACCACTTCCGACAACGAGCCGCCGAACACGGTGAAGTCCTGGGCGAAGGCGAACACCTGGCGTCCTTCCACCATGCCATACCCTGTGACGACGGCATCGCCCAGGAACTTGCGGTCGGCCAGACCAAAGTCCGTGGTCCGGTGGGTTACGAAGGAGTCAAGCTCCTGGAAGGTATCCGGGTCCATCAGCAGGTTGAGCCGTTCCCGGGCCGTGAGCTTGCCGCGGCTATGCTGCCGGTCTATTCCCGCCTGCCCGCCGCCAAGATGGGCCTGGCGGCGCATCTCCTCCAGGGCTTCCAGTTTCTGGTCGATCAGCCTTTTCTGCGCGGTCAATTTCCTGCCTTTGAGTACCCTGTAGGTACAGTCTTGAATACGCCTATCAAGGCTTGTTGCATCCTAGCAGACGGGTATATTCCGTGCAAGAAGAGAGGTGGGTGGTAGAATGACTCTGCCCGATGCACGGATCCTCAAGCATCAGATGAGCGAACCTTAAAAGTTAACAAACCTTACGAGGACCGGTTCCTCCCTTCTCAGGGGGGATTTCTTTCACCGCCAATGCCACAATCAACCTTCCTGACCGGCCTAACCGTAGCCAACGGCGAGCCTCTGGTATGGGGCCGCCGCACCTACGTCATGGGTATCATCAACGTCACCGGCGACTCCTTCTCCGGCGACGGTCTGGGCTCGGACCTCCAGGCCATCGCCGAACTGGCGGTGAGGTTCCAAGATGAGGGCGCCGACCTACTGGACGTGGGCGCCGAATCCACCCGTCCCGGCTCCACGGCGATCACGGTTCAAGAGGAGCTGGACCGGTTGTTGCCGGCCCTGGAAACCATCATATCGCGGGTCAGCCTGCCCATCTCCGTGGACACCTATAAGGCCCCGGTGGCCCGCCAAGCCGTCCAGGCCGGTGCGGTAATAATCAATGATGTATGGGGGCTCAAGAAGGACCCAGACATCGCCATGGCCGCCGCTGAAAGTGGCGCGGGCCTGATCATCATGCACAATCAGGAGACCACCAGCTACCGGGACCTGGTTCCCGATGTGCTGGCCAGTTTGTCCCAAAGCTTGGAGTCGGCCCGCGCCGCCGGTGTCCCCCAAGAAAGCATCATCCTGGACCCCGGCATAGGCTTCGGCAAGACCGCCGATCACAATCTGGAGATTCTCAGCCGGTTGGGTGAGTTCAAGACGCTGGGTTGCCCGCTACTGGTGGGCACCTCCCGCAAGTCCACCATCGGCCGGGTATTGGACTTGCCACCAGACCAGCGGATGGAGGGAACGGCGGCCACCGTGGCCCTATCCATCGCCGCCGGAGCAGACATGGTCCGGGTCCACGATGTGAGGGAGATGACCAGGGTTTGCCGGATGACAGACGCCGTGGTGCGCGGCTGGAGGCCCCAAGGATGGACCCCTTAACCGTCTACCTGGGCCTGGGCTCCAACCTGGGCCGCCGGGAGGACAACCTTCGCCGGGCCATCGAACTTCTGCGCCGGTACGTACGGCCTCGGCGGACGTCCTCTGTCTACGAAACCGCTCCCTGGGGATTTGACCGGCAGCCGCATTTTCTCAACTGCATCGTGGAGGTGACGGCCACCATCGCTCCCCGGCAGTTGCTCAGCGCCGTGAAGAGCATAGAAAGGGAGATGGGGCGGCGACCCGGCTTGCGCTACGGTCCGCGCCTTGTCGACGTTGACATACTGTTGTATGGAGACCAGACCGTGGAATCCTCAGACCTGCAGATACCCCACCCCCGCTTGCACCAGCGGGCCTTCGTATTGGTCCCGCTGGCCGAATTGGCGCCCCAGCTATCTCACCCGGCGTTGACCATGACCGTGGCCCAACTGGCCGATGGAGTGGCAGGCAAGGATGGAGTGAAGATGTGGGGAAATCCGTTGTTGTGAGATGAATTAAGAGAAAAAACGCGGCTCCTGCCGCCCATCGCGGTTCCTTGACGCGGAGTTCCGGCGACGGCCCGAAGCGGTAGTGTATCAATTTAAATGGTTGCGTCAGGCGTAACCTTTGTCGTCACACGCCTCAAACGTGTCCAAGTACGTTGGTGATTGAGACATCCCAGGGATTCCGGCCTTCACCAGAATGACCGATCCGTAACTGATACACCACTCCCGAAGCAGCCTGGTTGACAAGCCGCCTCGACTAACGCATATTTGTAGGTTAGGAAACAAAGAATAAGCCGTCAGTCTTTCCACCCACTTTATCGGCCTGGATATAGGTTGGAGCGGCTGATGATTGATCTAGGAGTAAGGGATGGCAGACAAGCAACTGACTTTTGAAGCGGACGCCCGGACCAGCCTGATGCGGGGAGTGGACCAGTTGGGCCGGGTAGTGGGATTGACCTTGGGGCCCAGCGGCCGCAACGTCCTGCTCAGCCGCATGTTCACCCTTCCCATCGTGTGCAGCGACGGCGTAACCATCGCCAAAGAGGTGGAGCTGCCTGACCCCTACGAGAATATGGGGGCCCAGTTGGTCAAGGAAGCAGCCTCCAAAACCAACGACACGGTGGGCGACGGTACAACCACCTCCGTGGTCCTGGCGCAGGCTATCATTCGCAGTGGGTTCATGAACATGTCCGCCGGCGCCAGCGGGACGGCCCTCAAGTCGGGCATCGACCAGGCCGTTAAGGCGGTGCTGGCAGAGCTGAAGGAGATGGCCGTCGACGTGAAGGGCCGGGAAGATATTCTTCGGGTCGCCGCACTTTCCGCACACGAAGATGCCATCGCCGAAAAACTGGCCGACGCCATGGACAAGGTGGGCCTGGACGGCGTCATAACCATTGAAGAGTCCAAGACTCTAACGGATGAGCTGGAGTTCGTCGAAGGCGTTCGCATAGACCGGGGATACATCTCTCCCCACTTCGTCACCGACGCCCAGAGCATGGAAGTTGCGCTGGACGATCCTCTTTTCTTGATCACCGATCAGAAGATCAGCTCCCCCGATGATATTGTGCCCATCATGGAGATCGTCATCAACTCCGGGCGCCGGCCGCTGGTCATAATCGCCGAAGATGTGGATGGAGAAGCGCTGGCCACCCTGGTTGTCAACAAATTGCGAGGCACCCTGAGCTGTGCCGCCATCAAAGCTCCCGGTTTTGGAGAGCGCCGTAAGGCCCTGCTTGAGGACATGGCGATCGTCACGGGAGCGACGGTTATCAGCAGCGACCGTGGCCTAAAGCTGGATGCAGCGGAATTCTCCCACCTGGGATCGGCCCGGCGTGTGGTGATTCAGAAGGACGAGTCCACCATCGTCGAGGGTCACGGCCCCGAGCAGGACGTCAAGGACCGTTCCCAGCAGCTCAAGGTTCAGATGGAGGAAACCACTTCGGATTACGACCGGGAAAAACTCCAAGAAAGGCTGGCCGCGCTGGTGGGAGGGGTGGCTGTGATCAAAGTGGGTGGCGCCACCGAGCCGGAGATCACCGAACGCAAGTCACGCACCGAAGATGCGCTGGCAGCCACCAAGGCGGCCGTGGAGGAAGGGATCGTCCCCGGCGGCGGAGTGGCCCTGGTGCGCAGCGGCCACGTTCTGGAGGACCTGCAAAAGCAGCTATCCGGCGACGAAGCGCTGGGGGTAAGGCTGGTATACGAGGCATTGAGCGCTCCCTTGATCAAGATCGCGGACAATGCTGGGCATCGCGGCGAGGTGATCTTGGAGCGAGTCCGCACCGGAGAGGGAGACTATGGATTTGACGCGGAACTGGGCGAGTACTGTCAGATGATGGAGCGGGGCATCATTGACCCGGTCAAAGTGACTCGCTCCGCGTTGGAGAATGCGGGCAGCATCGCCGGTATCATGCTGACCACCCAGGCAATCATCACGGAAATTCCATTTGAAGAGCCACTGCCCGCCGACGTACAAGACTTCATGCACGACTAGGGGCGCCGGTTCCCCTTCCCGCCGCGAAAGGAAGGGGATCGTCTGGCTAACGCACAGGATAGATTTCCCGGCCCTGACCGGCCCGTAGCAAATGACGGACCCAGGGCCGGGTTGCTTTGCAACGGACCGGGAGTGGCTACGTGCTGGATAGGGACACCATCGGCGATCTGATCCTGGGCAACCCGCCGCTCATCGAGTCGTATCTATCCCTCGACCAGCAGCTACAGCCCAACGGCTTCGATCTGACACTGCGTGAGGTCGCGCGCCTGACCTCGGCCGGGAGCATGGGCGCGGCCCCGGACCAGCGGACGTTGCCGGATACGGACAAGCTGGAGTTCGGTGCGGATCAATGGCTCCACCTTGATCCGGGTTCCTACCTCATAACTTTCAATGAGATCGTAAACCTGCCCCTGGACATCATGACCTTGGGCCGCACCCGGACCAGCCTGCTGCGCAGCGGGGTCAGTATCCATACCGGCGTCGGGGATGCGGGCTACCGAGGCCGGTATCAGGCGTTGATGGTGGTGCACCTTCCCCAGGGTTACCGGCTTCAGAAAGGGGCCAGGGTAACGCAGCTTGTATTCGCCCGCCTGGCCCGGCCGGTAAGCGAGGGTTATCAAGGGAAGTTTCAGGGAGAGAATCTGTAGCGCGAGGCGCCGATCTACCGGACATGTTCCCATAACCGGGCCGCCGATGCGATAATCTCAGCCAGATGGAACCGATGCCCGATCTGAAATCCGTGGTCAAAGAATGTGCCCTCGAACTGGGTTTCGACCTGGTCCGGGTTACCTCTGCCCAGGAGTTCGCCTGGGACCGGGATGTGACCCTGGACCGGTTAAAAAACGGACTGATGGATGGCCTGCCCTGGTTCAATGAAGACCGCGTCCGCCGCGGCGCCGACCCCGAGTCCCTGCTGCCCGGCGCCCGCTCCATCATCTGCCTCGGCCTCAGTTACCACCAACCTGACGGCCAGGCCCTGGACCCCAGCGTGCCCGCCGGCAAGGTGGCGCTATACGCCTGGGGTAACGACTACCACCGGGTAATGAAAACCCGAATGCGGCAATACGTGGAAGAGCTGTCCGGCCGCCTCGGCGTGGACATCGCCGCCCGCTGGTACGTGGATGACGGCCCGATGTTGGACCGGGCAGCGGCCCAGCGGTCCGGCTTGGGATGGTTCGGCAAGAATACCAACATACTCACCAGCAGCCATGGCTCGTGGGTGTTCCTGGGTCAGGTGATCACCGACCTGGACCTCGAGCCCGATGCTCCGCTGCGTAAGACCTGCGGCAGCTGTGTGATGTGCATCGACGCCTGTCCCACCGGCGCAATCGTGGCTCCCTACGTCATCGACAACAGCCGTTGCATCTCCTATCTGACAATTGAGAACCGCGGTCCGATACCCCGGGAGCTGCGGCCTCAGATGCTGGACTGGGTTTTCGGCTGCGACATATGCCAGGATGTGTGTCCGGTCAACCGCAAGGCCCTTACATCCAAGGAGCCGGCATTCCGCCAACTCGCTCACGGCTCCCTGGAGCTGGTGGAACTGCTGGAGATGTCGGAGGAGGACTTCCGAGAGCGGTTCAAGGGCAGCCCAATTCTTCGGGCCAAGCATACCGGCCTGCAACGAAACGCATGTGTAGCGCTGGGCAACCACGGGGACCCGGCGACGGTGCCGGCATTAAACCGGGCCCTTGGCCAAGGCGCTATGCTGGTCCGCGGCCACGCCGCCTGGGCCTTGGGACGCATCGGCACGGTGGAAGCCAAAGCGGCCCTGGAATCGGCCAGCAACCTGGAGCCGGATGCAGAGGTGCTAGAGGAGATATCCGCGGCTCTCGCCGAGTTGGCCGCCGGCGCCGCGGTTTAGAAAAGGTGTCCGTCCCATCAACCCATCAAGTGAAGCCGGTCAGGCAACTCTAGAGCGGTAAGGGAAAGGCAATCGGCCGGCTAAGAGGGCGGTCCGGAGCCTCCGGCCTGTGGCGCCGGAGCGGCGGAAGTCTCACCCGCCGGCCGATGCCTGCGGCGGCCCGTCCATTTCCGTTTCGGCGAGGCTATCACCGTGGCAGCGGCAGCGGGATTGTAGTCGGCCCCTAGCTTCAGCTTCTTCATCTCCTCCTCAATGATCAGAAAATCGCTCTTGGGGAGGAGGTGCAGATTACCTTGAAAGGCCATATACCAATTTTCCGGCGGCCATCGCCTTACGTATTCCAACCTGGGCGCCAGCAGGTTAGCATCGATGTATTGGGATTCCTCCAGGACCACCTCAGGCTTGATCTTTACCCGATAGGGCCAGTCAGCCTTGCCTTCTTTTTCCCAGATGGGAGTGTCATCTTCAAAATAGCCCGATGTGGCGGTGGCGGTGGCGGTGAAACGCCGGACTTGGGACACAAAATAGAGGATACGGTCACCAACTCCCACCCGCTGGATCTTGCGGCGGTGCTGTGCTTTCAAGCCCTGAAGAGTGAAGCCGCGCTCCTGTGTGATGCGGAAATTGTCGGCATTGCACACTATCATCCAGAAATTCTGGGGCATCAAAACCTCTGATCAAGCTACTGGATCAACCCGTCGGGGCAATCTTCTGTACCGTTCCCGGGATAAGTCCAACAAACATAATACATTGTATCACGGTATCACGGCGGGAACGATGCTACGCCCGCCCGACGCGATCTCAACCCGTCCGCCGCCTCCCATCCTGTTGTCCTCACTGCCACCTTGGTGTAATATCATGCAAGCTTAAGCGAGGCCGACGATTGCTGGCGGGGCTAGGGGGAAAGGGGGGAATGGGCTGTACCGCAGTACTGAAGCGGTGACGAGCAGCGTAAGAGGAGCTGAAATGGCAACGAGTGCGTCTAGAGAACGGGAAATAGCCATCGTCGGCGTGGCCGAGTCCGACGAGATGGGAACTGTTCCCAACAAATCTTCCCTGCAACACCACGCAGAAGCGGCCCACAACGCCCTGGCCGACGCCGGCGTTTCCAAGGACGAAGTCAACGGGTTGTTTACCGCCGGCTTCTCCACCTTGGCCACCGCCGAGTACCTGGGCATCCAGCCCACCTTCACCGATAATACGTCGGTGGGCGGCTCATCCTTTGTCATTCACGTGGCCCATGCCATCGCCGCCATCCGGGCAGGCTATTGTGACATGGCGCTCATCACCCACGGGCAGGCCGGCAGATCGACCAGGGGACGGGTAGGAGGCGACCCAAACCTGCCCACAGCCCAGTATGAGTCCCCCTACGGGATAATCGGCGCTCCGATCAATTATTCCATTGCCTGCTCCCGCTACATGCACCAGTATGGCGAAGACAGGACCAGACAAGCCATGGCGGAGATAGCGGTTTCCACGCGCAAATGGGCCAACCTGAACCCCAAAGCGGTGATGCAGGACACGCCCATGACCTTTGACGACTACCACGACTCCCGCTGGGTCTCCTGGCCCTTCCACCTGTTGGATTGCTGCCTGGTCACCGACTCAGGGGCAGCGATATTGGTGACCACCGCCGATCGCGCCCGAAACTGCGCCAAGGCGCCTGTTTGGGTGTTGGGCGCCGCCGAGGGCCACGACCACAACATGATCAGCATGATGCCGTCCATGACTTCCCTGATCGCCCGGGAGACCGGTCCAAAGGCCCTGGCGCGGGCCGGGATCACCCACAACGACATCGACCTGACCATGATCTACGATTCATTCACCTACACCGTTATGCTCACGCTGGAGGCGCTTGGTTTCTGCAAGCCCGGCGAGGCAGCGGACCTGGTGGCAAACCAACGCACCGCACCCGGGGGAGACTTCCCGCTGAATACCAGCGGCGGCGGCCTATCCTACACCCATCCGGGGATGTACGGCAGCTTCCTTCTGGTGGAGGCGGTGCGCCAGCTACGCGGAGAGGCCGGCGACCGGCAGGTCCACCGTAAGGGCGACTCAACCCAGAACCCCAAGGTGGCCATCGTCAACGGTACCGGCGGCTCCCTATCCTCCACCGGCACAGTGGTGCTGGCGACGGACTGAGGGTCTGGCTGCTAGAGACCGGCAGCACTTAAACGAACGGCATCTAAGGGGCGCCTCGATGAGATTGGGGTGCCCCTTAGGCATGTACCCGAAAGCTGTAGAAATCACCATATCCCGTTGATGTTTATTGGTGGGTTGTTTCTTTTGCCGTGCTAGAATCCTGCACTAAGTACTGGTGTGGCGGCGCTGCCGACCATTCCATCTTTTGACCGCCTTCGGAGGCCCGCCGACGGCGAAAGGATACTGGGACATGGAACAGACTATTTCCTCTTTTCTAGAGCATCTCATCGTCGAGAAAGGCTTTTCCCGCAACACTTCCACCGCCTACCGCAACGATCTCCAGCAGTTCTGGGAGTTTTTCCAAGAGAAGCGAAACGGAGATTGGCAAAACGGCGACAGGCGAAACGGCGATAGCCAAGCAGAGTCTCCATGGCGTTATGTCGATCTGAGCCTTCTGAACGATTACATCGGAGATCTGCGCATCCGCAAAGGCTACCGCGACACCACCACGGCACGAAAGGTGGCATCCCTAAAGTCCTTCTTTGGATATCTGGCCGTGAACGGCATCATCGCCGAAGACCCCACAGAGTCCCTGGGCTCTCCCCATGTCGGCCGGTCCCTGCCCAAGTACCTGTCCGAGGAGGAAGTGTTCCGGCTTCTGGACCTGGCGTCAAAACAAGGCAGCAACGAAGACCAGCGGGACGCCACCATCATGGAGCTCTTATACGCTACCGGCTTGCGAGTTAGCGAGCTTGTGTCGTTGAACGTGCGCGACATCGACCTTCTGGAATCAAACATCCGGTGTTGGGGCAAGGGCGCCAAGGAACGCATCGTCTTTCTGTATCCCAAGGCGCTTACCGAGCTAAAACGCTACCTTTCCAGGGTCAGGCCGGCGCTCTTGGGGAATCACAAGGAAGAAACCGCCCTGTTCGTAAACCACCGCGGGGAACGCTTGACCCGCCAGTGGGTTTGGAACATCCTGAAGGCCTATGGAGAGAAGGCGGGGATCAGCCAGCGAATCACCCCCCATACGCTGCGCCATAGCTTCGCCACCCACCTGCTGCAAAACGGCGCCTCACTTCGCCACGTTCAGGAGTTGCTGGGTCATTCCAGCATATCCACCACCCAGGTATATACTCACCTTACCGACAGGTACCTGCAGCAGGAATACGAAAAGAGCCATCCCAGGGCGTGATCATATCGGCGGCGGCGGATCCAGCACCGGTACGGGCGGGCGGCATTGTGCTCAAACGCCATCTCATGTCAATATCTGTAACAAGGGCAATATTGGCATGAAGCATCTGCAACCGGTGGGGCCGGATCGCGCAACCGATGCTGCCTATTTTGCTGATTTGCTGCTATAGTAAAGTGGTATAAACGGCGGCGGCGCGGCCCAAACCGCATCGTTTCATCAGCCGCCGGCAACCCAATTCAGGAGGTGCAGCCCTATGCCGGGTAAAGCTCGGCGGGTGGCGTCTCGCCAGTCACAACTCAATCGGAGACGAAGGAAACAGCAGCGGGGACCCAGTGGGACACCCCTGGCGGCGCCTGCCCAAGTGGAGATCGAAGACGGTCCTCCCGACGATGCCGCTATACAACCCATTGAGACGGAGGCGCCTGCCCCAGCGCCGGTACGGTCGGCCCCAGTGGCGGCTCAATCCGGTGCCACCGGTGCAGTTCGTTCCGCCAGGGTCAGGGGAGAACGGCCCGACGCGTACAATTACGTAGGGCCGGAGGTTCGCCGCATACTGGTAATGGCCAGTGTGGTGTTTGTTGCCCTGATAGTTATCGGATTCTTGCTGTAACGGACCATGGCTCTCCCACTACTGGAACGAAGGCTTCAGGCCACGCCGGATCGTCCGGGTGTCTACTTGATGAAAGATGCCCGGGGGAACGTTTTGTACGTGGGCAAGGCCAAGGTATTGCCAAACCGGCTCCGGACCTACTTCGGCTCACCCGCCAATCTTCCCAATAAGACCCGGCGGATGATGGGCTTGGTAACGGACTTCGAGTGCATCGTTACCGACAGCGAAGCCGAGGCGTTGATCCTGGAAAACACCCTCATCAAGCGTTACCGGCCCCGCTACAACGCCAGACTGAAGGACGACAAGACCTATCCTTACCTGAAGATTGACCTGTCCGAGGAGTTTCCCAAGGTATACATCACTCGCCGGGTAGCCAAAGACGGAGCACGCTATTTTGGGCCATTCGCCTCGGCGGGCAACGTTCGGAAGACCATGGACCTGATCAAGAGGCTGTTTCCCTACCGCTCCTGTACCAAGGAGATCACGGGAAACGACCCGCGTCCTTGCCTGGAATACTTCATCAACCGCTGCGTAGCTCCCTGCACCGGTTACGCCAGCCGTGAGGATTACGCCAAAGTTATTCAGCAGGTCATCTTATTCATGGAGGGAGATACCGAGGCCGTCACACAGGACCTGCGCCAGAACATGGAACAGGCGGCGGAAGATTTGGAGTTTGAGCGGGCGGCTGTGTTGCGCGACCGCATTCGCAGCGTACAACGGGTCGCCGAAGAGCAGCGGATCAAAGTAGACGCCAACCCCATAAGCGATATGGACTTAATCGCCCTCGCCCAGGGGGGTAACGAAACATGGGTGGAGGTGTTTTTCGTCCGCCACAACAAGCTCATCGGCCGGGACCACTTCTTCATGGAGGGCACTCAGGACTACGCTCCCAGCCTGGTTCAGGCCCAATTCATCAAACAATTCTACCAGAATGCCTCGGTGATCCCCCCGCGTATCATGCTGCAGCACCCGCTGGAAGAAGATGAAATTATCGGCGACTGGCTCCGAGGTCTCAGGGGCGGCGCGGTACGGCTGGCGTGTCCCCAGCGTGGCCAGCACAAAGCGCTCGTTGACGTGGTTGCGGCCAACGCCATCCAAGGTCTGGAGCAACACAGGGTAAAGTGGTTGGATAACGCCGATGTCATCGAAGACGCCATGACGGAACTGCAAGAGGAGCTGAGCCTGCCCACCGAGGTGCGTAGGATGGAGTGCTACGACATCTCCCACATTCAGGGCAGCAACACGGTCGGCAGCATGGTGGTGTTTGAAGACGGAAAGCCGCGGCCCGCCCATTACCGCCGTTTCAAAGTCAAAACGGTGGAGGGTGTGGACGACTACGAGAGCATGCGAGAGGTGCTGCGCCGGCGCTTCAAACGGCTAGCGGCGGCCAGGGCCGGAGGCGGTTCCATACAAACTGAGGCGGGATCAGAAAAAGGAGCTTCCTGGGGAATAGTGCCTGACCTTGTGCTGATAGACGGGGGTAAAGGCCACCTTTCGGCCGCGCTGGAAGTGTTTCTGGAGATGGGCCTGGACGACATCCCCCTGGCCTCTTTGGCTAAGGAAAACGAATGGCTGTTCGTGCCGCACACCCCGGAGCCGATAGTCCTGCCCCGCAACTCCCAGGCCCTTTACCTGGTCCAGCGGATCAGGGATGAAGCTCACCGCTTCGCCATTACCTATCATCGCAATCTGCGGAGCAAGAGCAGTCTTCGGTCTCCCATGGACCTCGTGACCGGCATCGGACCCAAGCGCAAGCGCACCCTGCTGCGGCGTTTTGGCTCCCTTCAGGGCATTCGAGAAGCGTCGGTGGAAGACATCGCCTCCATTCCCGGCCTCACCCGCTCCATCGCCATCCGCCTGAAGCAGGCCGTATAGCCACCGTTATGGGCCGGCTGGCTGGCGGCCCACGGCCGCGCCGGTGACAGTCCGGATTTACCGAAGCTCTGGCCATTGATGACCGTACCCCAGGGCCGGACCCGGCTACCCTCCGAAGCCGGCCGTCTTCCGGGCCGGCATCGCCGCCGGCTCCGCGGGCCAATCGGGGGTGCTTGAGCGGCGGCCAATAGCGGGGATAATTTCCGGGTTTGGTGTTTCTTCGGCCGACGCATCCAGAAAGGGCCGGTTCGATGCTAACGGGCGGCTCCCGAAGCAGTTTTCATGGGAGACCCTCCATCTAAGTAAGCCGTTGATCTGCACAACGGAATTCACCGGCATTGGGCCACCTTTCCTGATGGTTTAGAGACGATGCCAGAGGGTGATTCATTCCAGTAGTGAGAAGCCCAGGGCACTAGAACACTGATCTGGAGACATTGGATGGACAAGGATCGAGACCCTTCAGCCCAGGATGGTACCAGGATCCCGGAGAGTGCATCAGAAGGGCAGGTGGTGGAAACCATCCGGGAAGTCCGCAGACTCCTGGAAGACGGAGACCACCAGGCCGCCCTGGCACTGTTCGGGCGGTTTCACCCCGTGGATCAGGGCACCGTCCTCATGGGACTGGCTCACGACCCTCAATTAAAGATCTTGACAGAATTAACACCCGGCGCGACCGCCGAAATTCTGGAGATTATTGAGCCCGAGGAAGCGGCGGAGGTCACCCAAAGACTGGGAGTCACCGCCCTTTCGCAGATCCTGGATGAAGCAAGCCCCGACGTAGCGGCGGACATCCTGAGACTCTTGCCCCGGGAGAGGTCCCAGGCGACCCTGGCCGCCATGCAGGCTGCCCCGGAAGTGGTCCCGCTCATGGGATACCCAGATGATACCGCGGGCGGGATAATGACCCCCGGCTATCCGGTGGTTAGAGATGGCACCACCACTGGAAACGCCCTGGACCAACTTCGCCTGTTGGGGGCTGCCACGGACAATCTCAGCTCCGTTCTGGTTGTCGATCAGAATTCCACGCTGGTGGGCTCGCTCAGCGTGACCCGTCTGGCGCTGGCCCGCCCCAATACGGTGGTGGGTGAGATAGCCAACCCCGATTTCATTTCAGCGCACGTGGACACCGACCAGGAGGAGTGCGCCCGCTTGATGGAGCGCTATGACCTGAGCCATTTACCCGTGGTGGACGGGCAAAGCAGGCTGGTAGGAGTCATCCTGTCGGAGGATCTGGTGGACGTGGTGGAGGAGGAGGCCACCGAGGATATGTACCGCATGGCCAGCATGGCGGGCGAGCGTGTTTTCGGACCCCTCCGTAACTCCTTTCGCCGCCGCTTGCCCTGGTTATACATCAACCTGGCCACCGCCTTTTTGGCGGCTGGGGTGGTCAGTCTCTTCGAAGAAACCATCAAGCAGGTAGTGGCCCTGGCGGTGTTCCTACCCGTGGTGGCCGGTCAGGGCGGTATCGGCGGCACCCAGACCGTCACCCTGGTGGTGCGCAGCATGGCCCTGGGGGAATTACCCGGAGGTCTGGGCCGGCGGCTACTGGTCAGGGAGGTAGTTCTGGGAGTGATCCACGGGGCGCTCCTGGGGATTGTAGTCGGCTTTATGGCTTACGCATGGAAGGGTAACTACATGATGGGCATTGTGCTGGGAATTGCGATGCTGGGCAACATGGTGGTGGCCGCGATCGCCGGCGCTGGGGTGCCCCTACTTCTACGGCGCCTGCGCATGGACCCGGCTGTGTCCTCGGCGGTCTTCGTCACCACATTTACCGACGTCATCGGCTTCCTGATGTTCCTCGGACTGGCGGCAAGCCTTATCAATTTTCTCGTATAGACTTGGGTATGGTGTCCGCGGCTCAGTTTATGCCGATGTAGATCGAGGTCGAATCCGCCGGTAGCCGCTGGAGTATCGCTTCCGAGCAAATTAAAGCCCGTCGAACCACGATTACATTTATACGCTAGTGCAGGTTGATAACCAGGCTCCCGTCGGATAGGATACGACCGACCGGCAAACCAGTTTCCGGGGTAGTCATGGTAAAAGTGTCCATCACCCTGCCCAACAACGCCCAGATAACCTTCGAGTCGGAGGAGCCGGGGGTAGTTGAGCAAGTAATAAAAATGGTCTTACGAGACCTGCCACGGGAGCTGATGGGGTCCATCCATGGTGGGGACGGGGATCCCGCCCCGCCGGAAGATTGGGAAAAGAGTACCAGTGTAGTGACCCCTGCCTCCCCGGAAATCACCATTCCAGAACGATCATCCATGCCGGTAACAAAAGACGGCCCGGCCGGTCCGGATGCACCACCGGCTCCGGCACGCCGATCGCCGGGTCCTCGCGACGCCTCCTCAGCGCTGCCAACCCCCACCCCTTCCCCACGCCGAGGGCCGGCGCAAAAGGGCGATTCGGAGGCTGAAGAGGCTTTCGTCGAGTTCTGCCGGTTGGCCAGCCCCATGGGAGACATGCGCAAGGTGGTGGTCGCCGCAGAAGGCGCCAGCCGTTCCTTATCGATGGATAGCGTGGACGCCCAGGACCTGGAACGCCTGTTCGCTCTGGCGGGGTGGAGCAGTCCCCACAGCTTTATTCAGACCCTGCGCAACGCCGCACGAAGCAAATTCCGCTGGCTGGAACGGCTTCCCGGCCGCTCCGGACGTTACACCGTCACCGAATTGGGACGGGCAACTACATCGACGCAATAGCAGGTTTGTCCAGGTACCCTCGATTGGAGGCCCTTCCCCGGACGGCCAGCCTTTAATCTGCGTGCGCCTCTTGATGTTCCGTGATATTGTATTCATAATGGTTCTATATTGGTTCCACAATAGAACCCAAAGGTTAGAATTGATGCCAAGCCTTTCCATCAAGAACGTCCCCGATGTGCTCATCGAACGGCTGCGGGTCCGCGCCAAAGGGAATCACCGTTCCCTGCAGGGAGAAATCATGTCGATTCTGGAGGACGCCACTCTGGCGCCGCCCAAACTCACGGTGCGGGAATTGGGGGAACGGATACGGCGCCTTGGTCTCCGCACAGGTGACGACTCCACTAGATGGATTCGGGAGCTGCGGGATGCCCGGTAATGTGGTAGACGCCTCGGTCATTGCGGCGATCGCCTTTCAGGAACCCAGGACACTCGAGGCCGAAGCGATACTGGAAGGAGCAGACCTCGTTGCTCCACCTTTATTGGGCTTCGAGTTGGCCAACATAGCTCGAAACAAGGCCATACGAGACCCCCACCTACGTAGGGTCATTGAGGAAGGACTTCTAGAAGTGCTTCAGTTTGATATTCAGTGGCAAGAGGTGGACCACATTGCAGTTCTAGCGTTGGCCCTGGAGACCGGCCTCACCACCTATGATGCCAGTTACCTGTACCTTGCGCGGACGCTGGGCATTCCCCTTGTCACTTTTGACCAGAGATTGCAGGCAGCCGTCAGCGGTCCCGGCTAAACAGCAATGGATCGGAACCGGCTCAGCTCCAAGCAGTTGCGGGTTGCTTACTCCGGTACTATCCTATCACCGTAGTTCTTGTGTTCCGAAATCCATTGTTCCATTCCCCCAAGCCTCGAAGCCAATCTAATTCCAGGAGGCGCCAACCATGAAAATGTACATCAATGGCCAATGGGTTGACCGTGCGGAGACCATGCCGGTAGTGGACCCATTCAAACAGACGGTCATTGACACCGTGCCTCGGGCCTCCGGTGCGGACGTGCAGCTGGCCATAACCAGCGCCGTCCGGGGCGCTCAGGCCATGGGAAAGCTCACTTCCTACCAGCGCTACGAGATTCTGCGCAAGGCCGCCGATCTGATGTCGGAGCGGGCCGAAGACCTGGCCCAGACCATCACCCAGGAGGAAGGCAAGGTCATCTCCGAAGGACGAGTCGAGGCCCAGCGGGGCGTACAGACCATCACTATCTCCGCCGAGGAGGCCAAAAGGCTACACGGTGAGACTATACCGCTGGACGCCGCGCCCGGCAATGTCAATCAATTCGGCTTCACCATCCGGGTGCCTGTGGGCGTCGTGGCGGCCATCGCCCCCTTCAACTTTCCCTTGAACCTGGTGTGCCACAAGGTCGGTCCGGCTCTGGCCGCCGGCAACTCGGTGGTGCTGAAGCCCGCCGGCGACACTCCCCTTTCCGCATTGAAGCTGACCGAGATACTCCTGGAGGCGGGTTTGCCCGAAGAAGCTATCCAGTGCGTTACCGGCTCCGGGGCAGAGATCGGCGATGTCCTTACCGGCGATCCTCGCATCCGCAAGATCACATTCACGGGCAGCGTAGAGATTGGCGACCGGATCTGCCGCAACGCCGGCGTCAAAAAGGTGACTATGGAGCTGGGCTCCAACAGTCCCCTCATCATCATGTCCGACGCTGACTTGGAGAAAGTTGCCGCCGCCACGGCGGCCAGCGGATTCTCCAACGCCGGCCAGGTGTGCATATCCACCCAGCGCGTTTTCGCCGACCGGCGCATCTACGCCGATTTCCTGGACGCCCTGGTGGAGTCCACCAAGGCCTACGCTCCCGGTAACCCCCAGGACGAGTCGGTCCGGATGGGCCCCATGATCCGGGAGTCCGATGCCACTCGAGTGGGTGAATGGATCGCCGAGGCCGTCCAACAGGGCGCCCGCATCGCCATTGGCGGAGACTACGAGGGTACTCTGCATGCTCCCACCGTGATTGCCGACGCCACTCCCGACATGCGGGTTTCCCGAGAGGAGCTCTTCGGCCCGGCGCTGGCGGTAAGCTCTTTCAGCGACATCGACGAGGCCATCGCCATGGCCAACGACAGCCGGTTCGGCCTATCGGCGGGCATCTTCACCCAGAACATCGACTGGGCCATGAAGTTCGCCAAAGAGGTCCATTCGGGCAACCTGCACATAAACTCCTCCCCCCAGTGGCGCGCCGACCTCATGCCCTACGGAGGTCTGAAAGAAAGCGGCATGGGGAAAGAGGGGCCAGCCTACGCCGTCCAGGAGATGACCGAGCTGAAGATGGTTGTTTTTCACCTGTAGGGGTCTCGCAGGGCTACTGTGGAGGACCCTTTCTTGTAAGAAAGGGTCCTCCACACCTCTCCTAAAGAACTTGATCCGGCACTTCCTTGACCCTCATACAGAATGTTGGCGCCGCTCGAATAAACCGGTTGGCGTACAATATCAGGGCTTTACCCGTCCAATCATGAATAGAGGTTAGAACACGCTATATGGAAATAATTACCGACCCGCCCCGGCGAATCTTGGTGGTTACACCCCATCCCGACGACGCCGAGGGCGGTTGCGGCGGCACCATGGGTAAGTGGGC
>JADFJS010000102.1 GCA_022566155.1 Chloroflexota bacterium
GTCTTCAGCCGGCCGGCTTATGGGTGTCTGAGTGATTCAGGGCTGAAAGCCGCTTCCCGCTGGCGCCTCCGCGGCTTTTGGTGATCCATAGGTTCGAATAGGCACCCGCTTGCCGCCTATGTCCTCAGCGACGGCACCACTTCTTTGAAAGCGGCTATGGTTTTCTCCACGTCTTCCTCGGTGTGGACGAGGGAGGGGTAGAATTTCTGGCCGCCCTTCAGGATGCCACGTTCCAGCAGGCCGGCGTTGAATCTGGACATCATCTGGGTGTCCCCGGCAAGTCCCTCACGATAATTGGTCACTGGCCGCTCGGTGAAGAAGACGTCAAAGATGGCGTCCTCGCCGCAATCCTGGACCGCGACACCATTGTCGGCGCAGATCTCGTTGAGGGCTTGGCGCAACCGGCTGCCGGTGGCCTTCAACCGCCGATAGGCGCCCTCTTCGCGTAGCACGGCCAGGGTGGCCAAACCGGCGGCGCAGGCTATGGGATTTCCGTTGAGTGTACCGATCTGATTGACATAACTGTCCGTCTCGGACGAATCCTGGTCGAATACCGAGAGGATGTCACCGCGCCCCATCACCGCTGCCAGGGCATAGCCTCCGCCCATGATCTTGCCCACGCTGCACAGGTCCGGCGTAACCCCGTAATACTCCTGAGCGCCACCGTAGGCCAGCCGGAACCCGGTGACCACTTCGTCGAATATCAAGGGGATCTGGTACCGGGCGGTGAGGTCGCGCAGTCCCTGCAGGAAGCCGGGTTGGGGAGCTATCACCCTTTGCAGGGGCTCCACGATCACGGCGGCCAGCTCATCGTGGTGGGCGTCGATTATAGACGTCGTCGTGTCCAGGTCGTTGAAGGGAGCGATGAGCATCAGCTCTTGTATTATCGAGGGAATGCCGGCGTTGTTGGCCACGGCCTGGGGGAATTCTTCTCCGCCGGAAGGGGTGACGCTCATCTGAGCATAGTCGCTGGTGCCGTGGAAGCCGCCCTCAAACTTTAAAACCTTGTCCCGTCCTCGGTAGGCGCGGGCCGCCCGCATGGCCTGGAAGCAAGCGTCGGTGCCGCTGGTGGTAAAGCGGACCTTCTCGGCGCATGGAACGGCATTGACCAGCTCTTCGGCCAGGAGCACCGCCTTCTCGTTGGTGGCGAAGAAGGTGCTGCCCTGCTCTACCGCCTTTATCACCGCCTCGACCACAGCCGGGTGGGCGTGGCCCAAGACCATCGGTCCCGAGCCCATGAGCCAGTCGACGTATTCGTTGCCGCTGACGTCATAGATGTGCGAGCCGCGCCCCTCCCGAACCAAGAAGCTCAGGTCCTCTCGCACCGACATGTTTCCCGTACTGCCGCCGGGCAGGTACCGAGCCGCCTTTTCCAGGAGCTGACGTTCTAAGGGTGTGCGGTCGGGCATGGTTGGCCTCCTCCTGCATCCGAAATCATGATCCTATCCGCTGAGAGCCGCATGGTGTATCAGAATTAAGGGAATTCGAATCGGCGCTTCGGTGGGAAGGACGGACCGACCGAAGGCCGAGATCGGTGACCGGGGACATCATATGCCTCTGATTGGCCCCTAGCCACCCTCCGCCTTGGCCTTGTTCATCACATCCACCAGCTCCTGAACGCTGGCCGCCGATCTGTTCAGGGCGGCCTTCTCATCGTCGGTGAGGTTGATCTGGATGATCTGCTCCATGCCGCCCGCGCCCAGCTTCACCGGCACTCCCACGCAAAGGCCGTTGATACCGTATTCTCCTTCCAGGTAGGCGCAGCAGGGTAGGATGCGCTTCTTGTCCAGCAGCACGGCCTCCACCATCTGGGTGATGGCGGCCGATGGGGCGTAAAAGGCGCTGCCTTCCTTCAGCAGGGCCACGATCTCGCCGCCGCCCTGGCGGGTGCGGTTGACCAGTTGCTCGATCTTCTCCTCGGCCATGAGCTCGCTGATGGGGATGCCGCCTACGCTGGTGAAACGGACCAGGGGCACCATTTCGTCGCCGTGGCCTCCAAGGACCACTGCCTGCACGTCCTCCACCGACACGTCGAGTTCTTGGGCGATAAAGGTCCGGAACCGGGCCGTGTCCAGGATACCGGCCATGCCGAACACCCGGTTTCTGGGGAAGCCGCTGGCCTCGTAAACATTCTGCACCATGGCGTCCAGGGGGTTGGTCACCGTGATAATGATGCAGTTGGGCGAGAACTTTACCACCTGCTCGGTGACCGAGGAGGTGATCCGCATGTTGGTCAATAGCAGGTCGTCACGGCTCATCCCGGGACGGCGTGCGATGCCGGCGGTGATGACAACCAACTCCGAGTCCGCCGACTCCTCGTATCCGTTGCTGCCGGTTATGGTGGCGTCGGTCCCCAGTACCGGACCCGACTCCAGCATGTCTAGCCCTTTCCCTTGAGGCAGGTCTTCGACCACATCGACCAGAACCACGTCGGTGTAGCCCAACTGGTGGATCCTTTGGGCGGTGGTGGCGCCAACATTGCCGGCTCCAACCACGGTAACTTTGCTACGCATATACTGATAAGCCTCCGATCGTATGAATAGGTATCGCGACGGAGATGACGGTAACGCTTTTCCGCCCTTCCGCTGGAAGTAGGGTCAGGCGTAGAGCACGGCCATTATACATGCCATCCCGGTGGCGCGGTAGTCCTGGGGGCATTGAAGGGCCAACCGCGGAGGCGGCTCCTACATCGGCCCATAGAAGAGCTTGCGAAGTAGAGAGTATGCTAAGGGACGCGCCCGCCCCGGCAAGGGAAGCGGAGATCGGCGGGCCACAGTATGAGGCCACCCATGTTAGTTGCTGTGAAGATTGGCGTCCCGGCGATCCTGGTGTTGCTGCTGGTTGTTTATGTCCTGATCTCCTTCATCATCGCTTCCAGTGTCACCAAGGCCGATCGTAAGGAGCAGGAGGACCATCCTTCGGCCTACGGTCTGGCTTTCGAGGATGTGGAGTTTGTCTCCCGGCGGGGAGACGTAACCTTGCGCGGCTGGTACATCTCCGGAAAAGAGGAGAAGCCCACCTTGATCTTCGTCCATGGAAACGGCAGCGTGCGGTCGGGTGACCGCGCGGTGGACCTGGCATCCCGGCTGACCGGCCACGGCTTCAACATTCTCATGTTTGATCTGCGAGGTCATGGCAGTTCGGGCGGAGACAAGGTTTCGGGGGGCTACTTTGAGCAATGGGACGTGCTGGGCGCGTTCGATTTCCTGGCGGCAAGGCGAGTACCGCCGGAACAGATCGGCCTGGTTGGCTTTTCCATGGGCGCGGCTACCGCCATATTGGCCGCAGCTCAAGAGCCGGGCATCGGCGCGCTGGTGGCCGACAGTCCCTACGCGAAGGCATCGGATCTGATTGCACATGAAGCGGCCCGTCAGACGATCTTCCCCAGATGGCTCACTCCCATCTTCGTGCCCACCGCAGTGCTGATGGCCGACTGGTTCTACGGCATCGATCTGGGGTCGCTGGTCCCTGAGGCCGCCGTGGCCGGCCTGCCCTATCCGATCCTGGTCATCCATGGGACCGATGACAGCCGCATCCCCTATCAGCATGGCCAGCGTGTACAGCAAGGCGCCCCTGCCGGCAGCAGCATCTGGTTGGCGCCGGATGTGGAACACGTGGACGCTTTTCTCACCTACCCGGAGGAGTACGTGGAGCGGGTCAAGGCGTATCTGGACGATAGGTTTGGTCCACGATAGATGGTATTGTCGGGCCGGGTCAAGGGATGGGCCCTACCCGCCTCCCACCTTGACGGGGAGTGACCGAAGTCCCCTCAAGACCACCCGATCGCGGAACTTGGGCTTGCCGGCCAGACGCATATGCGGGAAGCGCTCCAGGAGTTTGCCGAAAGCTATCTGGCCTTCCATCCTGGCCAGCGGAGCGCCCAGGCAGTGGTGTATGCCGCGCCCAAAAGACATGTGGCTTCGGGCGGTTCGGGTCAGGTCCAGGACGTCGGGATCGGGAAAGGCCTCAGGATCGCGGTTGGCGGCGCCGATCAAGAGGAGGACCTGCTGCCCGCGCCTTATCTGCTTGCCGCCGATCTCCTGGTCCACCAGCGCCGTGCGGCTGTCGATCTGCACCGGGCTGTCGAATCGCAGCATCTCCTCGATAGCCGAGTCGATGAGACTCGGGTCTTGGCGCAGACGGTCTAACTGGTCCGGGTGTTGCAGGAGCGCCAGCAGTCCATTGCCGATGAGATTGGTGGTTGTCTCGTTTCCGGCCACCAGCAACAGCAAGAGGGTTACCAGAACTTCCTGATGGGTGAGCTTCTCGCCATCCTCTTCGGCCATGGCCAGCGCGCTGATCAGGTCGTCTCTGGGCTCCTCATAGCGGGCTTCGATAATGGGGTCGAAGTAGGCCATCAGGGCCTCCCTCGCCTGGTCGATGCGCTTCCAGTCCTGCCTGGTCTCCCTGGGCTCCAGAACACTGGCCACGTCGGTAGACCAGGCCTTGAAGCGGTCCCGGTCCTCCGGCGGCACACCCAGTAGCTCGGAAATTACGATCACCGGCAGCGGGTCGGCCAATGTCTGAATCGCGTCGAATGACTGATCGCCGTCGACCTTATCCAACAGTTCATCCACGATCTCCTCGATGCGCGGCTTGATCGTCTGGATCGCTCCCCTGGTGAAGGCTTGGCTCACCAACGAGCGGAGGCGCGTATGGTCCGGCTGGTCGAGGTAGAGCATGCTGTGTACCTCGTCCTGACTCTGATCCGGCACGCTATCGGAGGCATTCCGCACGTCGTTGGCGAAGTGTTGCTGGTCGCGCAGCACTGCGTCAACGTGGGCATGCTTCGATAGCACCCACCCGTCAAACAGGCGGCTGCGGTGCACTGGGTCTTTTTCCCGCAGCCGGCGGTAGACGGTGTAGGGGTCTTCTCTCAGCTTTGAGGACACGGGGTTGAAGGTCGCTCCGGCCTCCAGCCACTCCCGGACCAGCAACATACGCATCGCGCCGGATCGCACGGTCTGCCGCAACAATCGCTTCATCTGAAACTCTCCCGGTTATCCTGGTGCAGGTTGAAGCCTGCATACCGGTGGGTCACCTGTCTCACCCATCCGGTTAGACCAATTCGCACTTGTGTAAAGACTGAGAGCCGCCAACCGGAATCTCGATGCTACACGGTGGCATTAGCTCACTATTTGGCCCAGCGATCATACAAAATCCTTAGCAGTTGAAGCAATATGTAGAGCGCGGTTAGCCCGGCTATACCAACCACCAACCCGCCGAACACCTCGATGCCGCTATTGTCCGTTATCAGGTTCCCCGCTGCCCAGTCATACAGGTATTTGGCACAGAACCCGGTTACCACCCCGGCCACCGCGAAGACAACGATCCATGCCACGACGCCCTGGGCGTTACCCTCTTCGCTGTGTCCCTTCCCGTCGTTCATGTCCTATCTTGATGGGGGGTGAACACAGCTCATTCTTCAAGTTGGGCGGCCAGGGCCTCCGGCTCGGTTACCGGCAATTGGCACGCGTAGTTGCGGCAGACGTATGCCGTGGGCCGGCCGTTCACCATTCCTCTTTCCTGCAAGAGCGGCAAACGGCTATAGGGGGTGTCGGCATCATCGGAGGGGGATTGACCGGCTTCCGCGCCAACGACGACCTTATTGGGAAGGAACCGGCCGAATACGGTGTCCAACAGCTCTTGGGTTGCCGGGTCCTCTCGAGGACCAACGATGGCGATCTCTTTGGGCGACGACACGTAGAAGTCCAGGGCGGCCAACCAGTGGCCCGTGCCCGCCGGCGCTCGGGACATGAGCTCATGCATCGCCCGCAAAGGAGTTGCTCCCTTGGTGGCATAGTCCTGGTTGCCGGTGATCAATGCCAGGTGCAGCAAGACCTCGGAGGCCACCGATCCGCCGCAGGGTTGGGCATTGTCGAAGATATCCCGGGGCCGGACCACCAATGCCTCGTGGTCGGTGCCCGTATCGAAGAAACCGCCCTCACCTTCATCCCAGAAAAGCGTGATCATGGAATCCACCAGGGCCGTGGCCTCCTCCAGCCAGCGTTGGTCGAAGGTGGCCTCGTAAAGGGCCAGCAGCCCGTCGGCCACGAATGCGTAGTCCTCCAGGTAGCCGAGCAGCTTGGCCTTTCCCTGGCGATAGGTGCGCAGCAATCGGCCTTCTGGCTTCATGTGGACCAGCAGGAAATTGGCGTTGTTGACCGCTGCTTCCAGGTAGTCGGGCCGCCCCAACGCCATTCCGGCCTCGGCGAAGCTTCGCAGCATCAGGCCGTTCCAGGAGGCCAACACCTTGTCGTCCAGCAGGGGATGCACCCGCTCCTCCCGCGCCTCACGCAGCGCCTTTTTCCCTCCCTCGATCATGGTCGAGAACCGGTCCAAGTCCAGCCCATGCCGCTCGGCGAAGACGGCCGCATCCTGAGGCACGTTCAGTATGTTTTTGCCTTCGAAATTACCCGCCTCGGTTACGCCGAAGAAGCCGCCCCAAAGGTCTGCATCCTCGCCCAGGACGGCTTTGATCTCATCGGGCGTCCAGACGAAGAACTTTCCCTCCACGCCCTCGCTGTCGGCATCCTGGGCTGAATAGAACCCGCCCTGGGAGTCGGTCATCTCCCGAAGGACGTAGTCCAGGGTCTCCTGGGTGATGCGGGCGTACAGGGGGCGGCCTGTCGCCTGATAGGCGTGGAGGTAGAGCCGTGCCACCAGGGCATTGTCGTAGAGCATCTTTTCAAAGTGGGGGACCAACCAGAAAGCGTCGGTAGAGTAACGGTGAAACCCGCCCCCGATCTGATCGTAGATGCCTCCGTAGGCCATCTTGTCCAGGGTGAGCTCGACCATCTCCAGGGCGCGTGGGTTGTAGCCGGCGTGGTGATAGCGCAGCAGCATCTCCAGGGTCATGGGCTGCGGGAATTTGGGAGCCGAGCCGGTGCCGCCGTTCTGGTAGTCGAAACTGGTGGCCAGGCTGGAGTAGGCCTGGTGCAGTATATCCGCGGTCAACATGCTCGTACCCTTGGAGCCCTGGCGGGACCGGCCCATCTGGCCGGCGAGCTGCTCCGTGACCCGCTGGATCTCGCCCCGGTTGGTCTCGTAGGCCTGGGCCACGGAGGTCAACACCCGGGGGAAGCCCGGCATATTTCCATGGTCCACCGGTGGAAAGTAGGTCCCGGCGTGGAAGGGTTTGCCATCGGGGGTGAGGAAAACCGTCATGGGCCAGCCGCCGCTGCCGGTGAGCATCTGGACCGCTTCCATGTATATGGCGTCCAGGTCGGGGCGTTCCTCCCGGTCCACCTTTATGCTGACGAAGTGCTGGTTCATGAGGCCTGCGATGTCCTCATTCTCGAAAGACTCCCGCTCCATCACGTGGCACCAGTGGCAGGCGGAATAGCCAATGCTCAGCAGGATGGGCTTGTCTTCTTCTTTTGCCCGGTCCAGGGCCTCCTGCCCCCATGGATACCAGTCCACGGGGTTGTTAGCGTGTTGCAACAGATAGGGGCTGGTCTCGTTGATCAGCCGGTTGGGCATGATGGCTCCTATTTGAACCCGCTAGACGGCGGGACAGTTGGCTAGGTGATATTGTCAACCAATTTCACCCAGAATGCCAGTGGGG
>JADFJS010000103.1 GCA_022566155.1 Chloroflexota bacterium
CGTCAAGCCTGAGGATGCCTACGATTACATCTTTGGCTACCTGAACTTCATCGACGGGTCCGCCAGGGGTTTGCCGCCCAGCGGCAACACCTTCTATCAGATGAAGTCCCGGGACACGTTCGCGCCCATGGGGCCGTGGCTGGTGACCGCCGACGAGATAACCGACCCCCAGAATCTACAGATAAGGCTCTGGGTCAACGAGAACCTGACGCAGAATTTCAACACCAACGATATGGCCCACCAGATACCGAGGATCATCGAATGGGTCACCTCTATCCACCAACTGGAAGCCGGCGACGTGATCGCCACCGGCACCAACCACCGGGGTCTCAGCGCCTACCACGACGGGGACAAGATCGACCTTGAGGTAGACGGTCTGGGCACCTTGCAATTCAACGTGCGGGACGATCTGAAGCGGACCTGGCACAGGGATACTCGGCTGCAGTGGACGGAAAAGGGTATGGAAGGCACGCCTCCGCAGACATCCGGAAAGTACGCCTCTGGCTGAAACTGGCGGGGTTGAGCATTGACCAGCACCACCATCATAATTCTCCGCCGAAAATGCAGAAAAGATAAATCCCTTCCCCCTCGATGGGGGAAGGTCAGAGCCTGCCCTGAGCGCAGCCGAAGGGATGGGGGTGTTGGCCTTATCTATATGTTGGCTTCTAATACAGCTGCAGGATTACGGTCGCCAATCCCGAACCGATCAGCACCACACCCAAGGGAGCGCTTAGCTTCCGCCCCCACGGCATATTCTTTTCTATGGCCATCACCGAGCCCAGCACCAGCATCCAGCCGAGGTTTCCGGCTCCCACGCCAAACATGAGAAGCATCAATGTCCAGCAGCAGCCAACGCAGAATATACCGTGGTCCACACCCAGCCGGAAAGACTGTACCAGCTCGTTTCCGCCCCTCCAACGCCCCGCGATGAAGCTGAATGGCGACCGGCACTTGTCGAGGCAATGGTACTTCAATGGTGTGAATTGGTAGGCGCCCGCCAGTATCAGAGTGCCCGTGCCGATGACCCAATCGTTGGAGTTAAGCCACCTGACTTGCTCCGCGCCCTCGTGGACACCCAGATCGGCTATATGCACCAGCACACCAAACCCGATCCAGACCGATAGATAGCCGGTTGCCAGTAGTCCAACCAGAGTAAGTTTGTTAGAACGGTCACTGATAATGGTGCGGAAAAGGGCTATGAGGGGCAGGGTGGTAGGCAACATCATGGCGGAGATCATGAGGGTCCAGCCCCCCACGAAGAACACCACCAGGCGCACGTCCTCGCTGGTAACCTCGGTTAGCGCCTGATGATCTAAGTAGCGGCCGTATGGGGATTGCCCCCACACCCATAGGCTTAGCCAAGCTAGGGCGATCAAGGCCACCAGGAGGCCCAAGAAGAGCCTGTCGTTGCGTGCGCTCTGCCACATAGTATTGCCTAATTGACTGGGCGGGCCATGACAGGGAACGCCGGTGGACCGCCCACGACTAATAACCCTGAGAGTAGGATACCTGCTTCGAAGCTAACCTACGAAGCGGAATGGCCCTGAAACCGCATTATGGTTGGTTAGGCTGACGTTGATGTTCAAAGCAGGTACATTTGCGCGGTACGTCGTGGCCTTCCCAACATATGCGGGCGAGCCTGGTATCGTGCTAAAAACGGTGTCGTAAAGGGCCGATTCCTTACCCGTGGCTCCCTTGTATGCCACGATCTCGGCTTCCGCCGCGTTCCCAATCTTCACCGAACCTGCGACCCCATCCAGATCGAATGTGATGGGGACACGCTCCACCCCCACGACTTCTCCGATCAGCTTTACCAGGTCGGCAACCGGGCCGCCCAGCTTACCGGTAAACAGGTTCAGCAGAGCTTCCTCTTGTTGCGGGGTGCTCTTATCATCGATGTACACCATGGCGCGCCAGTTGCCCGCGAGGACGTTGCCGGGTATATCCATCACTCCAGCAAACGTAAGGCCCCCCACGTCCACGCCGTCGATGGTACCACTCTCGAAATGCCACGCCATTATCGATTGGCAGGTTCCATTATCCGGGTCCTCACCGACCCAGCATGGGCAGAGAATGTTGCAGGTACATACTTCTAATAAAGCTCCGCTTAGATCGTAAGCCATTTCAATCCCTCCTGCCGCGTTTGTTGCACGCCTATTATAAGCCGAGAAATATTTTCACGCATCCCCGCCATATGGTAATGGGGACGCCCATCGGTGGCTACGCCCGAAGAAATTCCCGCCGCGACAAAACGCGCTCAATTAGGGGCCGCATGCCCAGCTCGCTGGAGATGGCCAGCGACTCGTCCAGCATAGCTTTGGCCTTAACCTGGTCTCCATCTCCATCACGCTGAAAAAGGACGTCGGCGTAGTCGCAGCAAGTCCAGGCCAGCTCGGGCCGGAAGCCCTCTTCACGGCAGAAGGTGAGGGACTCCTCGAAGTGTCCGATTGCCTGGTCTAGGTTGCCCATCTTGTGGGACAAGAGGCCCAAGACCCGGTCCACGACCAAATTTGCGAAGATAAAGATAGTACCTCGCCACGACTGTAGGGCGGCGTACTGCTCCGTGGCTGTCGGGATATCACCCCGCTCCACCGATAGCAGGGCCATCCCTAATCTGGTATCCGCGGTGCAATAAGGGGCGGCGGTATTCGACGAAAGGACCGGCTCGGCAGCAGCCTGGGCAAGGTCCAACCGGTCCGCAGTTCCGCTGATGCGGGCGACAGTAGCTGCCGCCATAGCCGTAACAGCGTATTCCATGGTCGGTCCACGGGGAGTCAGCCTCATGACTTCTGCCAGCCGGTCAAGGAATACTTCGCCCTGTACGAAGTCACCAATCTCGTACTCCAGAACCGCCCGGGCACACAGGGCGCGGGGTTCCGCGGCCGACGCGGCGAGGGCGCGGTCACTAAAGTCCCGCGCGGCGTCGAAGTAGCCGGCTAGCTGGGCCGCATCTTGATTGGCCCGCAGCGCCATACATTGCCAGAAGCGGTCCCTCAGGCCTTCCGCCGGCGCCAGCAGGTCCGACGCCTGCTGGCGGGCTACTTCAAGGCACCCTAACTGCAGATTGTCGAGGACGGCGGTATAGCGGGCAAGAACCTGGGCGTAAGGGTCATCCGTCCGCCCAGCCAGCTCAATAGCCCGCATACTCTTTTCCAGGCTATCCTGGAATCGGAGATGGATAAGGTCGACGTTGGCGGCATCTGCTAGAGTACTCATCTCCAGGGCTGGGTCATCTTCCCGCCGGGCGATCGCTAGCGCTTTATCAAAGGCCTCCTGGGCACCGTCATAGTCACCTTCCTCTAATCCCATCAGTCTTCCGTACCGGGACAGCAGACGCCCCGCTCTGGGTGAATCCGGGTCCACCAGCGCTAGGGCTCGGGCGATGAGCCGATCATTGCCGATCCGCTGGCCGATCAGAGGATAAAAGGGGTATTCGGCAACTGCAACGGCCCGGTCCGAATCCCCAGATTCGGCATAGTAGTCCAGGGCCCGGCTCAAACTCATCACCGCCTCGTGGATCTGGTGCCTAGGCAGGGTGGCGGCCTGGGCCCGGCCCCGGCCAAACAGCAAGGCCGCAGTCTCTGGATCACCGGCCGGTTCCGCCACGATTAATGAAATATCTTTGACCGCCAAGGCCGATTCGAAATGGGCCAGCGCTTCCTCGTTGGCGAAGGATGCCAGCGCCTGCTCCCCAGCCAGTAGCGAGTAGTGCGCCAGCTTCTCCGCACCTACTATCGGCGCGGCCTCGGCGAAGTGATATGCCAACTCGGCGGCGTGGCTGTCCGACTCGCCGCCATACAGCACTTCCATAGCCTGGGCAACCTGGGCGTGCATCCGCGCTTTGCGGGAGGTCGATAGCTCTCCCGCCAAGGTTTCTTGTATCAGAGCATGGGTAAACTGGTAGCGGCCTACAGTTTTGGGAAGCTCCTCAATGACCCGGGATGCGAGAGCCTCGTCCAGTACCTCAAGCAACCTGTCTTCGGTTATATCTTCTATCAACGGTTTGACCAGGTCCAAGGTAAATTCACGGCCGATGATGGAGGCGACGGTCAACGTCTCATTGCACCGCTCGGAAAGCCGGTCCAGCCGCCGGCCTATGACCTCCCGCACCCCCTCGGGGATACGCACGCTCCACGAATCCCTTGTGTTGATCTCCTCCGATGTTAAATCGCCTTGCTGCACCAGCAAGCGGACCACCTCGGTTACGAAAAGGGGGTTTCCCTCTGTCTGCCGGTGTACCGCTTCCACCAATCCGCTGGGCGGACTGACGCCCGACGCCAGCTCGATGAACCGGCCCACGTCGTCCTGGTCCAGACCACGCAAGAGCACCCGCTGGAACAACCGCTCCCGGTTTAGCTCGCCCAGGGTTGTGGAGAGACGGTGCCCACGGGAGAGCTCCATATCTCGATAGGTGCCAACCAGGAGTAAGCGTGCTCCAGACAGCTCTTTGGCCATGAATTCAAGGAGTAGTAAAGATGGTTGGTCGGCCCAATGCAGATCATCCAGTACAAGCACCAGGGGCTGGGTCCGGCTGGCCCGGGTCAGAAATGCGCAAATCGAATCAAACAGCCGGAATCGAGCTTGCTCCGGCTCGAGTACGGCTGGGGATGGAAGCCCCGGTAGCCGTTCGCGGACATCGGATACGATCTCGGCGATATCCGCCATGCCGGCTCCCATCTCCATCTGAAGCTGGTCGGTGTCCCGCTCTCGAACATAAGCGCGGATGGCCTGCACCCACGGCCAGTAAGGGGGCGCCCCTTCTCCTTCATAGCAGCGGCCCCATAGAACCTGGGCTTTGCGCAACCCGGCGTAGGTGGCCAGCTCTTGGGCCGTGCGGGTCTTGCCGATGCCGGGCTCTCCCACCAGCATCACCATTCGGCCTCGGCCGGACAGTGTATCCTCAAGGGCGGCTTTTAGCTCACCCATCTCCCGCTGCCGGCCAACGAACACCCCGCCTGCCAAACTATCCAAAGCGTGCACTTCGACCGAATCGGAGGAGGTTTCCTCGGCTCCTGCGGCTATATGTACTGCCTCAAGCGCAGCCAGCACATCGGCGGCGGAGCCCGGTCTTTCCGACGGGTCTTTGGCCAGCAGACGAAGTATCAATGCTTCAAGGGGGCGAGGGCACTGAGGATTGTGCCAGGTGGGGCTCACGGGAGGTGTATTAATATGCTGACCGATGATGGCCACGGCATCATCCCCCAGAAAGGGCGGACGCCCCGTAATCATCTCGTAGAGCATGGCCCCCAGGGAGTACAGATCGGACTTCGGGGTTACCTCCCCTCCCATGGCTTGTTCCGGGGGCATGTAAGACACGGTTCCAACCATCATCCCTTCGGTAGTGAGGCGGGAACGGTCCAATGAGACCGCCAATCCGAAATCTCCGATCTTTGCGGTGCCATCGGATGTGAGCCACACATTACCCGGTTTTAGGTCCCGGTGGACGATGCCCCGGCTGTGCGCGAATTCCAGACCACGGCACGTTTGGATGGCAATGGAGATAGAGTGTTCCAGTGACATCTTTCCATCCGGCGCATCCCGCAGGACACCCTCCACGTCACCACCTCCCATGAGTTCGGTGACCATGAAGGGTTGACCTTCATGATCGCCCAAGTCAAAGACGGTGACGATGTGAGGATGAGAGCCGAGCCTCCCCATCGCCTGAGCCTCACGGGAGATGCGGGTCCTGGAGACTTCGTCCAGACCATCGGTCTTGATAAGGGCAAAGGCAACTTCCCGGTCAAGGAGCGTGTCTTGGGCCAGGTAAACCTTTTTCTTGCCGCCCTCGCCCAGGACCGCTTTGATCTGGTATCGGCCGCCGGCGAAGGAAGTGGGCTGACCGGCAGAAATGATTGCGCTGACGGTGGATGCACCGGCCGGCTGTGCGGAGGATTGGGCGGGAGGAGCAACGGAAGAGGACACCCTTTCCTCTGCTACTCGCAAAAATGCTTTTGCGTCAACGTTTTCCGGGTCGAATCCCAAGACCTCTTGCGCAAGGCCGGTTACCCGCTGCCAATCCTGCTCGTCGGCCTCGTGCTCGATCTGGTCCAGCAGACGCTCAATGCGCCTAATGATGCGGTCACTCGCCATTACGGTGGCATATTAGCGTCTATGAGCGCGATTGTCCACTTTATCTACCCGTTCACTACCCATTTACCGGCGGAATATTACGAGGCGCCGGGCGGCGCTAAGTGCCGATTCGTTGACGCTATTCTTGCCGGCAATGGTACTATTGAATCATGTGAATCAACAGAGGATCGTCCTCTGCCTGCGCATAGGCGTTCAGCGATTGGTAATGTCTGCCGTAGGGCATTTGATCACATCAATCAAAGTTTAATAGGAAACTTCGGCAAGAGGGGGGACATGGCCCGGCAACAAGCAAAAGCGCGCTTCCGGCCAGTAGGCGATGGAAGTAAGCACACGTCTGAGGACACGTTCCTTCGAGAGGAGATGCAGCTTGCCTTCCGCAACCGCGGGATACCTCTGGAAGCGTTGCGTTATCCACTCACTCCCACCGGCATGCACTTCCTTCTAACCCACTTCGATGTTCCTGAAGTGATGGAGGAGTCGTGGTTGCTCAACGTAGGCGGCCTGGTTTCCAACCCCTTGACGCTGACCCTCGCCGAGATCAAATCTCGACCCAGCCGCACCGTGCCGGTGACCCTGGAGTGTGCCGGGAACGGGCGGGCTCTCCTACAACCCCGTTACATCAGCCAGCCATGGCTTACCGAAGCGGTGAGCACCTCAGAATGGACCGGGACGCCCCTCAAGGGAATCCTAGACGAGGCCGGCGTGTCAGACAAAGCGGTGGACATCCTGTTTACCGGCCTTGACCAGGGCGTTCAATCGGACATCGTGCACTACTACCAGAGAAGTTTGAACTTGGCGGAAGCTACCCGGGATGAGGTGCTGCTGGCTTATGCGATGAACGGCGAAGACCTCCAACCGCAACACGGATACCCCTTGCGCCTGATCGTGCCCGGTTGGTACGGCATGACCAGCGTAAAGTGGCTGGACCGGATCGAAGCCGTCGGTGAGCCTTTCCAGGGACCGCAAATGGACTTCTATCGCTATACCCAAGGGCCCGACGACCCCGGAGAGCCGGTAAACTTGATCCGGGTTCGGGCATTGATGAGTCCTCCCGGGATACCAGACTTCCTGACACGAGTTCGCCTGGTGCAGGCAGGACCGGTTACATTGAAGGGACGGGCATGGGCAGGCCGGTTGGGGATCTCCCGAGTGGAGGTTAGCCAGGACGACGGAGAATCCTGGATCCAGGCTCAACTGGAGCAGCCGATCTCGCCCCACGCCTGGCGGGGATGGTCGCTCTTATGGGATGCCAAGCCGGGCGCCTACTCCCTGCTGGTACGCGCTACGGATAGCCAAGGAAACACCCAACCGGTCTCTCAACCTTGGCACAGCCAGGGGGTTGGAACTACCACGGTGCAGAGG
>JADFJS010000104.1 GCA_022566155.1 Chloroflexota bacterium
CAACCGCCCCTATGCCGGCGTATTCCCTGATAACCCTCCGCCGCTTCAAGGAGTTCAGGGCGCGAAATGCATCGGTAAAGGACATATTCTAGCTATTCCCCGTCCAGGACGAGTTGGGTCCACCGTTTACGAACCACGAACTCATTGGCTGATGGTACTTAATCGGTGTCTTTAGGTTCTCTACAAGTGCCTCTTTGAGCTCGGTAATTCGGTTGGCATTTGAAGAACTGGTCATAGAGGACGCCCCGCGCCAAGAACATGGACTATGAAAGCTGGAGTGGTGTGGGAAACTCCCTGCATCTTGGCTCCGAATCAGACCTCGTTGAATTCGGGTAGATACTCAACAAACCCATACATTAAAGCCATTGCCTTGGGTCGGAGCTCGAGAACCATGAAGAAAGGATCGTACTCTTCGCTTTCGTAACGCAACCCGAATGGGGCTGCCGCCTGAAACCCAAACCGGGGGTAGTAGCGGGGGTGCCCCAAGACGAAGACCGCTTCTGCCCCAAGAGCGCGGCAGCCTGCAAGACCAGCCCGGACCAGTTTAGACCCGATCCATCTGTTCTGAATGTCGGGAACCACCGCGACTGGTCCCAGCGCCAGTGTTAATGGCAGGCCTGTCACATTTTGCACCTTTACCGGTGTGAACATGATGTGGCCGACGAGTCGATCACCAAGGATGGCAACCAGCGAGATTACTGGCTCAGCGGTGAATCGTAGTGCCTCAACAAGTTTCGCCTCGGCGCCGGTTTCGAATGCCGACGCGTTTACCTCAAAGACGTGTTGCCGATCCTGAGGCTTCTCTTGCCGGATGACGACATCAACTGCTTTAGCGACCATCGCCTATCCAAGCCAAGGGCAGGCCTCTATCCTACGAACCTGGCCGCCAACTCGCTTCTATTCTGCTCCAACCAACGGATGTTTAGGCGGATGCGCTCCAGGGCCTGGCGTATGGTCCGCTCGGCTGCTGGAGCCGGATGCTCCTGGAAGAAGGATTCCACGTCCTCCAACCGCTGGGAGTCATTGAAGTTACCGCATATCGATACCAGCCGCATAAGACCGAAGCCGCCGCCGCCGTAGCGCCGGTCAAATTCCGGCCACCGGTCTTTGACGAACTCCCAGGCCAGGTCGCGGCCCAGAAGGTTGGAGGCCACTCCCGATACCACGGAGATGGTGTCCTGGGACCGCACATCGGGCGACAACGCCCGCTCCAGCGTTTCTTCCAGCAGTTCTCGTTGGGAGAAACGGGTCAATGCCATGAGCAACCGTATCTTCTCCTCCTGAAGATCGGTGTTCTTCTCCATCTCCACCAGACGGTCGTAGGTAGCCCGGTCGCCGCCTTGTCCGGCCAAGCTGCACACAACGCCTCGGATATCGGGATGCACCGAGGCCGGGTCCTGATAATACCGGGCAAACCTCTGGCCGGCCTGGTCCAGGACTTCCTGATCACCGTAGCTGCCCGCCTGACCCAAGACCGTGCTGCGCAGCAGCGAATCCAGGTGCCCTTCCCCCGGCCGGGCATCCCATCCGGACCGTTGCGCGGCCGGGCGGAAGATGTCGCGGGCGAAGGCCTGAAATGCACCGTGATAGGGCTCGTCGGCCAGCAAGCCGTCTATATCTTTCAGGTTACTGGCCAGGTCGCCCCAGACCGAAGCGTCCCCTTCGGCGCGGTAAGCTTCCGCCAGGGAGAGGAATTGGGTAACCGGCAACTGACCGGCCCGGGACAGGGCATAGGCGTCGCTCTGGATGCCCAGCCGGTCGGTGGCCGGAAGCGTCAGCGACTCTATCGGGGGCACCAGGCGCTGCCAGTCCTCGGCGGAGTAATTGACGCGGAAGAACCCGGTCTGGCCGGGATTCACCTTGAACCATTGGGTCTCCGGCGATTCCTCTGCGCTGGCGCCTTCCAGCCGCAACCGGGTCTGGCGGCTGTCCATCACCGTGACCTGGGGATCCTCGGCGCCGTGCCGAGTGACCGATACGGGCACCCGCCAAATCTGGGGCTCGGGCTCCTCGCCACCCGTCGGGCTGTCGTAAACGAACCGTTCCTGGGAGATCTCCAGCTCCAGGTGTTGCGCCGTCCGGGTCGACTCCACCTTAAGAACGGGATATCCCATCTGTTTGGTCCAGGTGTCCATTATGGAGGTCACCGGCTGCCCGGAAGCCTCCTCCAGCGCCGACCACAGGTCTGCGGTCTCGGCGTTCCCATACTGGTGGCTGCTGAGGTACCGGTTGAGGCCCTGCCGGAACGTCTCCGGACCCAGGAAATGCTCGAGCATGCGGAGTATCGAACCGCCCTTGCTATAGCTGATGGCGTCGAAGAGCTGGCTAACCTCGGCCGGGTCAATGACCGCCTGTTCGATGGGATGGGAGTTCTTGAGGCCGTCCAAGCTCAGCGCCCGGGTTGTATCCATGTTGACAAACTGGGTCCACATCTCCCACTCGGGATAGAGCCAGTCCACCGCTTTGCTGCCCATCCAGGAAGCGAAGCTCTCGTTTAGCCACAGATCGTCCCACCATTGCATGGTCACCAGGTCTCCGAACCACATGTGGGCCATCTCGTGGGCCACCACCTCAGCGACCCGCTGACGGGTCCCGGCTGAAGAATTCTCCGGGTCCACCAGCAGCGCCGTCTCGCGGTAGGTGATGGCGCCCCAGTTCTCCATTGCCCCGGCGGCAAAATCGGGGATGGCCACATGGTCCAGCTTCTCCAGCGGGTAGGGAATGCCGAAATAGTCGTTGAAGAATGACAGCAGCCGCACCGATGTGTCCAGGGCGAACTGGCCCTGTGCTTCTTTGCCGGGAGTGGTCCAGACGGCAACGGTGGTGGTGTCGTTGGCCCGGGCCTCGATCTTGACCAGGTCGCCCACGATAAAAGCGAGCAGGTAGGTTGACATAACCGGTGTTTCGGCGAAGCGCAGGGACTTGAGGCCTGTCCCGGCTTCACGCTCTTCCACCACCGGCGTGTTGGAGATCGCCGCCATGCCGGAGGGGACCACCAGGGTGACCTGGAAGCTGGCTTTCTGGGCCGGCTCGTCCCAGCAAGGGAAGGCGCGGCGGGCGTCGGTTGGCTCGAATTGAGTCGTGGCCAGCCTTTTCAGCACGCCCTGGCCGTCGGTGTATTCACTGCGGTAGAAGCCCCGCAGCTTGTCGTTAAGCTCGCCGGTAAACTCGATCTCCAGGTCGGCTTCGCCCACGGGAATGGTTTCCCCAAAGGAAAGCGTCAGGGTCTCGCGGGAAACGTCATAGCTGATCTGGGTGGTGGGCGTCCTGGCGCCGTTCCGCGACAGGACCGCCGATTGCACCTTGATCTCCACCGCGTTTAGCAGTATCTCCGACGTCGGCTCCAAGACCCTTATGTGGATGGTTTCTTCTCCCTGGAAAGTGAACTTGTCCAGGTCCGGCTGGAGCTTGATGGTATAGCTGCTGGGGCGGACATTTTCCGGTAATACCACTGCCTCATAGGATGGCATGAGACGGTACCTCCCTGATTTTGCTTCAGTTCAAATCCGGCATGGCGGCGCGGCAGGCTCGGAGCCGGCCCGGCAGCCACCTGAAAGGCCGATTAAGCACCAGCCAGTTTACCATCATATCGGCGCGTTGGCCTCCCCGCCGCGATTTTTACCAGGCCAATCGCAACTGATTTCAACTCTTTGTTATAGGCTATACCGCTGAGATGTCATCCGCTGTGTCGTTCCGGCGAAAGCCGGGACCCAGGGACGCTAGCTGATCGGCGACAATCGGCCTGTGTGACGATAGGCGCTACTGGATTCTCCGCCACAGGCGGACGCCGGAATGACGGGTGTGAGTGATCGGGCCGCTTCCCCTTTTTCTCTATCCGCACGAGGCGGATCCGCACCACCGGAACGCAGCCCTGGCAGGGGATACCGATGCATTAACGAGCGAAGGGGCCGCCGATGTCGAGGCTCTGTGTATAACCGCGATGAGCGGCTATTCAGGATGCCGGTGATGTTATAATGTGGCCCGGCCAGGTAAGCAACCCTCTCGGTAGGCGGCGCTCCTCCGTCATCTGAGGCGTTAGGGCCATCCTCGCGGCACCTCGCCTGCCGACGGATGTCTGGATGGATACTCTTTTGAAAGGACATTGAATAGAAATGGCGCCCAAAACCATGTTCGAGAAGATCTGGGACTCCCACGTGGTGCATCAGGAGGCGGACCAGGCGGCGATCCTGTACGTCGACCTGCACCTGGTGCATGAGGTGACGTCGCCTCAGGCATTTGACGGCCTTCGCCTTGCGGGACGCCGGGTACGCCGTACCGACCTTACCGTGGCCACCGCCGACCACAACACTCCCACATGGGACCTGTCCCTGCCGGTGACCGACGAGATATCCCGCAAGCAGCTCGATGCATTGACACTCAACTGCGAAGAGTTCGGAGTGACACTTTACGACCGGCACAGTCCCTTGCAGGGCATCGTACACATCATAGGCCCGGACCTGGGCTACACCCAGCCTGGCAAGACGATAGTTTGCGGTGATAGCCACACCTCCACCCACGGCGCCCTGGGGGCGTTCGCGGTGGGCATCGGAACATCCGAGGTCGAGCACGTGCTGGCTACCCAAACCCTGCGCCAGTTCAAACCCCAGACCATGGAAGTGCGGGTCAACGGGCCTTTGCCCTTCGGAGTTTCCGCGAAGGACGTGGTCCTGGGCATCATTGGCCAGATAGGCGTCAACGGTGGCGTTGGCCATGTGATCGAGTACACCGGGGAGGCCATCCGCTCCCTCTCCATGGACGGCCGGATGACCGTATGCAATATGAGCATCGAGGCCGGGGCCCGCGCGGGCATGATTGCCCCCGATCAGACGACCTTCGACTACGTTCGGGGCCGTACCTTCGCTCCAAAGGGAGACGACTACGAGGCCGCCGTGGAGCGCTGGAAGAGCTTGCCCACCGACGCTGGAGCGGCCTACGACAAGGTTGTGCAGCTGGAAGCGCCGTCGCTTGAGCCTCAGGTGACCTGGGGCACCAACCCTGGGATGGTCGTTCCCGTGACCGGCCGCGTGCCCGATCCCGCTTCGTTCGGAGAGGCCGCCGAGCGTGAGGCTGCGGAACGAGCTTTAACCTATATGGGCCTGGAGCCCAATACACCCATCCAGGACATCAAGATCGACCGGGTGTTCATTGGAGCCTGTACCAACGGCCGCCTGGAAGACCTCCGGGAGGCTGCGCGGGTGGTCCAGGGACACACGGTCAGCCCCGGCGTTTACGCCATGGTCGTGCCCGGGTCGGTCCGCGTCAAGGAGCAGGCCGAGGAGGAGGGATTGGACCGCATCTTTACCGATGCCGGCCTGGACTGGAGGGTCGCCGGTTGCTCCATGTGCCTGGGCATGAATCCGGACATCCTACAGCCGGGAGAGCGGTGCGCTTCCACCTCCAACCGGAATTTCGAAGGCCGCCAGGGCAAGGGCGGACGCACGCACCTGGTCAGCCCGGCCATGGCCGCCGCCGCCGCCATCGCCGGCCACTTCGTGGACATCCGGGAGTGGAGTTAGCCTACCCGAGCGTGCGCAACCCATATCTGGAGGCAAAAATGGAAGCATTCACCAGGATTAACGGTATCGTCGCCCCCATGGACCGGGTGAATATAGACACCGACCAGATCATCCCGGCGGTGTACTTGAAGAGTATCGAACGCACCGGATTCCAGGATGCGTTGTTCTCGTCCTGGCGCTATCTGGAAGACGGCAGCCCCAACCCGGACTTCGTGCTCAATGTGCCCGCCTACAAGTCCGCCACCGTGCTGGTGGCGGGGCGCAACTTCGGCTGTGGCTCGTCCAGGGAGCATGCGCCGTGGGCCCTCCACGACTACGGGTTTCGATGCGTCATCGCCCCCAGCTTCGCCGACATCTTTTACAGCAATTGCCTGCAAAACGGTCTGTTGCCGGTGCGCCTTCCCGAGGAAACGGTGCAGCGGATCCTGGACAAGGCGGCGCAAGACCCCGGCTACCGGATCAGCGTTGATCTTGAGGCACAGCGCGTCTGGGATGAAGCGGAAGAGATCGCGGTGGAGTTTGAGATGGACCCGGCCCGGCGCCACGCCTTGCTCAACGGCCTGGACGACATCGGTCAGACCCTACAGCACGAAGACAAGATCGGCGCCTACGAAGCTGCCCATGGGCTCTAAACGGTCAGTCAGCGTTCAGCCGACAACCATCACAATCGGCATTCAGCCTGACGCTGAGAATTAGCCCCCGGGATTCTTATTCCCTGTCTTACGTTGTTCTAGCCATCGATTTAGCGACCGCTGACTCTCGTAAGATGGCTTGCCAGCCAGTAAATTTTCTATCCGTATGTCTTCATCGAGGGCAGGCCAATGAATCCCTTCGCCACCACCGATAATGCGCCAGTTGTTCCGCTCCTCGGGTGTTCCGTGCACGAGTCTAGGGTACCATCCGGTGGGTACGGAGATGGTCCGACCATCTACGAGATCGACGGTTAGCGCGTCCTCGGCGACACCAACATGGTGCGCGCGGGCATCCGCCGTTCTAGTCATCGAAGAATTCTTCCCACTCATTGAGCAATTGGTCACAGTTTTCCTCAGCGATTCCCATTATACGATTTATCTCAACGCGATTAAATCCAGTGCTATGCTGAAGCCTCAGGGGTTCAAGCCAAATTTTCGCCGTATTATCGTCTCGCTCCACGTGCACATGAGGTGGCTCGTCGCGATCGCCGGAATAGAAGAAGAATCTGTATGGTCCGACTCGTAGTACTGTTGGCATTGTTGCTCGGGCCGTAACCTTTGGTCGGGTTTATTTATCGGCTCTCAGGCGAAAACTGACCGCTGACGATGGCCGCTACGAGCGTTGGGCGCCGGGATAATATTTAATGACCTGCTCCTGAAAGTCCGTCTCGAAGCGCTGCATCCGGCCCTGGCGCACCTGCTCTTCCAGTGGAGGTCGCTGCACCGGCCGGGGCTCGGTGGGACGGGAGCCGATGACCCCTTCTTCCTCCAAGGCCGAGAAGTCCTCCTGGCTTAGCCCCAACAGATCGCACAGGAGAAGCCTGTTGTGCTCTCCCAGATTGGGAGCCGGTTTGGGCGCCACTCCCGGCGTCTCCGAGAGCTTCCAGGGCCGGCTGGCGTAGGGCAGCGGCGGCATCCCTGTGCTGGGATGGTGGGTCACCACTTCGTAGAAACGCCGTTCCAGCAGATGAGGGTCGAACAGCAGGTCTTTACTGTCGAGGACGGCCCCGGCGGCGACCCCGGCGGCCTGGAGTTCGCTCATCAATTTGTGTGCATCCCACTTGGGAGTCACCTGGCAAAGTAGCT
>JADFJS010000105.1 GCA_022566155.1 Chloroflexota bacterium
GGGGCCTGGAGGCTACACCCGGAAACCCGGCGATCTTAGCGTATCGGGTTCTATTGGAGTATGAGACAGGGGAGTCGGTCCAGGGAGAAGTCTATCTAGAAAGGCTCCTTGAGGCGATGCGACGGACCGGGCCAGAACAATTGCTCGCTGCTGGATTGACGTGTCAAGCTATACCCGCAGTAGCCCGCATCACCGGTGTCCCCGGCCGCTTGGAAATTGCTGAGGCAGCCGCCCAGGCGGTTCTTTCGGGACAGGCTGCTACCCCAATTTTCGTCCTGCAAGCCAAGGCCGGATTGGCCTTGCTGGCCGTGCAGAAGGGCGACCAGTCTGCGGCGGCGGAGCATTATGCTTATTTTCTAGGGCACCGAAGCACGATGATTTGGACGGGTTCATCGGCCGACCGCCTGCTCGGACTCCTGTCGCAGACCATGGGAAACATGGACCAAGCGGCGGCCCACTTCGAGAACGCCCAGGCCTTCTGCCGCAAGGCAGGCTACCGGCCCGAGTTGGCATGGACCTGCTGCGACTACGCGGATGCTCTGCGCCAGCGTGACGATTACGGTGACCGTGCCATAGCGATCGCCCTGCTGGACGAGGCGTTGGCCATCTCCACCGAGCTGGGCATGTGGCCATTGATGGATCGAGTCAAGGAACGTTTGGAGCGGGTGCGGGCAGAACCGGCTAGGGCCCCCACATACCCCGATGGCTTGACCCAGCGGGAGGTGGAGGTGCTGCGCCTCATCGCCGCCGGCAAGACCAACGTGGAAATAGCCGAAGAACTGGTCATTGCCGAGGGCACGGCCCGCAGGCACGTGGCCAACATCTACGAAAAGATCGGCGCCGCCAACCGGGTGGAGGCGGCATCATATGCCGCCCAGCACGGGCTTTCTCGGTGACGACTCCTCAAGCTTGAGCCTCTCCAAACTGCAGGAGGTAAACCCAATGAAGATCATGATGAACGCCAACCTGGACGAGCTGACCCCTGAGCAGCTCCAGCGGGTCCAGGTCGTCTCCGAGGAGAACGAGATCGTGGTGGCGCGGACCCGGGAAGAGCAGCTTGCTCAAGCGCCCGACGTGGACATCATCTTCGGCAATTTCAGCCGGCCCCTCTTCGAAGCCGCCAAGCAGCTCAAGTGGGTACAAACCGAGGGCGCCGGCATCGACGGCATCCTGTTCGACGAGTTTGTCGACAGCCCCATCATCCTCACCAGCGCCAAGGGCACCGTGGGCACCCATCTGGCCGACCACACCTGGGCGCTACTCCTGGGGGTTCTGCGGGGCATCGGCCGGGCCGTCCGCGAGCGCACCTGGGAGAACCGAATGTCCATCCGCCGCGAGACTTGGGAGCTGGGCGGCAGGACACTGGGCATCATCGGTCTGGGCGGCACCGGCCTAGAGGTGGCCCGCCGGGCCCAAGGCTTTGGCATGGAGGTCATCGCCGTGGAGCCGGAGGACGTGCCGAAGCCGGACTACGTGCGGGAGATATGGAAGCCGGACCGTTTCCACGACCTGCTGGAGCAGTCCGACGCAGTGTCTATCTGCTGCCCGTTAACCAGGCAGACCCGCAACCTGTTCAACCGGGAGGCATTCAGCCACATGCGGAGCCATGCCATCCTGGTCACCGTGACTCGCGGCCCCATCATCGACACCGGCGCCCTGCTGGAGGCCCTGGATGACGGGGTTATTCGCGGCGCCGGATTGGACGTTACTCCGGAAGAGCCCTTGTCAGCCGACAGTCCATTGTGGGACCATCCCCACGTCATCATAACGCCCCATGCCTCGGGCGGGTCGCCACTTCGCCTGGACCGGACGATCGACCTGTTCTGCGAGAACCTGCGCCGGTACACCGATGGCCGTCCATTGCTCAGCCTTATCGACAAGCACAAGGGGTATTGAGCGAGGAGAAAACACCCCCATCCCTTCGGCAAGCTCAGGACAGGCCTAACCTTCCCCTGTAAGGGGGCCTTGCCAGCAAAACTGTCATTCTGAGGAGCGGAGCGGCCGAAGAATCTAAATTCGTGAATGTGACGCCCCAGTTGGCGAGCCTAAGCTAACGATTCTAGACCCCTTGCGGAGTTTATCTTGAGCGCAGCCGAAAGGCTCGGGGTGACATGTTGTGGGGGCTTTGGGGGCAAGGCGCCGTAAAGGGGGAAGGGATCTATGTTCTCCCTTGGCGCGGAGGTGAATCATATTTTGGGCAAGCACCAGTACAGGAGGACAGACTATGAAATTCGGCATATTCCTGCTTATGCAGTCACCGGACATGCTGCCTTCATCTGAGATCTACGCCAACGCGCTGGAGCAGGTCCAAGTGGCGGACCAACTGGGGTTCGATTACGTAGTGGCCGCGGAGCATCATTTCTCCAGCTATGGCTTCCTTCCCAATCCTCTGATGCTGATCGCGTCGCTGGCGCCCCAGACCAAGCAGATACGCTTCAGCACCGCCGTGGTGGTGCTGCCCTTGCGCAACCCAATGCAAACCGCCGAAGAGATCGCCATGCTGGACCACCTGACGGGTGGAAGGCTGGAGGTGGGTTTCGGCACCGGCTACCAGCAATATGAGTTCCAGCGCTTCCAGGTCCCTCTGGAGGAGAACCGGTCCATGTTTGAAGAGTCGCTGGACATCATCTCCAACTCCCTGTCCCAAGCGCCGTTCTCCCACGACGGCCACTACTATCAGATCCCTGAAACCACCATCCTGCCCCGCCCTTTGCAGCAGCCCCACCCTCCATTCTGGCGCGCCACGACCAGCGTCGAGACCATGGCTTCGACCATCGGCCGGGGCATGAAGGTCATCACCGGCGGCACGGCCGGCTCAACCGAGCGGCTGATCGGTTCTTGGCACATGTTCCAGGAGGCGGTGGCGTTGTCGGGTAAAGGCTGGCCCCAGGAATTCATAGTTCAGCGCGGCGTCTACGTCTCGGATTCCGAGGACGACGCCAGGGCCCAGCTTCCCCATGCCGTGTGGCATACGAAGACCGCCCGAGGACTCCGCACCAATACCCTCCCGGTGGAGGCCGGCAGGGCGCGGGCCGACCTGACTCCCAGCGTGGAGATAGAGGATGACCCCGAGGCCCTGTACCAGGACTGGCTGTTTGGGACGCCGGAGATCGTCGCCGAGAAGATACATCGTCTGACGCAAAGCACCGGTATGACCTACCTGAACTGCACATTCTCCCTGGGGCAGATACCCAACCACAAGGTATTGAAGTCCATGGAGCTGTTCGCGGCCAAGGTGATGCCCCAATTCAGAGACTACCTGCCCGACCAGAGTAAATACCCACGCCGTGATTAAGAGACGAGGAGTAAAGACCCGCTATGACCGCCATTGATCTTCTCGAAGCCACCATCACCGAACTCGGCCCGTTGATCCGCGACGGCAAACTCTCCCCGGTGGAGCTGACCCAGGCCTGCATCGACCAGAGCGAGCGGCTGGATGGCACGCTTAAAGCCTTCACCACCATGACCCCGGAATACGCCCTCGAGCGGGCGCGGCAGGCGGAGCAGGAGATCCAAAACGGCCGTTACCGGGGGCCGCTGCACGGCATTCCTTACACGCTGAAAGACGTCATAGCGACCCACGGCATCCGGACCACCTTCGGCAACCCTCGACTGATCGATTTCAAGCCGGCAGAGTCCGCAACCGTTCATGTCCGGCTGGAGGAAGCCGGCGGCGTATTGCTGGGTAAAGTCTATTCCCATATCGGACGTGGCGACAATCCGGTCTTGTGCCACAGCCCGTGGGACCCGGCCACCAGTCCCGGCACCTCCAGCAGCGGCTCCGCTTCCGCGGTATCTTCGGGCATGGGGCTGCTTTCCATGGGCACCGATACCGGCGGCTCCGTGCGCCACCCCGCCAGCAACTGCGGCCTTGTCGGGTTCAAGGCGACCTTTGGCCGCATCAGCCGGTTCGGCGTTTGGGCCACTTCCTGGACCACCGATCAGGCCGGCCCCATCACCAAGACCGTGGAAGACAACGCCATCGCCATGGAGACCCTGGCCGCCTACGATCCAAAGGACCTTGTGAGCATCAATAAGGAAGACTCCCCATACCGGTCCGGCATTGGGGATGGTATCCGGGGTCTGAGGATCGGCTTACCCGTTGATTCCTGGGTCTGGAAGGACTGGATAGATCAGGACGAAGAGGATGCCGTGCGCAAGGCGGTGGGCGTTCTGGAAGAGCTGGGCGCGGATATCGTTGAAGTGGCGATCCCGCTGGCCTACGAAGCCCGCAACAACTCCATCGCCGCCGAAGGCCCCGTGTGGCTGCGGGACAACTTCCCGGAAGAGGTCTTGCGGGAATGGGAGGAGCTGCACCCGGCGTTGGAACGCGGCGAAGATCAAACCTTTGCCGACTACCTGCACGGCCAGCAAAAACGCATGGCTATCCGGCAGGAGGCCATCGCCGTACTCAAGAAGGTGGATGTCATCGTCATGCCCACGGGCAGCACCATCGGTGATAAGTGGGATGCCACCACGGCAACCATTCGCGGCAAGACCGTGCCTGCCCGCTCCCGCGCCGTCTACCTGAACGGCATGGCCAGCCAAACGGGTCTGCCGGCCATCTCCATACCCTGCGGGTTCGCCAAAGAAGGGCGCTTTCCCGTGGGGCTGCAACTGATAGGCCGGGACCTGGAGGAAGGACCATTGTTGCGGTTGGCCTATGCCTACGAGCAGGCCGCCGGCTGGCACAAGATGCACCCGCCGGTCTAGCGGCGGTTGTTTCGACCGGATCCTGGGAGTTTCATACTGAGGGCGGTTCGATATGACGAACGACAGACATCTGCTCGACAGGGTCCAGCATGGATACGCGGAGAACAACGGCGTTAAGATCCACTACGCCACCCTGGGACAAGGGCCGCTGGTGGTCATGATCCATGGGTTCCCCGATTTCTGGTATACCTGGCGCCACCAGATGGAAGGTCTCGCCGGCCAGTTTCAGGTTGTGGCCGTCGATCTCCGGGGGTACAACGACAGCGATAAACCCAAAGGCGTGGAGAACTACGCCATGCCGGTATTGGCCAGCGACATCGTGGCTGTCATTCACCACCTGGGCCAGGAGAATTCGATAGTGGTCGGGCACGACTGGGGCGGAGCCATCGCCTGGTATCTGGCAACAACGATGCCGGCGCTGGTGGAAAGACTCATTATCTGCAACCTTCCACACTTTCGGGGACTGAGACGGGAGTTGGCCAACAACCCGGAGCAACAGCAAAATAGCCAGTATGCCAGAGACTTTCAGCAGGAAGGCGCCCATCTGACCCTTACGCCGGAAAGACTGGCCCGCTGGGTCACCGATCCTGAGGCGATGCCGCATTACATCGAAGCGTTCAACAAATCCGACTTTGAGGCGATGCTCAATATCTACAAGGCGAACTACCCCAGGGAGCCATACGTTGCCGATTCGTCACCGGTGGTCAAAGTGCAGTGCCCGGTGCTGATGATCCACGGGCTAAAGGACCGGGCCCTCTTGCCGGGCGCCCTCAACGACACCTGGGACTGGCTCGAGAAGGACCTGACCCTGGTCACGGTCCCGGACGCGGAGCACTTCGTACAGCAAGATGCCGCGGACCTGGTGACCCGCACCATGAGGATGTGGTTGAACCGCTGAGGCCTACTAACCCGATGGGATCCCAAACTGCCGAACTTGATGCTATTTCAGCGAACAAAGGAGTAAGGTCATGGAGAATCGTCTTGGTCAACACGCCATCGTCATCGGCGGCAGCCTGGCGGGATTGATGACCGCTCGGGTGCTGGCCGATCATTTCGATAAGGTCACGATACTGGAGCGAGACGAAATAGACGACAACCCGGCGATCCACAAGTCCATACCACAGGGTAATCACCTTCACGCGTTGCTCCTGGGCGGTCAGCAGGTCATGTCCTCCCTTTATCCAGACTTTACGAACGGCATGGACCGGCTTGGCGCGGTACGATTCCGCGCCGGCATAGGAGCAGCATTCTATCTTCCTGATGGGAAAGCCTACTCTGTTCTCGGATCGGTGAGACATCCTTACGATCTCGGGTTCGATATCTTCTGCCAGAGCCGTGGTCTCCTTGAACACTGTGTTCGGCAGTGTACATTGGAGCTGACCAACGTGAGTTTTGAAAGCGGCTGTCCGGTTCAAAGCCTGATATACGAGGATGCTCGGGTGCAAGGCGTGCGGTGCAGCCGCCCTGACGGCGGAGATTACCTCTCCGCCGACTTGGTCGTGGACGCTGGCGGAAGGGGCTCGCGAGCCCCTCGCTGGCTCCGCAACATCGGCTTTGGTGTTCCCGAGGAAACCACCATCGGCGTGGACTTCGCTTACTCCAGCACCAAGTTCCGGATCCCGGATTCCTACGACGAGCCGGAAAAATTGCTGGTCTTCAATGGCCCTCCTCCCGATCACCCTAAAGGCGCCTTTATGGAGGAGATCGAGGACAGAACCTGGCACTTGACTTTGTTTGGGCGCTTCGGTGAATACCCTCCCACCGATGAAGACGGCTTCTACGCGTTTGCGCAGGCTTTGCATACACCCAAGCTCTACGACCTGATCAAAGACGCCGAGCGGGTGGCGGAGATAGTCCATTTCCGGTTCCCGACCAGCGTGCTACGCCATTACGAGCACCTTACCGCCTTTCCTGAAGGGTTTCTCGTCCTTGGCGACGCCATCAGCAGCTTCAATCCCGTCTACGGCCAGGGAATGAGCTCCGCCGCCATGCAGGTCAAGGCACTGCAGCAGCTATTGACGGAGCGGGCCGCCGGCTCCGATGGGCTGGATGGGCTGGCTATGGCCTTCTTCCCTAAAGCAGCGGAGGTGGTTGCCGCCCCATGGACCCTGGCGGCCAACGCTGACTTCGCCTATCCTCAAACCAAAGGTGAGCGGCCTCCCGATGCCAGGGAAAGCAGGCATTACTTCGGTGCATTGTTTGGCCTTACGGGCGAGGACATGGAGGTTTACAAGCTGGTCGCGGAGGTGTTTCAACTCGCCAAGCCGTTATCAGCGCTGCGCGAGGAGCCCTTGCGCAGCCGGGTCGAGGCACGGCTTCGGAGCTAGGGCGGGGAGAGGAATAGATTCTCGGGGCTGCAACTGGTAGGCCGCGGCCTGGTGGAAATGCTCCCATGGGCGGCCGCGCTCTCGGTGTATAATTTGCACGAAATTCGATGGCTGGAGCGCTGCAAGCGTCTCCGCCGGTGATGTCTCATGTCG
>JADFJS010000106.1 GCA_022566155.1 Chloroflexota bacterium
CGGTAGCTCAAGCCGAACCTCTCAATGACACGGGGCGTGAAGTTCTCCAGAACGATGTCGCTGACCTGCACCAGCCGTTTTAATATGGCCAGGGCGGCCTCGGAGCGCAGGTCCAGTGTCAGGCTGCGCTTGCTCCGGTTGAGGGTCTGGAAGGTGCCACCCCGTTCCCAATACAGCTCGCCGGGATCGTTGTCCGGGTAGGGGCCGTTGATGATCCTGGTAGTGTCCATGAACTGGGTGTGGTGGGTATCCACCTTGATGACCTCAGCCCCCATGTCGGCAAGGTATGCCCCGGCGTAGGGCATGGCAAACACCCGGCTCAGGTCCACCACGCGGATCCCGGCAAGGGGCAAGGCAGGCGAGCTATTAACGGTCACTGTTCCTCGCCCGTGGTCAAATTAAAATAGGTAGCGGTGTCGATGATAATTATTGAGCCTTCGTGGTCTTTCCCCACTTCTCGTGGAACACGACTTCGTCAAGAGGGCGCCGCCTGCTGCGGCTGAAACGCCGGCCATCCGCCGGGTATCCCAGGGGAATCAGGGCGGCGGTGTCAACATTATCCGGGATGCTTAGAAGCTCTTTGACCTCCTGCTCGTGCTTGGTATGCAGGGTGGTTATCACCGTACCCAACCCCAGGGCGCTGGCGGCCAACATGATGTTTTGAACGGCGGGGTATATGGAGGAGCCGGAGGTTATGGAACTGGGGCTATTCCCATCGGACGCCCGCTCCTGGCATGCCAATATCAATACCGGCACATCTTCCATTCCATGGGTCAACATGCTTGGGCGGTAGGGCTGGGCCGCCGGACTTTCAAAGTCCATGTCCACGGTAATTTCTTGCCAGGCATCAAAGTACCATTCGCCCAACCGCCGTTTGACTTCCCGGTTCCGGATGATGAGAAAGCTCCAACGCTGTCTGTTGCCGCCGCTGGGCGCCCGGACCGCCGCTTCCATGATCGTCGTGATGGCCTCGTCGGTCACAGGTTCGGCGGAGAAATTGCGCACGGCCCTCTGGCTGTGTATGGCGTCAAACAGGGATATGTCGTTCATCTGTCACCTCCGCCAGAACCGGGGCCAGAATTCGCGGACTGGCATTCGTTGGGCAAATACGATGTCGGTAACGGAGTCAGAATATGTTGCATCGGGTCCATGGTTGTTGATCGGGGTTGATTGGCTAATCCTTCCCCTCAATATGTCCAGCTAAATCACGCCGAGTCCTCTAAGATTCACCAGGTCCTCGGCGGTGTAGCCTAGCTCCTCACAGAAGATCTCGGCGTTGTGCTGACCCAGCAGGGGCGCCGGACGGCGAATCTCGAAGTTCATGCCGGACAGGACGGGTCCCATGCCCGGATAACGGGCGTTCCCCGCCACCGGATGGTCAACCTCGGTGAAGAATCCACGGTCCTCGAGATGGGGGCAGTTGTACAGGTCTTCGGCGTCTTGTGCCATGCCAAAGACCAGGCGGCTCTCGCCGGAGGCCTGGAACAGGGGCTTACGCTCCCACTCGCTCAGGCCTTGGATGAGCAGTTGCTTCAGATCTTCGCCATGCTCGATCCGGCCCGCGCCGGTGGCGAAACGCTCGTCGTTAAGGGCCTCCAGCCCGATAACGCCGGCCACGGTGGACCAGGGTTGAGAGCCCTGAACCGATGGGATAACGTAGCCATCCCGGGCCGGCATCAGCTCCTCGAAGCCGGACCCACGGACGGGGCGGCGGCCCTTGATCGCGCCCATGTAATCGTAGTAGGGCACCGGCTGCACCAGGTGGCTGGCCAGGCATTCCACGATGGATACTTCCACCTGCTGGCCGCGGCCGGTGCTCATGCGCTGGAAAAGTGCCACCAGGGTAGCCACCGCCGCGTTGGCCCCGGCCACGTAGAGCGACTGGTCCAGGGCGTTGCGCAGCGGCTCCCGGTCCGAGTCTCCCGAGTGGTACATCAGGCCGCTCATGGCGCAAGCGATGATGTCGGTGGCGGCGAAGTCCCGGTAGGGACCGCTGCGGCCAAAGGGGGTTATGGAGGTGACCACCAGGTCCGGGTTTACCTTCGCCAAAGAAGGATAGTCCAACCCCAGGGTCTCGGCTTGAGCCGGGGGGAAGTTCTCTACCAGGACATCGGACCGCTGTAGAAGTAAGGCCAGGATGTCCCTTCCCGACGGGGAGCTGATATCCAGGGTTATACCCCGCTTCTGTGTGTTTATATAAAGGAAGGGAATGCTCTTTTCGGGGTGGGGTTCGTCACCGGCAAATGGGCCCAAACGCCGCGCCGGGTCACCGGCATCCGGCAACTCCACTTTGATAACATCCGCGCCGTAGTCGGCCAGCAACCGGGCGCAGAATGGGCCGGAAACGTGGGTGCCCAAGTCCAGGACCCGGATGCCTTCCAACATTCCATCTGTCAGGCCATTTGTGGCCGGCCCATTGGCGGTCACTACTCTTCTGCCTCCCAGACCAGGGGAAGGCTCTGACCGCGTTTGGGAAGCACAATGGTCGCGTGCCCCGATGCCGTTTCCTCGCCCCGGCTGTTGCGCAGGCCCACCCGGCAAGTCAGGTAGCCGAATCCATCTTGCTCCGCCTTTTCGGTGACCGTCCCGTAGGCGGTGATGACGTCGTCGGGATAGTCCATCCCCCGATGCTCCACGTAGAACCGTTTGAACCAACCCTCGTCTCCGGCGAAATCCAGGAGGAGCTGGCCCAGGTACTGGTTCTTCAGGGACCCATTAACCACCACGTTGGACAGCCCCTGGCGTAGCTGAGCGAAAGGCAGGTCCCAGTGGATGCGGGCGTAGTTGCCGTTGGCCGCTGCCCACCGTACCAGGTGGGTAGTGGTGATGGGGCCTTTGACCACCGGCGGCAGCTCCATGCCGGTGGTCACATCTTCAAAGTACCGTTGATCCCTGGACTGAGCCACCGGCTTGGATATCACGGTGTCGGGCGCTGGAGGAGATACGGGTACCGGCCGTAGGGGCGGTTCGCTAACCTCACCTGCATTTGCGGTAGATGCCTGCTGTTCTGACCCAAGCGCCCGGTGGATGGAAACCCTCTTGGCCAGGTTGACCACCTGTCCGTGCTGGTTGGTCTGGGTCTCCTGCCGCACCACGAAGACAAGTAGTCCCGACCTCCCTTGCTTCTCGTAGATGTCCAGGATGCGGAACCGGCGGGTTATCCAGTCTCCGACGTAGACCGGGCGCAGGAACTGCCAATCGCTCCCACCGTTCAGGCCATAGCCGTTGAAGGGCAGCGGCACCTGAAAATGAGATTCCTGGCCCGCGCCGAAGAACCCAATGGACGGCGCGATGTCCTTCCAGGTGGCCAGAGGCGGGCACAGCAGCTTGCCGAAGCGGCTCCTGGCGGCGTAATCGCCGTCGGAATACATCGGGTTAGGGTCCTGGATGGCGTCGGCCAGGTCGTAGGCCATCTCTTCCGATATGGGGAAGCGGTTGCGCTCCGGAGTAGTCTCCTGGCCGATGATGGCGCGGACCTGAGGAGTGATCAGGGTGGAGGACATAGGCACTGTTCCTGCAGTATCGGTTTGGAGATTGCGGTGGTGTTGGAGAACCCGGAGGAAAGTCAGATGCAGTTTAGCACACCGGCAGGCTGGAAGACGTCAAAGGTCCTACCGAAGTGCCCCTCTGGGCGAGCCGCTACAACCCTCGGCGCCGGTCATGTAGTATATTTATATCGGCGTCCTCCACCGGCCCATGCTACCCGCCGGGTTTGGACGGATATTCAGAACATAACCCGAGGAGCGATCACATGACGATGAACGAGTTCATTGAGGACTCCCTTAATAAGGAGCAGGAGTACCTTTCAGGGACCGTGGAGGACCTGACACCCGAGGAACTGGTCTGGCGGCCTGGCCCCGAGGCCAACCCCATCGGCTGGATCCTGTGGCACATGATCCGGGTGGAAGACTTCTGGTTTCAATTCTTTATACAACGTGAGACCGAGCTGTGGGAAAAGGAGGGCTGGCATGAGAAGTTTGGCCTGCCCACCCGGGACAACGGGTTCGGCCACTCTCAGGAACAGGTCACCAACTTCCCGGCCCTGGACCTGGGAGAGTTGCTCAAATACGGGGAGCAGGTGCGCAGCGGCACGTTGACCTACCTGAGAGGGCTGGGGCCGGATGATTATGCCGTCGTGCCCAGGGAGCGCCAGCCCGATATGACGGTGGGCGCCGTGTTCCGGCAGGTGATAGGGGAGCTGTACCAGCACCAGGGACACATCGCCTACATCAAGGGTCTGTTGAGACCCGGCTACGAAGGCCCGGGGGCAGCCGCCGACTGACCGGTGCGCTCCAGACCTTCCTTTCGTAGAGTCGATCGTCAATCTCGTTAAAGCGATCGTCCATCGCTTTGGCCCGTCCTGCGCTGCCCCGCGCGCTCAGGCAGTGTGGGATTACGCTCCTTGTGTAAGCGTCGCGCCCTCTTTTTGCCGCTAACCGGTATTACATTCAGGCAATGATGCCAACGGACGCCTGTATATAATGTTGGTTCACACCGATTTCTGAAGCCGGCCGTTGGTCATGGTTTTGGGTTGAGGATGGGCGGGATGAGCGTGTTGTCCAAGGCAAAAATCTTAGGGATAGCCGGCGTTGCGTCGCTACTATTGGCCTGTAACGCAGCCACGCCGGCGCCCCCGGCCACGCCGACCCTACCCCTCACCCCGGCCATATCGGGACCAACGCCCGCCCCTGTCACTGCAACACCAGGTCCAACCGTTGAGCCGGCGGTTCAGCCAACTTCTGGTCCGCAGCCTACCGAAGTTGCCACACCCCGGCCGACACCCCTTTCCGTTGCTCCGCCGGTTTCCATCGGTGTAACCGGCGGGTCTCTAAATATAGCCGGTCTTGCCGATATACCTCACCTCGATGTCCACCAGGCGGTGCAGGAAACCCTGACGTCCCTGGGGCCCGGGTTGGCCTACAGCCGGCTTTTGCGCTTGAGCACCGGTCCGGAACAAGCGCTGCCCAGCCTGAAGTTGGAGTGCGACCTGTGCCTCAGTTGGGAGATGACCTCGGACTTGAGCTATGAATTCCAGCTACGTACCGACGTTTATTGGCACGACATCGCACCGGTCAACGGACGGGTGTTGGTGGCCGATGATCTGGTGTTTAGCTACGAGCGGATTAGAACGCCGGGCTGGCCAAACGCCCCGTTGTTTTCCGCGGTGGACACCATTGAAGCCCCCGACAGCCGGACCCTGAGACTCACCCTGGCCTCCCCCGACGCCGACCTGCTCCTGTCCCTGGCCGACGGTCACGCCAAGGTGGTGGCCCGGGAGGTTGTGGCGGAATTTGGTGACCTGAAGACCAGCCCGGTGATCGGTACCGGTCCCTGGATATGGGAGCAAACGCAGCAGGGCGTTGGCACAACATTGGTGCGCAACCCCGATTATTTTGAGGAGGGCATGCCCTTCCTGGACCGGCTGCTCGTCAGCGTGATCAAGGAGGATGGGCTGGAGCAGTCGGCACAGCAGAAGGCTCTGGCGGCATTCTCGGCCGGAGTCGTGGACGTGGCGACGCTGCCTTTGGGAGAATGGCGGGAGCTTCAGGCCAGCGGCCTGGAGTTTGGCTCGCTGGATTCCGGCCAGGGAGGCACCGGTGTCATTCTGACGTTGAACGCCCAGTCGCCGATATTCCATGACCTGAACGTGCGGCGGGCGATCTTCAAGGCCATCGACCCTTGGGACTACGTCGACAATTATTGGGCCGGCCAGGGATATGTAAGCGTGGGTATCCCCGTGGAGTCGGCGGACTGGTTGCTGGACCGTGGAGAGATACGTCCGCAATACTTTGCGGACCCCAGCGAAGCGCGGATGCTCCTGGCCGCCTCGGGTCTGTCACTGCCGGTGGATATCGAGCTGGCGGTGCGCACCGACAGGTTTGAGAGCGCCTACCTTGATCTGGCCGAACGGGTTGCCGCGGACCTTCGCACCGTGGGATTCAATCCCACCATTCGGCGCCTTAACCCGGCCCGGTTCGGGGAGGTGGTTGTAACCGAGAACAAGGACTATCAATTGGCGCTGGGGGTTGTCCCGCCCACATCCACTACCAACAGCTATCTCTTTGCCCTATTGCACAGTGCCGGTAGGTGGAACCTGGCGGAGCACCGGGACAACGTTTTGGACTCGATGATCGAACGCCAGGCTGTGGAATTAGACCCGGTGCGGCGCCGGGACCAGATCAGGGAGATTCAAAGGTACGTGCTGGACCAGGCCTACCTATTCAGTCCGATAACGGGCAGCACCCGCTGGGTGTTCGACCCGGACCTCAGAGGCTTCCATCCCAACACCGCGCTGTCGGAGTACATCTATTGGTCCCGAACCTGGCTGGACCGGTAGGCCGCGGCTAAGATGTGGGGGAGCGGAATCGCTTGATGCCCTCTTCCAGGGCCACCCAGGGAAGCAAGGCGCATTTGATGCGCACCGGGTAACGGCGCACAACCTGCAAAGCCTCCAGGTCGCCCATGGGCTCCGCGGCCTCGTCAGCAGACCGGTTGTCCCGCATCATGGAGTGGAATCGCCGGGATAGGTCCTCCAACTCCGGCAGGGTTTTCCCCCGCAATGCCTCGCCCATCATGGATGCCGTGGCCTGGATGATGGAGCAGCCCTCGGAGACGGCGCTGACCAGGGACACTTTCCCCTGACCGTCGAGACGTAGCTGCAAGATGATCCGGTCGCCACAGAAGGGATTGAACTCTTCCGCCTCCAGGCTGGGGTCAGGGACCTGCTCCCGGTTCCGGGGGTTGCGGTAGTGGTCCATGATCTTCTCGCCATAGAGGCCGTCCAGGGGTAGGTCGGGAACTTGAGGCATGTTCTCAGCGGAGGCGATAGGGTGATTGTCCAGTCGTGTTAGGAATGCCCTTCTAGCTTTCGGAGAAATAACCCGGCCTGAGCCAGGCTACTTGCGATCATCTCCCTGGGCATCCAACCTGCGTAAAAATTGCTATGCAAGGCGCTCGCGGAATCGAAGAGGACCCTGATTTCTGGGTCTCCCGTCCCCTCGGCCAAGCGATTGACGGCTTGGTAGAGTTCGCGATGGCCGGAATGCTGCCAGCCGCGGCCT
>JADFJS010000107.1 GCA_022566155.1 Chloroflexota bacterium
ATCCAGCACCTGTCCGTGACTTCCCGGCGTGGAACCGGCCAGAGGACCACCCGGTCCATACACTTGGTCCTGGGGGCCCACCCATTGGATGCGGCTGCCTCGGACCACCACCGCCATGTTGTTCAACGGCGGTCCGCCCAGGCCGTCGATCAGCCGGCCGGGTTGGATTACGGTAATGGAATCGTTTGAAGAGGTCACGTTTCCTCCTACAGGATGATAAGAGCGTCCACCAGCGGGGCCGGTAAATTATAGCCTACCTGCGCTCTCGGAGCATGAGGACCGCCAATGGGATGGACGAAACGGCTATCAGCAGAAGGGCAGGCGCGGCGGCGCGGGCGAAGAAGGCCTCCGAGGCCGCAGACCAGATCGACGTAGCCAGGGTATTGAAGCCGATCGGACTCAAGATCAATGTCGCTGGGAGCTCTTTCATGGTGAGCAGGAATACCAGGGCCGCCCCGGCCATGAGCCCCGGCTTCACCAACGGCACCGTGATCGACGCCAGCACCCCCGGCGGCGTCCGGCCCAGGCTGCGGGCGGCGTCTTCGATCTTGGGATTGACCTGGAGCAATGAGGTCCGGGCCGCTCCCACCGCCGGCGACAGAAATAGCACCATGTAGGCCAGGATCAGCAGCGCCAGCGTCTGGTAAAGGGGCGGGGCGTAGTTGGCGCCAAAGAATACCAACGCCAGGGCGATGGCGATTCCCGGCAAGGCGAATCCCACGTACGCGGTCCTCTCTATCAGGGTGCTGAAGAAACTGGGATACCGGACGGACAGGGAAGCGATGGGCACCGCCGCCGCTACCGCCACGCCGGCGGCCAGCGTCGATACCAATAACGAGTTGCGTGTCAGTATCCAGAGAGAAGGCAGCTGCTCGCCTGCCGCCAGTCCCCGTACAACCCAGTATCCCAATATCGATACGGGCAGCGCCAGCGAAATAACTGTGACGGTAAGGCAGAAGGCCAGGGCAGGCAATCTCCACCGGCCAAGCCGCACCCGGCCGCCTGTCCCACTGGCCCCCGGATCGCTGCGGAAATACCGGGCCCGGCCACGGGTCAACGCCTCCGCCGCCACGATGCCCAGCGCGATGGCCACCAGAACCAGGGACATGCTCGCCGCCAAGGTCCGGTCCAATGCCGAGTCGTACTGGAGGAAGATCGCCCAGGTGAACGTTTCGTAGCGAAGCAGCGACACGGCTCCGAAGTCGCTTAGCGTGTACAAGGCGACCAATAGACTGCCCGCGGCGATAGACGGCCTCAATAGGGGCAGGATCACCCGGAAGAATGTGGTCAGGGAGGAACGCCCCAATCCGCGGGAGACCTCTTCCAGGGCGGGGTCCATCCGCAGCAACGCGGCCCGCACCGTCAGTAGCACGTAGGGATAGCTGAGTAATGTCAGGGTTAGCAGCGCGCCGGGAAATCCGTAGATGTCCGGCAGCCGGTCCAACCCCCAGAGGTTGTCCAGCAGTTGCTGAAGCATCCCCCTGGGTCCCAGGGCGGCCACGACGATAAGGCCGCCCACGTAACTGGGTATCACCAGGGGCAGCGCCGTGGCCACCGCCCATACCCTGCGTAAGGGCAGGTCGGTGCGGACCGTGAGCCAGGCCAGGGGCACCGCCAGAAGGACCGAAGTCAGGGTAACGGCGCCGACCAGCAGAAACGTCCGGATCAGGATCTGTAGGATTCGTACTCGAAACAGGATTTCCCAGGCATCGGCGCCGGATCCCGCGGCGCGCAGCAAAAGGTAGACTGGAGGAAGCGCCAGCGCGGCCGCGACCAGGGTTGCCGGGACCCAGATGACGGCAGGGGGCCTCCCCAGCCTATCCATCAGGCTCCGGCAGGCGTGAATCATACTGCGGGAAATGGACTTTAGGACGGGGAGAACTGCTGCCCCCATGGTCAGGGAATAACTCCGGCCTTTCGGAGAAGGTCTTGGGTGGCTCTGAGGTCGGTCATGTCCTTCATCGGAATGTTGGGTTGGTTGATCTCGGACAGGGGCACCAGGACGAGTGGTGTGTTGATCCCTTCGACCAGTGGGTATTCGAATGTCTGCGCTGCGAAGTATTGCTGGCCAACGGTCGAGAGCAGGAATTCCAGGAACTTCTCTGCCGGCTCTTTGTTCTTCGACGCTTCAAGGATACCGGCCCCGGCAACCATTATAGTGGCGCCGGGTCCGCCGGCCCTAGGGTGATAGTTGCGGGCCGGGAAGGATTCCCCCTCCTCCGCCAGGAATCGGAACAGATAGTAGTGATTGACGAATCCTACATCTATCTCCCCTGCCGCCACGGCGGCAACCTGTGGCGTATTTTTGGGGTAAACATTGGGATCGTTGGCCTGGATGCCCTCCAGCCATCGCAGGGTCTTATCCTCACCCCATAAGGCCCTCATGGCGGTGACCATGGTTTGGAAGGAAGCGTTGCCCGGCGCCCATCCGATGCGGCCCTTCCACTTGGGGTCGATGAAGTCAAAGATGTCGTCGGGCAGGTCGGCTTCGGTTAGCCGTTCTGTGTTATAAACCACAGTCCTGGCGCGTCCGGATATCCCCACCCACTGGCCCGTGGGCGATCGGGCCCAATCGGGCACCCGGTCCAGTATGGAGTCGGGCAATGTGGATAGCATCTCGACCACGGCGCCAAGCCCTCCAGGGTCCTGGGCGAAGAATATATCGGCGGGAGTGTTGCCGCCTTCCTCCAGGAGAGTGGCGGCCAACTGGGGAGTGCTGGCGTAGTTCACCTTGACCTTTATGCCCGTGGTCTGGCCGAACAACTGGATGACGGGGTCAACCAGCGTTTCACTGCGGCCGGAATAGATAGTCAGGGTCTGCGATGACTCGCCCTCATCCGGCCCGTTGCCGCATGCCGTGGCTACCGTCCCGATCAGCGGCAGCAACACCATCATCAATATGATTGCTTTATTTCTGTTGGCGACCACGATCTGACTCCTGGGAAAATTCTAAAAACCAAAACGGCTACATCAAAACGCGACAGCTGTTGAATTAACATAGTATACACATTAAACTAAAAAGTGTTATTGGTAATTATTAATGTATGTATACACATTGAACCCGCTGGAAGGATACTTTAGCCAGGCATACATGTCAACATCGGAAGTCGCATTCAGTCCACGTTGGCGAATTTATGCCCGGCTTTACCGCCAGATCCCCTTCCAGATCGACTCAGGCCTGGCGCTCACTGACGGCTTGGACCCACAGAAGGGGTGCTCCGAGATATGCGGATAGAAAAATGGGTATAGCCTATAGGGATCGGTCAGGACGCCGGCACTACATCACTGAAGGGACTGCGTGCCGCCAGACCTGTTAGAGACCTGATGCGCCGTCCTCAGATTCCGCATTGTAAAGGCCCCCAGGACGGTCCGGCGTTGGGGCTATAGCTGTTGACAATTGCCGTTATCGCCTGTACACTTTAGCCACGCGTGGGTATACAAAGTTGATAAAGAAAGGTGAACGCTTAGTTCGCCCCGACGATGATCAGACGGTGCCGCCCATGGCGAATCAAAAACATCTGCCGGAGTAGCGGGTAGTGATGGACAACCCAACCTCCACCGGTCCAATCGAAGCGGCAACCCTCGCGCCGCTTGCCCAACACCAGCATTCCCACTTTGACGGGCAGGCAGCGGGTCCAGTGGCGTTGGAATGTGCCGGGCTGACGAAACGGTTCGGCGCCGTGAACGCGATTGACGAGCTAGACTTGGTGGTGCACCAAGGCCAGGTGTTGTCCCTATTGGGCCCCAGCGGCTGCGGCAAAACCACAACCCTGCGCCTCATCGCGGGATTTGATCAACCGGAAGCAGGCACCATCACCATTGGTGACCGCGCCGTTTTTCTTCCCGGCCAATCCGTCCCACCGGAGAAGCGCCGAGTGGGCATGGTCTTTCAAGACGGCGCCCTTTTCCCCCATCTAACCGTTGAGCAGAACGTATCGTTTGGGCTAACCAACGGCGCCGGGCGCAATGATAGGGTGCGGGAGGTGTTGGACCTGGTGGGCCTGCGTGACCTGGCAAACCGCATGCCTCACGAGCTCTCCGGCGGCCAGCAGCAACGGGTGGCCCTGGCCAGGGCGCTGGCGCCTCGGCCGGAAGTGCTTTTGTTGGACGAGCCTTTCTCGAACCTGGACCCCGGTTTGAGGCAGCAGATACGCAGAGACACCTTGGATGTTCTCCGGTCGACGGGCGCCACGGCCATCTTCGTTACCCACGACCAGGAAGAGGCTCTCTTCATGGGAGATGTTCTGGCTATCATGAACCGGGGCCGCATCGAACAGATAGGCTCACCCGAAGAGATCTTTCATTCTCCGGCAACCCGGTTCGTTGCCCAGTTCATCGGACTGGCGGATTTCATACCCGCCTGGCGCGAAGACGGCCGGTTGGTAACCGACGTTGGCTCCATGGAATGGCCCTTGCCCTCTCCCCAGGCTGAGTACACCAACGGAGATCGGGCAGAGCGCCTGGAGGTGATGGTCCGGCCAGACTGCCTGACCTGTCATCCTTCCCAGGAAGGCCAGGGCAGGATCACCGCCAGGGAGTTCCAGGGGGCCTTCTACCTGTACCGGGTTTCCCTCCCTTCGGACACCAGCGTTCGTTGCCTTCTGCCCCACACGGAAGAATACTCCGTGGGTACCAGGGTCGCCGTGACGCTCCGGCAAGGGCACTCACTGAGGGCCTTTGTGGAAGACCAGGCCATCGCCGGTTGACCTAGAAGGGTTGCATCTTCCATCTGTCACGCTGTCACGCTGTCACGCTGTCACGCTGTCACCCCTCTAAAATACGCGGCGAGATGTCCGCATGCCGGATAGCCGCGCCTTCCACAGATTCCCATTGTCTTCAAGGGCCTACACGTCTTACAATTTAGCAGGCCGCACCGATAGGCCGCCATAATAATACGCATTTCCACAAGGATGGTAGATGTCTCCCAGAAAAGTTACCCGACGAACAGAGGCGCCGGAAGAGGACCTGCTTCAAGAGCGGTTGTCGCCGGTAACGGAGAACTATCTTCTGTGCCTCTATAAACTTTGGGAGGAATCGGAAGTTCCCACCATTACTCAGCTTGCCGATACCCTGAAACAGCTACCCCCTACCGAGGGATTGGGCACCTCGGTTCCTTCAGTTGCGGGAATGGTGCGGAGGATGCAGCGGCAGGGCCTTGTGGAAGTGGGAGCAGACAAGCGAATACGGCTGTCGGGCAAAGGTGTCGAAGGGGGCGAGGACATCATCCGGCGGCACCGGCTGGCCGAGTGGTTGGTGGTGCGGCTGATGGGCATGGACCTGCACCGGGCTCACATTGAAGCCCACCGTCTGGAGCACGGCATGTCGCCGGAGTTTCTAGAGAAGCTGACAGAACGTCTGGGCTACCCGGACAAGTCGCCCTTTGGCAGGCCCATCCCTGGTACCGCCGGCAGTGCCAAACCGTTGGCAGACGCGTTGACCCTGGACCAGGCAACACCCGGGGTCCCCTACGAGGTGGACCGGATCCCGGAAGAGGAGGTGGAGCTGCTGCGCTTTCTGGTGGAGGCGGATATAGTCCCCGACCATGCGATCAAAGTGGTGGTGGCGACTCCCTACCTGGGTGTCTTGGTGGTCTCCGCAGGGGGAGAGGACGTTTCCATCGGGTACAACGTGGCTCGCCAGATCGCCGTCCGGCCCCTGGCACAGACCTGACCGTTCCTTTGAGGCCTCCTAATTGGCCTGACGATTTCTCTAGCTCTACATGCTCATCATGGTGTACTCTGATGCCTGGAAATAGACAACCGCCACGGCTCCAACAGAGATGAATCCGGCGGTCATGAGGGAAACCAATATGCAAGATCTGGACCTGGCATACACCCCAGTACTGCAACTTCGCCAGCTATTAGACTCCCGGCAGGTATCATCAGCCGACCTTACGGAGCTTTACCTGGGGCGGATATCCACCCTGAATCCGAGGCTGAACGCATTTCTCACCGTCATTGCCGATGAGGCCATGGCCTCGGCGCGTGCCGCGGATGCGCAACTGCAAGACGGGCCGGCGGCCAAACCGTTTCTGGGAATACCCATCTCCATCAAAGACCTGGAAGTAACCAAGGGCATCCGCACTACCCTGGGCTCCCTGGTATTTGCGGATACCATCCCTGAGTTAGACTCGGTTGTATCCGAACGGGTACGCGGCTCCGGCGCCGTGCTGCTGGGTAAGACCAACACACCGGAATTCGGGCTTCAGGGGACCACCGAGAACCGGTTGGGCGACCCTTGCCGGAACCCTTGGAACCTGGAGCGCACCAGCGGAGGTTCCAGCGGTGGGGCCGGAGCGGCCGTGGCCGCGGGGATGTGTCCCATCGCTACGGGCTCCGATGGTGGAGGCTCCATCCGGAACCCAAGCAGTTTTTGCGGGTTGTTTGGCATCAAGCCCACCCTGGGACGAGTGCCTCGCGCCGGGGGTCTGGGCCGGCCGGCGCCCAATCTCACATCCCAGCCGGGCCCCATAGCCCGCACCGTGCGCGACGCCGCGATGCTGTTGCAGCTTTTGGCAGGCCATGACGCCAGAGACCCCATGTCTTTAAGGGACCGTCCCGTCGATTACCTGGCCAACCTGGACGACGGTGTCCGCGGTCTCAAGATCGCCTGGAGCCAGGACCTGGGTTACGCGACAATCGACCCCGAGGTGGCGTCGATCACGGCTGAAGCAGCTCGAATATTTGAGGAGCTTGGCTGCACTGTGGACCAACCCTCATTCCAACTGGATGATTCGGCAACGGCTTTTCGGACCATCTTCTATACCAACAACTTCGCCAGCTACGGCCACCTGTTGAAAGAGAGCCCTGAAAAACTCACGGACAACGCGCGCTTTTGCTTGGAGCAGGGTAGTCAGACGACGGGTGCGGACTATGCGGATGCCCTGAGGACGGTGGAGGTCTTACGGGCCCAGGTGGAAGACCTGTTGGAGACCTACGATCTGCTGCTCAGCCCCACGATGGCGGTACCACCATTTCCCATAGGTCAGCCGCCTGAGAACATAGCGGGCATCGATGTTCAGCCAAATGCCAGCTATTCCCCTTTAAC
>JADFJS010000108.1 GCA_022566155.1 Chloroflexota bacterium
GCCCGGCTCGGAATCTGCAGGTGATATCCCGGACCGGTGGTGATTGTCGCTTATTGGTTTTGCGGTTACTCGGTGTGATGGAGGCGACGGGCGGATTCGAACCGCCGAATAGAGGTTTTGCAGACCTCCGCCTTAGTCCACTTGGCTACGTCGCCCCAGTCGCCCCATGAAGCTTCGAATGTACACTGGAACGGGTACCTTCGAACGGTTTGGTGCCGAGAGCGGGATTTGAACCCACACAGGCTTACGCCCACGGCCCCCTCAAGACCGCGTGTCTACCAATTCCACCACCTCGGCCTCTGGGCGCGGGGATTATTATAGCATAACCAGGCGTACCGCTCCGGCAAGAACCTGCCTGTCTGTTATAATTGGGCGCGGAATCCTGTGGCTAGGCCGGAGGCGTTCAACCGGCTGTGGCGATCGGCCCGCCAACCGCATTCAGGCCAAAAGGCTGCCGCAATTAGTGTTCGGGCCAGCCTGTATCGACCGAGTCACAATCGATGCGAGCCGCGACACCGCCGGCTGCGGCTGGGCATGGCTCAGGATGGCTTTGAGGATACGGAGACATTTGCCGGCTTCTTGAAAAGCAGGCCAGCGTGATGAGTACACCACCACAGAATGATTCTTGGGCCCGCGACCGCCGCCGAGGCGGCAAGCAGGTGCGTCTGGCGATATTCAATAATGAGCCTATGGTCCGGCTGGCGGAGCAGCGGCTTCAACAGGCCGGTATCCCCTGCTTGAGCCGGTCCCTGCGGGGAGGCCCCGGTCTCTGGGGGTCGGCCTATAATCTGCCCCACGACCTCTACGTTTATCAAGCCGATGAGATGGAGGCCAGAGAGGTACTGGACCTAGAACCCCAGGAGATAGAGGAGCGGGACACACAGGATCGGCCATCTTCCGGCATAAGTCCGAGACTAGGGGTAAATCTGCTTATCGCCGTGGCCCTGGTGGTGGCAATCATCGTCCCCATCGTCGTTAGACTGAATGGGTAGTGGGAGGCCGTTGGCCCACTCCTGACCAGGTCCTTTGGGGTTGGCTTCTGGGGTTGCCGGCCTGATTATCTAGACCCACGAATACCGCGCCGGAAGAAATTTTAAGGCCCGATCCAGGGCCCAACAAAGGGGGAGATCATGGGAAAATTGGACGGCCGAGTGGCCATCGTAACCGGAGCCAGCCGCGGCATCGGTGCTGAGATCGCCCGGCACTTCGCCGCTGAAGGCAGCAAGGTCATATGTGCGGCGCGAACCGTTAGCGAAGGTGACCATCTACTCGAGGGCTCGCTGGAGAAGACCGTGGCGGATATCCGGGAGGCCGGCGGTGAGGCCGCCCCGGTGGCCGTTAATATATCTCTTCCCGAGGATTGCGAGAGGCTGTTAAAGGAGACCAGGGATATCTATGGACCCGTGGATGTGCTGGTCAACAATGCCGCCCTGACCTATTACGTCCCGATCAAGGATTTCCCGCTGAACCGCTGGATGCGTTCCTGGGCGGTGAATTTCCATGCTCCATTTCTGCTCAGCCAGCTTGCCCTCCAGGACATGATACCCCGGGGCAGCGGCAGCATCGTCAATATCTCGTCTGCTTCGGCGGTTGGACCGGGCCGTGGGCCATACCCAGCCGATGCCGGCAACCGTGGCGGGGTCTGCTACGGCGCCGAAAAGGCGGCCCTGGAGCGCTTCACCCAGGGCCTGGCCGAGGAGGTGTACCAGTTCGGTATTTCCGTTACCTGCGTCTCGCCCTCCCTGGTTGTGCCAACCCCGGGCACCGTGTACCACAACCTGGTGACCGGTATGGACGACCCCCGAGGCGAGTCACCCGGGCTGATGGCCCAAGCCTCCCTGCTTCTGGCCTCGGAACCCCTGGATAAGGTAACAGGCAGGGTCACCTACAGCCAGCAGATACTGAAGGAGTTCGGCTGGATCACCGAAGCCAAAGGCAGAGGGGTGGATTCCGACAGTAGAGTCAGCGGCTACAGCCAGATCTGATCCGGGCCTTGAATCACTAACCATGTCCGTTAGATATGGAATACTGCTGGTGCCGGAACCTTCCTTCACCGTTCGGGTCTACCGGGCGAGACAGCTCATCTGTGGCCAGTACGGCGCCTGGGCGGCCGAGATGCAGATGGTGCACCTTCCCGTGTCCGGCTTCTTTCAATGCACGGATAGCGGTCTGGGGGCGCTGGAATCCGGTTTAGACGAATTGGCCGCCGGGAGCCGCCGTGACGCGCCACAGTTTCAACTGTCCCATAGTGGTGTGGCTACCAACCACGATGACCAGGGAAATATCTTCCTCGATTTCGCCCGTGACACTTCAACGGAAAGCGGCCCCGACCATTTGGAAATCCTGCGGGACAGCGTTGTTAGCTTCCTGGACCGGGCGCCGGAAGTAACCCACGATCCCCGAGCAGACGGTCCAACTTTTCGGCCTCACATCCCGTTGGTCCAGTTCGCCCGGCTTCCCCACGGCGTCTTCTCCGACGCGGTCGAGTTTGCCCGCGCCGCGGTGGACGGCCTGGGAGTGCCGAACACCACCAGGGCGTGGCGGCTCCTGCTGTTGAGGTTCCATTCAGAGGCTGCCGGTGACGACTGGAGCGGCGGTGGTTGGGCCGCCGACCTGCGCTGGGAGCCCCTGTCCACCCATGGATTGTGAACGGAGCTGAATGCTGACGGCTGACAGCTGACAACCGATTACCGGAGGTAAGCGCCCATGAAGACGACCACCAAGCTTCGCCAGATGCTGGGGTCCGGCCAGATGGTCACGGCCCCCTTTGTCCTCAACGCCCTGCACGCCAAGATCGCCCAGTCGGTGGGCTTCGAGGCGGTATATATGACCGGAGCGGGCACCGCCGCCGAGCGAGGGTTTCCCGATGTTGGCCTGCTCACCATGACGGAGATGGTGGCCAACGCCAAGTACATCGCCGGCGCCGTGGACATTCCCGTGATCTGCGACGCCGATACCGGCTACGGCAATCCGCTAAACGTGCGGCGCACCGTGCGGGAGTACGAGCAGGCGGGCGTGGCGGGTATCCACATCGAAGACCAGCTATTCCCCAAGAAGTGCGGTTTCTTCGAGGGGAAACAGGTCATTCCACAAGAGGAGATGGTCCAAAAAGTCCGCGCCGCCCTTGATGCCCGCACCGACCCCGATTTCGTGGTCATAGCCCGCTGCGACGCCTACGCCGTCACCGGCTGGGAAGATACCCTGCGGCGGTGCCGGGCCTACATCGACGCCGGGGCGGACATGGTCTTCGTCGACGGGATCAAAACCGAAGAAGACCTGAACAGCTATGCCAACGACCTGAAGGACCTTCCCCGCATGTACAACGGCGACCTGTTGCCCACACAAGAGGTAGCGGCCCTGGGATACAGGCTAATGATCTGCGGCAGCACCATCTGGCTGGTTTACAAGCAGGTGTTTGAATCCTTCCAGGAGCTGAAGCAGACGGGCAAGGTGGACCCGGACCGATACGGTACACGCTGGGACGTGGCCGAACTGCTGGGGCTGGAGGAGATTTACGGGCTGGAACGCGAGTACGGCGTGTCGCAAACTTCGGCGTCCTGAGTCCGGTAATAAGCGGCAATGATGGCATTTACGCCAGCTTGACATAAGAAAGCGGCCATACTTATACTCACATCCATCGAATGCAGCCCATTCATCAGACCCACGGGAGGTACGCAATGCCCCACTACATGTTCCAAGTAGCCTACACATCAGAATCCTGGGCGACCCAGATCAAGAATCCTCAGAACCGCATGGAAGCGATAAGACCCGTAGTCGAATCCGTAGGCGGCAAGCTCGAGAGCTTTCACTTGGCATTTGGGGAATACGACGTGATCATAATCGCCGAGTTTCCCGACAACGTCAGCGCCGGTGCTATCTCGGTGGCGGCTGCGGCCGGCGGTGGGGTCAAGGCCATCAAGACCACGCCCCTGATGACGGTGGAGGAGGGGATGGAGATGGCGAGAAAAGCCGCCGGCAGCGGATACCGGCCACCGGGAAGTTAGTGCCCGCCAGAAAGGTGTAGATAGCGTCGAAGCCAAGGGCTTGCACCATTCGGATCAAACACTCAGCGTCATACCTCGCCGCTTCTTACAAATCCCGCCGTTTGCTCAGGTCATAGGTTCTTTGTATGGGGTCTGGGGAGCCCTTTCTTCCAAGAAAGGGCCCCCCAGAGTCCCTTATGAAAGTGCTCTACCCCTGGGGGATCAGGGGCATCACCTCCCGGGAGAACCGTTCCATGCTCTCCTGGATGCCCGCCGCGCTGTCCGCGCCTGGGAAGTTGAAGATAAAGTTCTCGACTCCCAGGTCCTGGTATTGCCGAAGGTCGGCGGCAATCTGCTCGGGGCGGCCGGTGACCAACTGGCGCGACGGCCCCGGTGTATCGTTGAAGGTGACACCGGTGCTGAAACACACGGCCACCGCGTTCTCTGGCCGGCCGGCGCGAACGGTAAGGGTGCGCAGCCGGGCGATCTTGACCGCCAGCTCTTCGGGCTCCAGTATGGCCGGGGGCCGCAGGCCGATGGGCATCCAGCCGTCACCTAGTTGTGCCGCGCGGCGTATGGCAGGTCCGGTATGCCCGCCGATCCAGATGGGCAGGTGGGGTTTCTGCACCGGTTTGGGCTCGAAACCTATTCCAGACACCTGGTAGTGCTCCCCGTGGAATTCGGGCTCATCCTTGGTCCATAGCTCCTTGAATAAGCGGATATAATCGTCGGTTACCGCGCCTCTCTGGTGGTAGGTGTCGAGGCCCAGGGCCAGAAATTCCTCCTCCATCCAGCCTACACCCGCGCCCAGGATAACCCGGCCGCCGGACAGAACGTCCAGGGTGGCCAGCGTCTTGGCCGTAACCACCGGGTTGCGGTAGGGGAGAATAAGCACGTGGGTCCCCAGCCGGACCCGCTGGGTGCAGCCCGCCAGGAAATTGAGCGCCGCCAGGGGCTCGAAATATGGCAGGTCGGGACGGAACGTGGGCACGCCATCGGGGGCGTAAGGGTAGAAGGATTCAACGTGCCGTGGCACGACCACGTGGTCGCTGACCCACACCGAGTCAAACCCCAGGTCTTCAGCCCGCTGGGCCAACGACCGTAGATTTTCCGGGCTGGCCAGGGCGCCCGCGGTGGGCAGTGAGCATCCGAAAGTAACGGCCATGTGAACTCTCCTTTTGAGCGCATCGTATGAATAGACAGCGAATTCCTGGACAGTTTAGCAGCTACACTGCCCGCGGCACCAACTTCGGAAACGATGAAACGGGCCGCTATTTCCGAACTACGAATGTTCCTGCAATGTGGTCGTGCCAGCCGCGCTTTTGTCGATCCCAACCAACCCAGAAAAAGCCCAGTAGAAAAACTATGGCTGAAGCAAGCTTGCCCAAGATCTCCCGCAATGCTGCCCGTCCAATGCCCGGGACGTCGCCTTGGGCGTTCACCACTTTGATTCCAAGGGCCATCTTGCCCGGCGTCTGTCCCCTCAAGCCGATAAACAGAACACCGTACACGAACCCGGTGAAGAAAGTGATGTTTGCCAATCCTATTATTGCCAACACTGCGTTAATTGCCAGCAATACGATAAGATCAACGACCCACGCACCCGCTCGGATCCAGAACCCCATAAATTCTATTTCGCCCGGTAATCCTCGCTCTTCTGATACGCTGGGCTGTTCCGCCGCGCTGGTATAGATGGACCCCGGCGCAACTACGTTGGTGGCGGCGCCGCATGAGGGGCAAAATTGGGCATCCGGTTGCAATTCAGTTCCGCAGTTGACGCAGTGCTGTCGCTGTGCCCGGACTGCTTGCCCGCAATGGGCGCAAAAACTTGCGCTGGCCGGGTTGTTACCGGCGCAGTTGGGGCAGACCACCTGGTCTGCCGGGTCTCCTGGTTGACCTTGGGTCATGTTCTTCCCTCACGGTAATCCTGAATGCCTCGGCACCGATTGCGGTTAGCGGGTTGATCGCCGCCGCCCTTAAGGGGCCAGCATGGAGAAGGGGTAGGCGGGCACGTTCCGCAGGATCCAGAACAGAATTATTGCGCCCAGCAACAGCCAAATTCCGGTTGCCGGCAGCCGGAATCCCGGCAAGCGGCGTCCTCCGGCCGAGAACACGGCGTTGGACAGCACCGCGTAACCGAGGAAGGGGAGGAACAGCACCATCAGCGGGTTAAAGCTAAGTGCCCCCAGCAGATGGCCATGGAGCAATTGGTGCAACCCCCGCAGGGTCCCGCAGCCCGGACAGTGGAAACCTGTAAGGGCGCGGAAAGGACAGGGCGGGAACAGGCCGGGCTCCCTGCTGTTGAACAGGCATCCACCGGTTACTATAGCTGCATTCACCAGCAAAGAACCCGTGGCGGTCACGCCTCGACTACATGCGTACCCGCGATAAAGTCGTGGATGCACCGTCGGTCGCCTCTAAAGATAAATAACGCGTCAACGATCACGTATAGCGGAATGAATCCCAGGATACCATTCAAAATAAATCGAAGCAGTACGTTGGGGATAAATCCACCATTCTCCCCTGTATTCACTTTCACGATGCGAAGGCCAAGCGCCTTCTTCCCCAAGGTTTGCCCATTCTTGGTGAGTAGGAACATTTGCAAAATGAAGACCCCAGCCAATAACAATAGGCCGAGGATTGGTTCAACCGCCACAAGTACTATGTAGGGAACTAAGCCAATAAGACCATCGATGATCGCAGCCCCAAGCCGAGAACCTCTTCCTGCCAGGCCGAACGAGTTCGGGAGCACCCGGTCAGCCGGCGAATATGGGGGAGCCAAGCTGGGTTGCCAAACTTGTGGCTGGGGAGGCTCAACGGTTCGCGGTGTCTGCGCTTCTTGCTGCGTGGGGATGGGACCGGGCGCTTGGACCGGGGACACCGCGGTACCACATTGGGGACAGAATCCGGCTTGTGGACTTAGGCTGGTTCCGCAGTTAGAGCAGAAGCGCGATGGGGATGCCGTTGGTTGTTGGGGTTGGGTCATTAAATTTCCTCCTTGAGCGGGTGAAGTTCTCAGTATGCCCTTTGGAGTTGGAGGCAAGAGCGCCGGAGT
>JADFJS010000109.1 GCA_022566155.1 Chloroflexota bacterium
AGGATCGGGTAGAACATATCCCTTCCGATCGCCACATTGACCACAAGGACCGCAGCAGCCAAGATAACCAGGGCCGCAACTGCTTCCCGGGCGTCGGCCAGCCACGGCGGGCGGCGCAACTCCTGCCGGGCCAAAACAATGGCGTACACTGCGATCGCCAAACCCACCGCCACATAAAAGGCGATCCAGAACTCGCCGCCGATGTTTTCATCAGCTCTGGGTGCCCGGTAACGGGAGTCATCAAACAGATCGCGAAAAGTCAGCAGGTAGATGGAGCCGAAGGCTGTAACCAGCCCCACGTATTCGTAGGCCCTGGCGTAGGTCCGCGTCAGGTCGAATTTGGCTTGCAACCGGCCCAGGGCGTATAGAAGCACCCCTAGGGCCAGGTACAGGGCGGAAGCTCCGAACACGACCTCACGGTCAGACCTTTCGAGCCAGTCCTGAAGGCGAAATCCCACCGCAGCCAAGAAAAGACCGACACCCAGGTAGAGTATCACCTGAGAGCGGGTGAGGTAGGCCAATGGGAGCACACCCAAAAACCAGTACAGAAACAGTATGGGATCATTGACCGGGACATTGTACGCCTGGGCCACCAGGTGGATGCCGGCCCCGTACAAGAGGCAGCCCAGCAAGATGACGGCGGCGCCCACCCGCTGGGCACCCCTCCAATAGCGCAGCCAATACCCGATCCCGTAAACCGCCGGGATGGCGATAAGGATCATGGCTAGCTTGACAGGCTTGGGAATCCCCTCCCAATTGGAGGCGAAGAAGAGGACAACGCCCAGACCCACCAGCACCGCGCCCAGTATGGCCAGAATGGACACCAGGCGGCCCTGGGTCCGATGGGCCGCCACGTGCCTGCCCGAGGCCGGGTAGCCGGACATTATAGCCCGGCCCTGCTCCGCACTGATGAGCCCCTGGTCCTGCCATCGCCGGACTTCATCCGGCAAGCGGGCCAAAAATTCGTCTGCTTGAGACTCCGGCCGGGAGGATGATGCTGGCCGGCGGTCAGACATCGACCATGCCTTTAACTTCCATGCCGCGGCCTTCGGCATCCGTATCCACGACCGAGTATCCAGCGTCCGTGGCCAGCATCCCGGTAAGTCCAACGGTCTCGAAGCATTGCTCCAGGCTGACCATGCCATCAAGCAGATGGGCGGTGGTGCCCGTCTCCTTTAATTCGCGCATCAAACCAAGGATCGAGCGGCAGACCGTCAGCAGGGCGCTGACGGGGAAGATGACCAGCTTGAACCCCAGCTTCTCTAGTTCCGCCGCCGGCAACAACGGCGACTTACCGGTTTCGACGAAGTTGTAGAGCAGGGGAACATCAAAGCTTCTTGCCGCTCTCTCCGCCTGCTCGGAAGTACGCAAAGCCTCGACAAAGAGCATATCGGCCCCAGCCTCGACGTAGGCCTGGCACCTCTGCATCGTGTCGTCCCAATCCGTTACCGCCAGGGCATCGGTGCGAACGATAATGGTGAAGTCGGGGTCGGTGCGGGCGTCCACGGCGGCCCGGATCTTACGCACCATGTCCGATTGGGACACCACGCGTTTGTCGTCCAGATGGCCGCAGCGCTTGGGAAACTCCTGGTCTTCGATATGGATGGCCGCCACACCGGCACGCTGGTACTGGCGCACCGTCCGCTGCACGTTGAGCACCCCGCCGTAGCCGGTGTCGGCATCGGCGATAACCGGAACATCCACCGCCTCGGCGATATTGGCGGCGTTGGACACCATCTCGGTCATTGTGGCCAGTGCCAGGTCCGGGTAACCCAACTGGGCCACCGATGTGCCGGCGCCGGTCATGTAAACCGCCGGGAACCCCGCCTGCTGGATGATCTTCGCCGTCAAGCAATCATAGGCGCCAGGGGCCATGATTATCCCCGGCTCCCGGAGCAACTGGCGAAATCGGCTCGCGGCGCTCTGGGTGGTCCGCCCATTGGTGGTCCCCATGGTTTCCTCCTGCACCAAGCGTAGGGGCGAAACATGCCTGGCCCCTACTTCCGCCACACCTTTTGCGCGACACTGTTTGCGAACTGGCCGCACCCTTAAGCAATCATGCCGCCGTCGATGGTCAGCACCTGGCCTGTGATGTAGCCGGCGCCTTCACCACACAGGAAAACCACTGCTTCGGCCACGTCTTCAGGAGCCCCGAACCGGCCCATGGGAATGCGTTCCAGGATACGCAGACGGGCCTCGTCGGAGAGCCCTTCCGCCATGCCTGTGTTGACAAACCCGGGCGCCAGTGCGTTTACGGTGATGTTGCGGGATGCCACTTCCCTCGCCACGGCTTTGGTGAAGCCGATCAGACCCGCTTTGGCGGCGGCGTAGTTGGCCTGGCCGGGGTTACCGCTGATCCCAACCACGGAGGAGATGTTGACGATGCGGCCCTGGCGCTGCCTTATGAGATGGGGCATTGCGTACTTGGTGCACAGAAAGGCGCCTCGCAGGTCCACGTCCAGCACCTGGTCCCAGTCATCGGGGGTCATGCGGAGAAGCAGGCGGTCCCGGTTTATGCCCGCATTGTTCACAAGGATGTCGAAGCCTTGCCACTGTTCGACCACCCTCTTGACCGCGGCTTCGGCCAAAGCCGCCTGGGAGATGTCCGCTTCCACCAGCACAGCCTCGCCGCCATTGGAAGTTATGGCCTCGACCACACCCCTGGCGGCCTCCTCGCTGGTGTTGTAATTCACACCCACCTTGACCCCAGCCTGGGCCAGCCGAATGGCGATGGCGGCGCCAATTCCACGGGAGGCGCCGGTTACCAGGGCGATCTTTCCCTTCAAATCGGTTGCGGCCACTTGAGCCTTAGCTATCAGCCTTGAGCTTGGAAGCGGATTGTTGACCGGCAACCACTAACAGTTCCTGTCGCATACTATCCACCAGGCCTATCTCCACGTACCGGACCGCCGTGTCGATCGCTCCGGCAACTTCGCCGGCCTTGCATGAGCCATGACCCAGGACAACGGCGCCGTTGACGCCCCACAGGGGGCCACCCATGATTCGGGGTTGATTGGTTGCCCGCCATATGTCGGAGGTCACCCGGTCCAGTTCCTCGGGCGTCAGGATGGAAGAGAGACGTTCTTCCAGGAAAGGGCCCAGGGCGGCGCCCAGGCCTTCGGTGAACTTCATGAGTATATTCCCGACGAAGCCGTCGCATACGATGACGTCGGCGCGGCCGGTGAAGAAATCCATGCCCTCAACATTCCCGATGAAGTTAAGGTGGCTGTCCTGCAACAGTTGGAAGCACTCCTGTACCTGGCGGTTGCCCTTGGCCTCTTCGGCACCCACGCTGAGCAAGCCTATCCTGGGATTATCGATGTCCAGAAAGCTACGGGCGAAGACAGCGCCCAAAGCGGCGAAGCTCACCAACAGGGCAGGACGGCAATCGATGTTGGTCCCCATGTCGACCAGCACCGTGCGCGGCCCCATGCCGAGGAACGGCCCGCCGATGCAGGGGCGCTCCAACCCTTCCATCATGCCAAGGACCAGCACCGCGCTGGCCATCGACGCACCGGTGGGTCCCATGGAGACCAAAACGTCGGCATCGCCGCTCTTGAGCAGGCCCGTGGCGACCAGGATCGACGCCTTAGGTTTTGCGCGTAGGGCATGTAACGGGTGTTCGTCGTCGCCGATCCTGTCTACCGACGGCACGACTTTTACCGGCTTGCCGGCCAGATCGTGTTTAGCCAACTCGGCCTGCACCACGTCACCATCCCCTACCAATAGGAGCTCTATGTCGTGGGATTCCAGAGCTTCCAGCGCCCCCTTGACGGTTTCCGGAGGACCATGATCGCCACCCATAACGTCCAATGCCACGCGGATCGGGGACGCTCCGGTTGCTCCATCACTACCCATATACTCTGTTCCTCGCGCGATCAGGGGTCGGTTTTTGACCACGGCCCTCGGTCGATCCCAGGGCGCAGTCTATCTTAACATCTGGACTTCTCTCAGGTAGGCCGGACCGTAGCGCTGGCGCTGATCAACTGCTGACCGCTGCGCCGGTTGCGGAGGCCCACCGAGCAAGTCACATTACGCCCTGACAAGTTATCTTCATCCTTGGTTACCTGACCGCAGGTCTCCACCTCGTCGCCGATGTAGGCGGCGCCCTTGAACCTGGCCCTCATTGTACCGCTCTCCAACCAAGACCTGCCGAAGGCCGCCACCATCATCTGGGCAATGAAGGCTAAGGTCAACATGCCGTGGGCGATGATGCCTCCAAACTGGGTTGTAGCGGCGAATTCGGGGTCCAAGTGGAGTGGATTGCTGTCGCCCGTCACCTGGGCATATGCCTGAAGCCGGTCTTGGGTGATGACCTTGGATACGACCGGCAGGCCGCCCGATGCCGGAGCCGGTTGCTCCTTTGCAGGCGGAGAGGACGCGTCTCTACCAACGGAGGAAGCTGCCACGGGGTCTATATTCAGAACCGTACTTCTACCCTTCAATACCGCCCGGCCCGAACCATCCTCGAGAGAGTAACTGGCGGTGATTATCTGCAAGCCGCCCCTGCGCTTGGGGCCGTCGATAGAGGCGGTAGCGCCGATCACGTCTCCCCACCGCACCGGATTCAACGTTTCCAGCTCCTGCAGGCTGTGGATGGCCCCCGGAGGAAGAGCGAGGTGCTCCAGCAACGAACCCAAGACCCAAGCGGTGAGTCCCAGCGGCGGCGCGAAACCGGCTTCCAGGTACTCCGGGCGGTCATCTCCCACCGCCTCGAGATACCGCCGGCCCCACTCCTCGGTGACCCGCCAGCTACCCAGGTCCATCCCGCCAACTCACCTCAGGATAATTACTGTTCTTCACCGGCTGGCCCCATTTTCTTCCCAGCCTGCGCCGGGTAGATTATACCCAGCCCGCTCTCTGCCAGCAACATTATAGGGCCCACGCTTGACCCATTCTGGATGCCGGCGCTCAATCAGGCGCGCCAAAGGCCTCGGCGGCCAGGTCTGCTATGTGTTCGCCGATGGCGATGGATGAGGTGGCGCCGGGGGAAGGCGCATTCAACACATGGACGGCTTCCCGGCCCTGGATGATGCTGAAATCATCCAGCACAGCGCCACTGCTGGATACAGCCTGGGCCCTAACGCCCGACCCGCCGGGGACCAGGTCCTGCGCCTGGATCTCCGGCAGCAGCCGCCGCAGGTCGTTGACGAAAACCCTCTTGCTGTAGGAGCGATGTATCTCGCCGATGCCGGTTCTCCAGTGCTTCATCGACATCTTCCAGAATCCCGGGTATGTAAAGGTGCCCCAGGACTCGGCCAAGTCTACATCGGATTTCCGGTAGCCCTCCCGCTTTAATGCCAGGACCGCGTTGGGACCGGCCTCCACCTCTCCGTGGATGTTGCGAGTGTAGTGAACGCCCAGGAAGGGGAACCTTGGGTCGGGTACCGGGTAGATAAGGCCGTTGACCAGATGGCGGCTCTCGGGCGTAAGGGTGTAATACTCTCCACGGAAGGGGATGATCCTGATGCCGGTGTTCTCACCCATCATCTCCGCCACGCGGTCGGCATAGAGCCCGGCGCAGTTGATCAGGTGCCTGGTTTCCAGGGTCCCGCTTGTGGTATCCAGCGCCAGGGACCCCGTGGAGCGTTTGATCCCGCGCAGCCTGGCCCCAAGAAAGATATCGCCGCCCGCCTCCTGAAACCTCATGGCATAGGCGGAAGCCACTTTTCGATAGTCGATGATCCCCGTCGTGGGGGCCAACAAGGCCCGGATACCAACGACATGAGGCTCGACCTCCTTCAGCCGCTCCGGCCCTATCATCTCCAGCCCTTCCACCCCGTTGGCCACGCCGCGCTGAAAAAGGTCGTCCAGCCTGCCCAGTTCCGATTCGTCGGTGGCCACGATCACCTTGCCGCACTGCTGGTACTCTATCTCGTTCTCATCGCAGAACTGGAGCAGGGACCTGACGCCGTCGACGCAGAAGCGGGCTTTGTGAGAACCGGGCCGGTAGTAGATACCAGAGTGGATCACCCCGCTGTTGTGCCCGGTCTGGTGGGCAGCCAGCTCCTCCTCTTTTTCCAGGACGGCGACCCGCCAACCGGGATGACGCCGCCGGAGCTGCATGGCGGTGGAAAGGCCGATGATGCCGCCACCGATGATGGCTACGTCGTATGCTCCTGACTCCATTGGTTGCTCCCTTCACCGGCTCCGCCGCCTATCTAGCAACGTCGGCCCCGCCGCCAGTCCCAGGCCGGCGCCGCACTTGGCTTTGACCGCGTTCGCAAGTGCGCCGGTCAAACCCGCGGCGTCCCGTGTCAACTGCCACTATCCCCGCATTCATAGTGCACAGCTCCCCATCCTTCCAAAACCGGCGGGTGGGAAGTCCCAAAGCCAGGCTAAGGTTATCCCGGCGGACCGTGGCGGTCAAGCGAGGTTCGTCCAGCGTCATCGAGGGGAAATCGGGTAGAATTAACGCGCTGAATTGTTTTCTTGACCCCGATGAGGCTCTATGGTTAACTTGGGCCGCCACCGGTCTTTCATGGCATTTTCGGACCGAGCGGATCCGGGCGGTCTACCGTTGGCAGCCAAACAGGGAGGTGATTGCAAGGTGAAAGTCGCAGTTCTGGACGATTATCAGCTCGTCGCCGAGTCTATGGCCGACTGGTCCGAGCTACCTGATGGTACCGAAGTGAGCTTTTTTCAGGACCATCTGGTCCAGGAAGACCAGTTGGTGGAGCGCCTGAAGGACTTCCAAGTGGTCATGGGGATGCGGGAGCGTACGCCTTTTCCCCGCAGCCTCCTTGCCCGGCTTCCCCAGCTCCGGCTGCTGGTAACCACCGGCGCCAGAAACGCCGTTTTCGACGTAGAGGCGGCCACCGAACTGGGCATCGTGATCTGCGGCACCGGCGGGTCGGGAGAGGGCCCCACGGAGCTAACCTGGGGTTTGATAATCGGCCTGGCGCGCCAGATTACCCTTGATGACCACCAGACGCGTCAG
>JADFJS010000007.1 GCA_022566155.1 Chloroflexota bacterium
CGCAGTGTAGCGATTTAAGCGGTATCCGAAAACCGGCGGGTGTCTAACGGCCCAAAACTCTTATACTGCCGCACGTAAGTCTGATGATTGGCCACATCTCAATTCGACAGGGGGTGGCCAATTTTTATCCAGACGCGGAATCAGTCATTGAAGCACGCCAGACATACACCAGGGCTGGGAATTTGAGCATCTCTCGATATGACGTAATCGTTGTCGGCTCAGGATCGGCTGGAGGTGTGCTGGCGGCCCGGTTATCTGAAGACCCTGAGCGTTCGGTGCTGCTATTGGAAGCGGGGCCGGACTACCTGAGCGTTGGCAACCTGCCTGATGAGATCAGGAACGGGCTTGCGACGGGCGCTGATCTGGCGGTTGGGACAGACCATGACTGGCAGTTCATCGGCCGGGCCACGGATGATAAGACTGAGATGCACGTGCCCCGAGGAAAAATCCTCGGCGGGACGAGTGCAATCAACGGCCAGGTCTTTCTGCGCGGCGTGCCAGATGATTACGACGGCTGGGCGAGCAAGGGCAATGACGAGTGGTCATTCGAGAAGTTGCTGCCTTTCTTTCGCAAGCTTGAGTCAGACCAGGATTATTCCGATGACTGGCACGGCAACGACGGCCCAATCCCGGTGCGCAGAAATCGGCGCGATTCGCTAACACAGGATCAGATCGCATTTTTCGATGCGTGCCTTGCGGCCGGATACCCGGAGTGCCCGGATCACAACAACCCCGACGGATGGGGCGTTGGGCCATTGCCGCTGAACGATGTCGACGGTCTCAGGTGGTCGACGGCGATGGGCTATATCGAGCCGATTCGGCATCGCATGAACCTCACGATTCGCGGTGACTCCATGGTTCACAGGGTTCTATTTGAGGGCAAACGAGCGGTTGGCGTGGTCGTTGATTCGGGTGGCGAGACGTTTGAGATGCTGGGCAACGAGATTGTCCTGAGCGCGGGGGCGATCGCCTCCCCCCAGCTGCTGATGCTGTCGGGAATTGGGCCAGCGAGCCATCTTGCGGAGTTCGATATTGAGTCACTGGTGGACGCGCCGGGCGTGGGCCAGAATTTGCGTGACCATCCCAGCGTGCATATCGCGTACAAGACGCCGCCTGAGTACGTGATTCCGTCCGACTATCCCGGCGCTCAGAAGGTGGCGCTGCGGTACACGGCACCCGGTTCTGACGCTCACCTGGACATGATTACCGTGATGCGATTTCGCTACGAAACCAGCGAGGCGGTGCTCAGCGCGGGCCTGTTTCTGGAACGCTCGTCCGGAGAGGTGCGTCTGCAATCGCCCGACGCTAGCGTCCAGCCAACCGTGGACTACAACTACCTCTCCGATGAATCAGATCTTCGCCGGTTGCGGGACGGACTGAAACTCAACATGGAGCTTGCGAAGCAGGAGAGCTTCAATCACGTAATTGGCGAACTGATCGATCCGGAGCCCAGCATCGTGGACGATGAAGATGCGTTGAATATGTGGATTCGAAAGAACGTGGGCACCATGCACCACGCCTCAGGCACCGCAAAGATGGGGCCTGAGTCTGATCCGATGGCCGTTGTCGATCAGTACGGCAGGGTTCATGGGATCGAGGGACTTCGAGTGGTGGACGCCTCCATCATGCCCGACTGCATCCGTGCCAACACCAACGTTACGACTATGATGATAGGCGAGCGTGTGTCCGACTTTATACGCGAGGGACTGTAGCGCAGAGTGAAATCAGGTGCGGGCAATGCTAGGGGGATAGTGCTTTAGGAAGGGTGTGGTCCGCCATAGGCCGATCACAAGAAAGGGGCTCGCGCCGCATTCCGGTAACCAAGTGGTGCGAGCAGCCTACAAGAACTTGGCCAGACCGCCGGAAAGCGAATCTCCACGGCTGATGCCAAGCTGCTCGGCGTAGCGGAGATACTGGCCGACGAAGTCGCCCATGAGCCGGCGCACCGTACCCATCCCTGCCTTGGCGCCTTCCAGCCCTCCGCCAAATATCACCGCCAACGATTCCGATAGCACCGGGTCGTTGAGATCTCGCGCCAGCACGGCCTCGGCCACGGCGAGCAGCCGCTGGAACACCAGGGCCTTGTCCGGCCCGTGGGTGATGGCGTAACGCAGGTGGGCCATGCCGTAGGCCAGGTGCCTGGCCTTGTCCTGCAGGCAGTGTCTGAAGATAAACTTGTCGGCGGGGTTGGTTGCGAATGCTTCGCCGTAGCGATAGAGGGTCATAGTAAAGGTGCCCCGGAGCAGGTGGAGGAACAGGCTTGTCTCCGACCAGCCGCCTCGGCTCTCCAGGATCATACGGTTCACGCCGCCGACGCTCTCCAGCCCAAGGCCGCCGCCGTTGATCAACGCCCTCTTCCGGAACACTTCGCAGTGACGGGCGGCATCCATCATCTCAGTCGCCAGGTACAGCTTGACCTCATGATAGCCGTAGGACATCTGGGGCATCCAGTAGCCGATGGACTCAATCTCCACGTTGGCCTGCTGGCTTAGCTCGGTACAGAGCTGGCACATGGCCGCCTGGACATCGTCGGGCTGCGGAGGGATGGATTCCCAGGGAACATCTGTGGCGGGGATCCACCGGCGCTGGACGGCCTCTTCATAAAGGTCGGCAGCATTGTCGGCCCACATCTCGTACTTGTACCGCAGGCTGTAACCTATGGGCGGCACGCCGCCAGCGGGATAGGCGCCCCTGGGCATCCGCGTTTGCTCTTCCCAATACTCGGGGACCTCGCCGTAGATGCCCACGTTGATGGAGTTAACCGTCAGGCCTTTCTTGCCCGGCTTTACCCGGACTCCCCATTGAAGGGTCTTATCCATCCAGTCCAAGGGGGGCGGTGGCGTAGACTCGGCGATGTCTTCGGGTGAAGGCGAGCCGGTACCCACCGGGGATGCATCATCCTGTTTTTCTGCTGGAGTTTGGCGTGTCGTCTGCTCAGACATTCGGCAGGGCTCCGGGCGAAGATAGATAGCGCCTACAAGGGAAAGTTGGCCCCATTCCGCAACGGTGGGCTAGCTGGCCTGTCTTCGGGGAGAATAGAGTGGTCAGCTCTGGGCAATCATCATTAGTTCGGCGTTGGCTCGACCGTTCTCAAACCGCTCACCAAAACCCGCCGAGCGGATCCGCTGGACGTATTCCTTGACCTGGCGATGACGAATCGCCAGCAGCTTTTTGTGCCCCTCATCGAAGTGGTCCTTGCCGCCTCCCAGGAGAATCGCCAGGGCATCGTTGCTGAGGGTGTCCCGGGCCGCCGGGTTCTGCGAAACGCTGACGCCTCCAACGGCCGCGGCGGCGCCGCCCAACAGGCCGCGCTCCCCTTCGTCGAGGTAGGTGTGGACCTCTTCCATGCGTTCCGGCGCCATCTCGCTGAGATAACGCAGGTGCATGACACCAAACGCCACGTGGCGAGACTCATCCTGCGCTGCCAGGCGGTAGATGCGCTCCTCCGCCTGGTTGTATGACATCATTTCGCCCATTCGGAACATGGTGAGGACGCCGCCCTCGCCGGAGATGTGCAGGCGGGCCGACATCTCCGTGAAGTCTCGAGACATGTCGATGCCACCCACGATTCCGCTGGTGGTGGCAACGCTGGGCCGTTGCATCAGTCCGCCACCGTTGGCCAGGGCACGCTTGCGGAACACGTCCAGGTGCCGCGCCTCATCCATGATCTGACTGATCAAAAACATTCGTGGCTCGAAGTAATCTGGGGTTGTATTGGCGATCCACCTTCCCGGCACATCGGCGGCGACGAACTCGACTTCAGTGAGGAAAGTGGCTAGCTGGCACTCGGCCCGCTCGATATCATCCGGTAATGGCTTGATGGTGTGCCAGGGGATGTCCGTTGCCGAGCTCCACTGTCTCTGCAGGGCTTCCTCGTACAGCATGGCGGCGTTGGCCAGCCAGATGTCCGACTTGGTGCGGACCACATAGGAGCCAACGCGGAAGGCGTCGGGCCTGGGCACCGCGCCCCTGGGACGGCCTGTCATATTGTCACTCTGATCGGGCACATCCCCGTAGGCCCCCACCTGGATGTCCTCCAGGGTGAGACCGTGTCTGCCGGGGATGACCTCGTTGCCCCACTCTCCACGCTTATCAAACCAGGCCAAGTCCAACTCGAAGTCTTCTGCGTAGCTTTCGACTGTCTTCATGGATTCGGCAAACGTAGTCATGGCTCACTCCTGACTTTATAGGTAGCAACCAGGAATAAATAGCAGAATACCTATTGCGAAACCGCATCTAGGCACTTCTATTATCCGTTACCGGAAATCTTACTGTCAAGCATAGCTAGAGACGGCCAATGGCAATCGGGTGTTGGATGCAGGCGTCTGTTCCGGTTCATATCGAGAGATTTGCAAGTAGAGAGGAAAGCGGCCTACTGCCTCACCCTCGTCATTCCGGCGAAAGCCGGAATCCAGGCCCCCGTCTGTCTCAGAAACGAACGTCGCACATATGAGTGCGTCTCTGGGTTCCGGCTTTCGCCGGAATGACCCACAGGATGTCAGCTTCCTGGCATTCTTCGACCTTGATACGAAGAATTTCACCCGATTACCGTGCCGGAGACGGCCCAGCCTGGTTGGCCCAGCGCCGCAACGTAACCCGGACCACGTTGGTGGGCGCGGTCTAGAGGGGGCTATAATTGCCGAAGCAGCAGTTATTCGCCGTGATCAGAGGAAATGATGACCGTTAATTACTCAACCGTGGGTCTGTCGATCGTGCGGGGGGAAGGCCCTGATAAAGTATCCGGGAAAGCCCTGTATGCCGCCGACGTGGTGCTGCCGGGAATGCTGTGGGGCAGCGTGCTGCGTAGTCCCTTTCCTCACGCCAAGATAGTCCATATCGACACCTCCCGGGCCCGCAATATGCCGGGGGTCCATGCGGTACTCACGGCTCAAGACCTGCCAGACCGCCGGGTGGGGCGGCTGCTGAGAGACATTCCCGTGCTGGCCAGGGACCGGGTGCTATTCGTGGGAGAGAAGGTGGTGGCTGTCGCCGCCGAAGACCCGGACTTGGCCGAAGAAGCCCTGCTGCAGGTTGATGTGGAATACGATGATCTGCCGGCGGTGTACGATTCTCTGGAGGCGATGGGCGCATCGGCGCCGGTTCTCCATGAGGACATGGCTTCCTACGAAGGCCTGCCTCTGCCAATCTCATCCATCCCCAACGTCTTCGCCCACAATTCCTGGAATAAAGGGGACATAGAGCAAGGCTTTCGCGAGTCTGACCTGATTTTCGAGCACACGTTTAACCTACAGCTTATGCACCAGGGATACATCGAGCCCCACGCCTGCGTGATCAGCATTGACGACGGCGGCCGGGTTCAAATATGGGTCAACAATAAAGCTCCATTCAATCTGCGGTCGCAACTGGCGGCCGCCTGGGGGATGCCCGAAGACCAGATCAACCTCAACCCTTGCAGCATCGGCGGCGACTTCGGCGGCAAAGGATCCTTCATGGACGCGCCCCTTTGCTACTACCTGGCCCTCCATGCCCAGCGGCCGGTCAAGATGGTGATGAACTATATCGAGGAGCTGATGGCGGGAAATCCACGGCACCCCGCGGCGATAACCCTAAAAACGGGGTTAAAGAACGACGGGCGGCTGTGGGCACGTCAAGCCAGGTTGGTGTTCAACAGCGGTGCTTACGGCGCATTCAAGCCCAGAGTGTACCTGGGAGGGGCCGACCGTAGCGGTGGTCCTTACGTGATACCCCACGTTTCCATCGACAGCTACATGGTGTACACCAACAACGTACCATGCGGCCACATGCGGGCCCCGGCCAAGCCCCAGGTCATCTTCGCCGTGGAATCCCACATGGACATGATCGCCAGGGAGATTGGTCTGGACCCATACGAGTTTCGGCTGAAAAACATCCTGCACGACGGTGACGTCAATCCGGTTGGCGGCAGTTGGCAGGACATCCGGGCCGAGGAGACCCTGCGGGCGGGCGCCGAAGCCGCGGACTGGAGTGGCGCCAAAGCGCAGCCCCACTGGGGACGAGGGATGGCCATATCCGAACAACCCTCCGGCGCCGGCCGGTCGGCGGCCAGTGTGTCGATGGACGGCGCGGGAAAGGTCACCCTTCGAATGTCATTATGGGATACGGGCACCGGAGCCCACACCATTCTGCGCCAGATCGTGGCCGAGGAGCTGGCGGTCCCCGTGGAAGATGTAAACATGGAGGTTGAGGATACCGACGCGGTTCCCTTCGACTCAGGCTCCGGCGGCAGCCGTGTGACCTACACTTCAGGTCAGGCGGCATTGGGCGCGGCTAAGGAGCTTACCAACAAGCTCATCGCGATAGCCGCCGAGCTTTTTGAATGTCCCGCGGAACGCATCCGCCGGGAAAACGGCCGGTTCGTGTTGGATGAGGATTCGCCGAGGGTGCTCACATTAGAAGAGGTGGCTGCCAGGGCCGTCTCGGCCACTCAGGGACCGATGGTTGGCGAACTGACCTACACGGCGCCGCCGTCAGGAGTTACTTCCTTCTGCACACAGGTAGCCGAGGTGGAGGTGGACACTGAAACCGGTGAAGTGAAGGTCATAAGAATCGTCACCGCCCATGACGTTGGCACCATAATAAATCCCATGACGCATCAAGGGCAGATCGACGGTGGAGTGATCCAGGGCTTGGGCTACGCCCTGATGGAGGAGATGCAAACCGAGGAGGGCCGCATCTCCACCCTCACCCTGGGAGATTACAAGATTCCAACGATGAGGGACATCCCGCGGCTTGAGACGGTGATCTTGGAACCGGCGCCGGGGCCGGCTCCATACGAGGGCAAGGGCATCGGCGAAACCAGCAACGTGCCGGTGGCCGCCGCCATCGCCAACGCCGTTCACGACGCAGTGGGAGTGCGCATCCGCGACCTTCCCATCACGGCCGAGAAGGTGCTGGCTGCCTTGAAAGAGCAGGGAAGCTAGCTATAAGGCACTCTTCAACGATGTAGCCCGCCGATTTCGGTTCTTGGTCCGACTCGCCGAAGCGGTTAAAAATAAGAAGTGTTCGTACACACCTAGTTATTGTATTTAGTTCTAGTAGTTGGCTTGTCAATGACAACTGCAATAAACGCCGCGTCCACCGATCATACGGTTCGGTTTCCCGCCAACGGGAAAATACGCGAGATGATTTCCGGCATGCTAGTCCATGTCTTCATGCAGGCTCTCCAAGCCCTATGACACAGATGTTGTCCACAGTCTTTGACAACTTATCCACCGGAAACCAGTGGTTATCCACAAACCGGCCCGATAGCAACGAAGGTTAACCCGTAAGTCAACCATAGCAGAGTGAAATCAAACCCCTCCCGCCCTGGACCGGGTCGGGGACAAACTATATCGCGAAGATAGCCTCCTTGATGGTTAGCACGTCCTGGCGTAGCTGGCTATCTTCGTTGATCTCCCCATTGATCTTGCCTGCGCCGTGGATAACCGTTGCGTGGTCCCGGCCGCCCAACATGCGGCCTATCTGTGTGGGAGACATCTCCAACTCGTAGCTGAGCAGATACATGGCCACCTGCCGCGCTTGAGCTATTTTTTTCGTGCGGGTCCGTCCCAGGAGTGCTTCGGTGGACACCCGGTAATATTCGCCCACCTCTTCGATTATGCGTTCTGGCTCAATGGTGTGGCGGGCGGCGTCGGAGATTACCCCATCCAGAATACGGGACGTGGACTCGAGATTGATGGCAACGTTCATGAGTTGAGAGTAAGCGACCAAGCGATTCAGGCTGCCCTCTAGCTCCCGCACGTTTTTCTGCACCCGCTTGGCGATCAACTCTATGATGCTGTCTTCCAGTTTTAGCCCCAATTGGTCCGCTTTGGACGCCAGGATGGCCATCCGGGTCTCTAGGTCCGGTGGCTGAATGTCGGCGATAAGACCCCACTCGAACCGGGAGCGCAGGCGGTCCTCCATCAGGGCCAGCGCCTTGGGCGGCCGGTCGGAGGTGATGACCACTTGGCGGCCCGAGTTGTGCAGATCGTTGAATGTGTGAAAAAAGCCCTCGTGGGTTTGCTCCTTGCCACTCATGAACTGCACGTCGTCCATCAATAAAACCTGGACGCTACGGTACCGGCTTCGGAACTCTTCGGTGGTGCGGTTGCGGATGGCGGAGATGAACTCGTTGGTGAATTGCTCCGAGGTGACATAGAGCACCGAAATTCCGCGGCTGGCGCAGGTATGGCCGATGGCATGCAAGAGATGAGTTTTACCCAGCCCGACTCCGGAGTAGATGAACAGAGGGTTGTAGCTCGTACCTGGCGCATCGGCCACCGCCCGGGCAGCGCTAAAAGCCAAACGGTTGCTGATGCCAACCACGAAGGAGGAAAAGGTGTATCGGGGATTGAACATCTCCGCACCGGCGGATGATCTAGAGACAATCGCCGGCTCCAGGCCGTCTTCAGTATCTTGGTCCTCCATGTCCCAGACCGCCGTACCCCGGCCGGACATCGAATCGGTCGTCTTTACCTGAAATTGCACCTCAAGGGGACGTTGGGTGACCCTTTCCACTGTCCGCTGAATAGTCTGGTACATCCGCCTTTCCAGCCAGGCCACGGCGAAAGGGGTGGGCACCTCTACCACGAACGAAGTATCGTTGGAGCTGATTCCTTCCGTCTGCTTGAGCCATGTTTCAAATGTTGGTCTGGGTAACTGAAGCTCCAGTTCGCCCAAGACGGCCCTCCAAGCCTCCTTTGTCGACAATGCAGCCATATCCACACCCCCCTCCAAAGCAATAAAAGCCAACTACCCACCGGCAGAATTCAGACCTCATCTCCGCACATACCCACGGTAACCTTCGCGGGAGAATCCCGATCACCGCCAACCGCCCGCTACTGGATCATATTCGACCGGTTACAGGCCCGCCGATCCGAATGAACCACGCCGGAGGCCGAGGGAATTCCAAACGCCAAGATCATTGTTCGCCCCAACAGGGAAACAGGCCGGGAACGAACCCGCAAAACGCTGGGAGATGGAGTTACCGAATCCGGCAGGAGCCGGTCCTAAAAACCAACTCTAGACCGCTGAAATGTAGTGAACAACCAGGGTTTAAAATAGCCACCACACGGACTCATCACGCCTAGCAGCGGCAAATTACAAGATATTCAGGGGAATGTCAATGGAGATACGCGCCAATATTTGTAGGAATTTCCGGGTATCTTAATGGATAAGGGGCTCCTCGTATCCAGGCACGCAATCTCGCGCCCAGAAGATGCCCTGATAGGCGTGGGGTTTGCGGACCCAGCCAGCGACCGATATAATCGAATGGCAACGCGGAAACTACCGGCTTATGACACAAGCTCAGCCGGCCGCTGGGAGAACCGTTATCTCCATCTTGAGGGAGATGCCGGATGGCGAACCAGGAGACCGGCTAACCTAGAAGGGACCGGGCGAAGGGTTGTCCGAAAGGCCATAGAGGGCCACCCTCGCTGTTTTTTCCGGCTGGCAAGGCTGGCTGGCAAGGTAGGAAGATGGCGCGGAAAAGGACTGATCGGGCCAAGGGAACTGGCGGTGCCTCTACAGCCGTGAAGACGGATCTGGGGCTGCCGGATGGCCTGACTATCGACGACCTGGTGGGCTGTTTCACCGAAATGATCTTGGTGCGTACGCTGGACGAGCGGATCTGGGCCCTGAACCGCCAGGGGAAAGTGCCCATCGCCGCCTCCTGCCAGGGCCACGAGGCGGCCCAATTGGGTAGTCTCCTGGCGGCGAAGAAAGATGGAAAGTGTTTTCTTTTCCCATATTATCGTGACCTAGCCCTCAAGATGTGCGCCGGTCTGACCCCCACTCAGGTGATGATGTCGTTCATGGGCAAGGAAGGGGAACCCTACAGCAACGGGCGCCAGTTCCCCCTCCAGGGCGCCGATCTGGCCCATAACGTCATCCAGATCTCCAACGTGGTTGCGGCAGGGTTGACCCAGGCCGTGGGGTATGCCCTGGCCTGCCGGATGTTGGGAGACGACACGGTGGTGTTGACCTATTTCGGTGACGGCGCCTCCAGCCAGGGCGAGACCCACGAAGCAATGAACTTTGCCGCGGTCCACCAGCTACCCGTACTATTCATCTGCGAAAACAACCGCTACGCCATCTCGGTTCCACAGAGGTACCAGATGGCCATAGCAGATGTATCCACACGGGCCGACGGCTACGGCTTCAGGGGCGTCACAGTGGACGGCATGGACCTGGTGCAGTGCTATGAGGCAACCTCCGAGGCCATCAAACACGCACGCCAGCAGGGACCGGTGCTGCTGGAGATGAAGGTGGAGCGGCTCATGCCGCACACCACCGACGACGACGATCTTCGCTACCGGCCCCGGGCCGAGATCGAGGAAGCCCGCAAGCGGGACCCTGTAGTCACCCTTGCCGCCCTGCTGATCGACCAGGGCGCCCTGACCCAGGAACGCGTGGATGAGATCAAGGAGCAGGCACGGGACGCCATAGACGAAGCCACCGATGCCGCCGACGCAGCGGGCCAACCGGATGTTTCAACCCTACATGACCTGGTCTACGCGCCCTAGGCGTTCGATATGAGGGGGAATATTTGCCGGAATGCAGCGTGATCGATGCGGTGCGTGAAGCGCTGCGCGAGGAAATGCGCCGCGATCCCACAGTTTTCATTATGGGAGAGGACGTGGGCCAGCGCGGCGGCGTATTTCTCGCTACCCAAGGTTTTTTGGAAGAGTTCGGCAGGTCCCGGGTGATCGACACTCCCCTGGCGGAAGCCGCCATAATGGGCATCGCCCTGGGGGCGGCATTCCGCGGACTCCGCCCCATCTCCGAGATACAGTTCTCCGACTTCATCTGGCCCTCGGTAAACCAGTTGATCGGCGAGGCGGCGCGAGTTTCCTATGGAACCAACGGCGCTCTTCGAGTCCCCGTGGTCATCCGAGTACCCTACGGCGGGGGCATCAGAGGGGGCCTGTTTCATTCCCAGAATGTAGAGGCTTATTTCTTTCATACGCCGGGCCTCAAGGTAGTCGCACCCTCTACTCCGTACGACGCCAAGGGGCTGCTAAAATCGGCTATCCGTGACAATAACCCGGTGGTTTTCCTGGAACACAAGAAGACTTACCGGCTGGTACGCGGTGAGGTCCCCGACGAAGATTACACCATACCCCTGGGTGTTGCCGACGTGAAACGAGCCGGGCGCAATATCACGGTGGTCAGCTACGGCCTGATGCTCCACTACTGCCTGGAGGCGGCGGAGCAGGTTGCCCTTGACGGGATCGATGTTGAAGTGGTGGACCTCAGGACCCTGAAGCCATTGGACAAGGAAACCGTGCTGGAGTCGGTCAGGAAAACTGGCAAGCTGCTCATTGTCCATGAGGACAATATAACCGGCGGTGTGGGCGCCGAGGTAGCCGCATTGGTGGCCGACGAAGCATTCGAGTACCTGGACGGTCCCATCACCCGTTTATGCGGACCCGATGTGCCCACAATGCCCTTTGCCCAATCCCTGGAGGATGCCTACATGCCGAACACCGAACGGATAGCAGAAGCCCTGCGCAAGCAGTCGGCTTATTAATCGCGGGGGTTGCTGATTTGAACATCACCATTGAGCTTCCTCACGTTGGCGAATCGGTGGTTGAGGGCACCATCGGCAAGTGGCTGAAGCAGCCTGGCGATGCGGTCCGCCGGTACGATCCACTGGTAGAAGTGATCACTGACAAGGTGACCATGGAGGTGCCTTCCCCGGTCAATGGGACCTTCCTCCGGGTACTGGCCGAGGAAGGTGAAACGGTACCCATGGGGGCTCCCATCGCCGAGATGGAGACCACCGACGTTGACCCCAATGCACCACCGCCCCAAGACACCCGGCCACCAGCCACGGCACAGGCGCAGGCAGCCCTGCAAGAGAACGTCACCCGTCCAGCGGGCGATGGCGGCACGGCCGCCTACCTGGTCAAGGACGCCAGGCCGGTGGGGCCCACCGGAAGCATCTTGGGCGAAGGTGAGGCGCCCGGCGGCGCTGAGTCCGCTGGAGCAGCGCCCGGCGGAGCGGCCCGGCCTTCTCCCGCGGTACGGCGGCTGGCCCGAGAGCACGGGCTTGACCTGGCCCGGATTAAGGGGACCGGCCTTGGTGGGCGCATAACACGCGACGACCTGCTGCTTCACATCGAAGCCCCGCAAGGCGCCGCGCCGTCGGCGGCCGCGCCGGTCCAGGATCCCACAGTTCCCCAACCGGCCCGAGAAGCTGAGGAAGAGGCCGTCACCCTCACCCCGGTGCGGCGCATGATCGCCGAGGCCATGGTCCGCAGCGTAAGCGAGATCCCCCACGTCTGGAGCACGGTGGAGGTAGACGTCACCAACCTGGTTGCACTTCGCGGGGAGGCCAGGCCGGGCTTTGAGGAAAGGGAAGGAGTGGACCTGACCTACCTGCCTTTCATCATAAAAACGGTGGTGGAGTCGCTCAAGGAGCATCCGACGCTTAACGCCACCTGGGGCGGCGACAAGATTATCTTGAAGAAGCGCATCAACCTGGGGATCGCGGTGGCCGCACCCCAGGGATTGATCGTCCCCGTGATACACGACGCCGACCGGATGAGCGTCGCCGGTCTGGCCCACGCTACCCAGGACCTGGCCCAGCGGGCGCGTCAGAACAAGCTGACACTGGATGACGTCCACGGAGGCACATTCACTCTAAATAACACCGGCGCCCTGGGCTCGATCCTCTCCCAGCCCATCATCAACCACCCGCAGGCAGCCATTCTGACCACCGAAGCCATTCAGAAACGGGCGGTAGTTCGGGACGACGCCATCGCAATCCGATCCATGATGAACCTGTGCTTATCCTTCGACCATCGGATCAACGACGGAGCCGAGACGAGCGCTTTTCTACAGGCGGTCAAAACCCGCCTGGAATCTATCGGCCCCGATACACCCATCTACTGAGTCATACACGGTGCCGCCACCTTCTCTATGCCAAGCAGTCCACCTGGGAACGATGGACTACCGTCGTGCCTGGGACCTCCAGATCGATCTGGCCCGGGCCGTACGCGACGGGGACCGGCCCAACACCCTGCTACTGTTGGAGCACCCACCCACGTACACCCTCGGCCGCCTGAGCAAGGCCGGCCACATCCTGCTACCCCCGGAAGAGCTCGAGAGAAGGGGAATCACGGTATGCGAAACCGACCGGGGGGGACAGGTCACTTACCACGGTCCGGGCCAGCTGGTGGCGTATCCGGTGGTGGACCTGCGCGAGTGGGGAGGGCCGCTGAAATACGTCCGCGCCCTGGAGCAGGTCATCCTGGGCACACTGGCGGATTTCCAGTTGCAGGGGCGCCTGGAGGACGGAATAACCGGGGTTTGGGTGGGCGATGCCAAGATCGCCGCCATCGGGGTAAAGATCAGCCGGGGGGTAGCCTTCCATGGCTTGGCGATCAATGTCAACACCGACCTCTCGTACTTCTCCCACATAGTCCCCTGCGGCATACAGGACCTGCAAGTTACATCTATGGCCCAGGAAACAGGCCGGTCCGTGGATATGGAGATGGTGCGATATAGCCTGGTCTACCATTTCGGCCGAGAGATGGGTTTCAAGATGGTGGAGGCGGGGGCGGAGGCGCTCGTCCCAAGCTAAGAATTCTTTAGGGAGGCGTGCGGGGATCCCTTTCTAAACCGCCTTCCCCAAGTGAATGTAGATCAAAAGGGGTAAAACCATGCCAGTCTCAGATAAGGTCCGCGGTTTCATGGAGCAGGGCGGTTGGATCCGCCGTATGTTCGAGACCGGCATCCAGCTCAAGGCGCAGTACGGGGAAGATAAGGTTTTCGACCTATCCCTGGGCAACCCGGTGGTGGAACCGCCGGAGGAGTTCCGCCGGGAGTTGCTCCGCTTGGCCCAAAACCCTATCCCGGGGATGCACCGGTACATGCCCAACAATGGTTATCCGGAGACGCGTCAGGCAGTGGCGGAGGGTCTGAAGGGCGAGACCGGACTGCCCTTCGACGGCAGTCACATCGTAATGACCTGCGGCGCGGCGGCGGCGCTGAACGTGACGCTGAAGACTATCCTCAATCCCGGCGACGAAGTGTTGATCCTGGCGCCATACTTCGTGGAATACATTTACTACATAGACAACCACGGGGGAACAGCGGTCATCGTACCCACCGGCCCGGACTTTCAGCTGGACTTAGAGGCCATCGAGACAGCCGTGACGGGTAGAACGCGGGCGATAATCATCAACTCGCCCAATAACCCGTCGGGCGCCGTCTACCCGGCCGAATCGCTGCAAAGTTTGGGCGAGCTACTGCTTGCCAAGCAGGCCGAGCACGGCTCGGAGATCTTTATCATCAGCGACGAACCCTACCGCCGCATCATCTACGACGGCCTCGTCTATCCCCAAGTCTTCCCCCATTACGCCAACACCATCGTGGTCAACTCCCATGCCAAAGACCTGGCGCTTCCCGGGGAGCGCATCGGTTATATTGCGGTCAACCCGGCCTACGCCGACGGTGAAGAACTGGTGGACGGACTGACCTTTTGTAACCGGTCCCTGGGGTTCGTCAACGCTCCGGCGCTGATGCAGCACGTGATCCGGGCCCTAACGGGGGTTAGCGTCGACGTGACCGACTACCAGCGGAAACGGGACTACATGTACGCCCGGCTTTCCGACCTTGGATATTCGGTGACCAAGCCCCAGGGAGCTTTCTACTTATTTCCCAAGGCGCCGGACGATGACGATGTGGCGTTCGTGCAGGTACTGCAAGAGTGGAACGTATTGGCCGTGCCGGGAACAGGGTTCGGCTCGCCCGGATACTTCCGACTCTCTTACTGCATGGAGGACCGGGTGTTGGAAGGGGCCATGGACGGGTTGGCGCAGGCAGCGCGGCGGTACGGGCTGCACCTATAGGGCCCCGGAGTGGCCGTTAATCCCGGCCGAAGACTTGCTCCAGGTCTATGACCAGGCCCGCCAATAATGGGGAGGTCAAGCTTTCCCCCCGGAGATGGGTGGCGTGGAGCAGAAGAGCCTGTGCTTCTTCGACCAAGACTTCCACCGTCTCGGCGTCGGGGTCAACCAGCCAGTACTCCCTTACGCCGTGGCTGCCGTAGAGAGACTGCTTGTAGCCACGGTCGTGCATAGCGGTGCCTGGCGAGAGTATCTCGACCACCAGGTCCGGCGCTCCCTGAATGTTGGCCTCAGTCACGATACCAGAGCGGGAGTTGGAAACGAACAAGATGTCCGGCTGGGTCACGTCGTGGTCGGACAGCACAACGTCATAGGGCGCCGCGAATACTTCGCCAGTCCCGCTTGAATCCACAAACTCCTTCAATGCCCAGATCAATCTCATTAAGATTCTCTGGTGTCTGGTCACGGGTGACGGAGCCAAGATCATCTCCCCATCCAGAAGCTGGTAACGCTTACCCTCCGGAGTGGACATATAGTCCTTCACGGTAAACTTTGTCCAGGGCTTGGGACGAACCATCTTGGCGCCTCTGATGGACCGGTTGTTTGTGTTATAACCGCGGGCAGGGGGCACGGCGCCTCATCCGTTTGCCTGCTTCGAGGGCAACCGGATGGTGGCCGTACCTTTGGTGGTGACCTCCGCCCGCTGGTTCTCTCCCCAGATCTCCAGGTCCACCAGCTTCTCTCCCGCTTCCTCCCGTTTGGCGGTCACCCGGCCTCGACACCATGTAGTGTCGCCCACCACGTTGAAGCGGCGCAATTCCACGTACATCTTTCGGACAAACCCATCGTCTCCCATCCAGTTGGTCAACAGATGGCCCATCCAGCAGCAGCGTTGGCAGCCGTAGTCATAGGCCCCCGGCAACCCGGCGGACTCGGCGGCTTCCTGAATATCGTGAACGCGAATGATGGCTTCCTGGGCGCCGGTATTGGGGTCTGTAAAGCCCCATGACGGGTGCCGGGCCATCTCGTTCAACTGCAAGCCGTGGGATAACCCACCGATACAACCGGCAACGAAGGCCGCGATATCGCCGTGGCTCATCGGTCCCTTGACCACCGGCTTCAACTCATCGCCCACGTTGACGTCTTCCCACCAGCGTGGGTCGCTGCCCCGGACCTCCTCTCCCAACACCGCTTCCTGAATCGCAAGTATCTCTTCGCGGGTATACGCGTAAGGCTCGAAGGTGTACTTGCGCCTTTCCCGGGCTGCGCTACGTTCCGCTCTGATCTGCCAGCCCCGGGTCTTGGCCAGTACCTCGCCCCGTTGGTTGTAGTAGTGGGTCACGCTGGACTGGATGAGGATGTGGCCGGCGAACTCGCTGGACTTCTCCTCCAGTCCGGTGAACTGCTCCTGCACGGATATCCGGTCGTCGAGGTAGATGGGACGGTACCACTCCCAATCGTTGCCGGCGTGGAAGCCGTGGACCCCCGGCAATCCGCCGGTCCGGCCGGAGCACCAGTAGACGCTGTAGAGGAAACAGGGCGGTGCAATGATGCTCCCGTATCTGGTCTTCTGACCGTAGCTGAGTTCCCAATAAAGGGGATTGGCGTCGCCGATCCCCTGACAATAATGCCGTATCGCGTCCCGGGTCGCCTGCTCATTGAACAGGCCCACACCGTATTGCCGGGGGCGGTTAAAGCTGCCCAGGCGCTGCCGGAGCCGCTGGATCCCTTCCTCGGTTATCTTCCCTGATTCAAGTACCATCAGATTACATCTCCGCCCGATGGATAGATCGGCTCCTAGGCCGATCCGCCGCCGTCCACGTTCATGGTGTGCCCCGTTACGAAAGAGGCGGCGTCGGAGCACAGCCACACCACGGCTTCGGCCACCTCCTCGGGTCTGCCCATCCGGCCCATGGGGGCACGCGACTCATACAGTTCCTCGGCGTTGGCGTTGTGGGCCATAACCGCTTCGGTCAACGGGGTGCGAATGGGGCCGGGGCACACCGCGTTGACCCTTATTCCCTTGTCTGCATACTCCAGCGCGGCGGACTTGGTCAACCCAATCACGCCGTGTTTGCTGGCCACATAGGAGGAGAGGCCCCGGCTGCCCTTCAAGCCCGCGGTTGACGAGGTGTTGACTATGACTCCGCCGCCCTGCTGAATCATCACCGGTATCTCTGATTTCATGCACAGCCACACGCCCTTGAGGTTGATCCCGATGAGCCGGTCGAACTCGTCCTCGGTCAGATCGGCCATCAATGTCCTGGTGGTCACGGTGATGCCCGCATTGTTGAAGGCGCAGTCCAGCCGGCCGAAACGTCCAACGCAATCCGACACCAGAGAAGCCACCTGTGAGGAGATGGAAACGTCGGTAGCCACGAATATGGCGTCGCCGCCGGTATCCTCAATAAGCCGGGCCGTCTCTTCACCGCCCCGGATATCCACGTCGGCCACCGCTACCTTCGCTCCTTCCCTGGCGAAGGCCAAGGCGGCGGCCCTGCCGATGCCCGAGCTGCCACCGGTGACCAGCGCAACCTTTCCTTCTAATAGCATGTTCTGCCTCCCATCGGGCCTAGCTTAGAGGAACCGATTATAGCAGGATTTGTGCGTCACTCTGGAAGGCGGCGTCTCGCGTCCGACGCCTGGCAGGGGGGAATACAAGCCGTTGCATTGACAGTCTTCGCAGCGCCAAGTACCCTCCTTTCCGACGAGTATGGAAGACTAGGGCACATTACTAATGCACGATTTGCTTGATGAGGAGCGCGCCATTGTTTGCGGAAGTTAACGGCCTTCAGATTGCCTATGACAAGACCGGGCAGGGCTACCCGCTGTTGCTGATCCACGGCTATCCCGAGACACGCCGCGAGTGGCGCAAGGTAACGCCGGCCCTGGCCGCCCGGTTTACCGTGGTGGCCATGGACCAGAGGGGCTACGGTGAATCGTCCAAGCCTGCCGAGGAGGCCGCCTACGACAAGCGTTCCTCATCACAGGATGCCCTGGCCCTGGCGCGGCACCTGGGTTGGGACAAGTTCCTGCTGGTGGGGCACGACCGGGGCGCGCGGGTGTCGCGGAGACTGGCCGCCGACCATCCCGAGGCGATAAACGGCGCGATGCTCATGGACATCACGCCCATGGAATATGTTTACAGCCATAACCCAGGCCCCTGGCACTGGTATTTCATGCTGCAACGCGGCCTGGCCGACGAGCTCATCGGACGAGACCCCCGGTTCTACGCTTCCCACATGTTTAGCCGTAGTCACCGCCCCTTGGACCCGGACGACGTCGAACACTATATAGAATCCTTCTGCCAGCCGGGAGCGGTGGCAGCCACCCTGGCGGACTATCGTACCTCCTACGATGTGGACCGCCCGCGTTGGGAGGCTGAGAACAAGGAAGGCAAGAAGATTAAGGCGCCGTTGTATCTACTATGGGGCGGCAACGGAGGACAGCGCAACGTCCCGGTCCTGGACGTATGGCGGGAGGTGGCCGAGGACGTACGCGGCGAGGCCGTGCCGGACTGCTCCCACTGGATCCCAGAGGAGCAACCCGAAGCGAGCGTCAGCCATATCTTTCGCTTCGCCGACGAGTTGGGGATACCGTGATAGCGGATAGCGCAAACCGGCTAATCCCCCCGTGCCGGGACCTTGGGTAGCGGGATAACCAGGTAGCAAGCGGCAGACAGGCCGTAGATCACCGCGAGGGGAACCAGGGCCCAATAGTAGCTGCCGGTCCGGTCGAAGATAAGCCCCATCCATACGGGCGTGCTCATGGACATAAGCTGGTCGGGCAGGTGCTGCCAACCTCTCAGGGTTGCGAAGTTCCGCCGTCCAAAAAAGTCCCCCATTATCGCCCAAGCCAGTGGGTTGGCGCATTCGGAAAAGGCCAGCAACACCACGAATAGGCTAACCTGCCACAGGTGGCCACTGTGGTTCATCAACACCACTATCGCCAGCGAGCCGCTGATCATGGCGATCGAGCTGAGCTTTAGCTTGGACCAATTATCGCCGGCCCATCCCACGAACGGGTTGAAGACGATAGTCCCCAGGGAAAACGCAGCGACCAGGGGTATCGCAATGGCCTGGCTGTCTGCTTCCGACCTGCCCCCGCCTTCCAAGAACCAGATCATCACCGGTACCAACAGGAAGGACATCCCCGAATGGACGGTGTTGCGCAGGCCCACCGCCAGCACAAGGAGCCAATAAGAAGCGGTCCGCATCGCCTCTTTGACCGTGAAGTCAGTTTCGCTCCAGGCGAGGCGGCGCGAGGGGACGCCGGAGACGGGAGCAGCGGCCTCGGAGGGCCTGGAAGTAGTGCCGCCGGTTTGGCCAACCGTGTCCGCTTCTTGGGTCGGGACGGATGGGGCCGGGTCCCCGTCGGGTAAGAGACCCATGCTTTCGGGTGAGCTTTTCACCAGTAACGAGAGAGGTACCACCACCGCAATGATAGCGATGCCGGACACTATAGCCGCGGTTTGCCAGCCAAGGGTCAACACAATTATTCCTACGATGGGTGCTAATGCAAGGCCGCCCAGCCCATTTCCGGTAGACGCCAGCGACATGGCCAATGCCCTTCGACGGCGGAACCACTGGTTCAATGCCGGTACCGATGCGTTGTTGTAACCCGAGCGAAAACCAAGGGACACCAGCCCGACAAACACAATGATGAAATAAACGTAGCTATGGCTGAAGGCAAGCAGCACGAAGCCCAGACCCGAGGTCAATCCGCCGAAAATCAGCATGGTTCGAGCGCCGAACCTGTCGGTGCAGTATCCCGCCAGGGGACCCAGCAGGCCTCCTTCCAGCCTACCCAACATTTCGGCGATGGATATCGCGGCCACGCCGACGCCCAGCTCCCGGCTAACGGGCAGCACATAAAAGGAGATGCCCTTGTTGAACGTACCGTGTTTCAGGGCGTCGATACCCGCCCCGATGGCTACGATCCACCAGCCATAAAAGATGTTGGCGGGGCGTAGCCGCAGGCGCTTTGGTTTGGCGTCAATCACGGGGGGGTTGGCCACTATTCCTTTAAGCTGACGGCTGATACCTGACGGCCTGCCGGCGTCACCCTGAACCGGCGTTAATAGATCACCTGTTCGGCCTGGAGCCGCTCCATCTCTTCGGCGGGAAGGCCCAGGAGATGACCGAGCACGTATTCGTTGTGCTGGCCCACCAAGGGAGCGGCTGTGCGGATGCTGCCGGGGGTGCCGCTGAGGAGCCAGGGCATCCCATAAAGCCACTCGGCGCCAAGATGGGGGTGCTCGACCTCGGCAAAGGCCTGCCGTTCCCTCAGATGTGGGTCCATGAACTGGTCCTCTATGTTCATCACCGGCATGGCGGCCACACCATATCCCTGCAGGATCTCGGTAATCTCCACCGGCGATCGCCCTCGAGTCCATTCTCCCACATGCCGGTCCAGATCGGCGTGGTGTTGCAGACGGCCATATCTGTCCTTGAACCGGCCGTCGATCGCCCAGTCGGGGCTGCCCAGGGCTTGGCAGAACCCACGCCACTCCTCTTCGGTGCGGACGGCTATCGCCACCCATTTGTCGTCGCCGTCGCAGGGGTAGTTGTTATGGGGCGCGAACTCCGAGTCGTAGTTGCCCTTGGGCTGGGCCACGCTTCCGGTCATCTGGTAGTCCAGCAGGGCTTCACCCAACATGGATGTGGTGGCTTCCAACTGGGCCACTTCGATGGACTGCCCTTCTCCCGTGCGGCTGCGATGCCACAAGGCGGCCACCACGGCTAGCGCCGCTTGAACGGAAGATACAGAGTCGCTCCAAGGGGATTGCAGCTCGCCGACCAGGGGCTCATCTTCCTGATAGCCCACCATACTCATCAGGCCCGACAGCGCTTGGATGATCGGCGCGTAGGCCAGTATGTCCCGAAGAGGGCCGGTCTCCCCAACGGAAGGCATCGAGACCAGCACGATGTCCGGCCGCACCCGGCGCAGCTCGGGGTAGTCCAGGCCCAGCCGCTTCAGCACCCCCGGAGAGTAGTTGTTAAGCACCACGTCGCTGCGGGCGATAAGATCCAAGGCCAAGCGTAGGCCATCGGCGGTCTTCAGATTCAACGTCACGCTAAGTTTGTTGCGGTTGAGGCTGTGAAACAAGGGTTGCAGCTCCGGCCAGAGCCCCCGGTCGCCGCCGGCGATATCCTCTCCGATCATGGGACGGCCCAGGCGCAGGCCATCCAGGCGCACGCGGCTCTCCACCTTGATGACCTCGGCGCCCATATCGCCAAGAAGCTGGGCCGCCATCGGTCCGGCCCAGGCGCTACCAAAGTCTACCACTCGAAAGCTGGCCAGCGGCGGTGAGGACAAGCTAGATAACCCCGGCTCTGGCCAATCCGGTTAGCTCCGAGGGCTCCATGCCCAACTCCCCGCACAGGATCTCCACGTTGTGCTGTCCCAGGGTGGGCGCGGGACGAACGTTGCGGCAGGGAGTTTCCGACAACCGGTAGGCCGGTCCCGGATAGCGCAGGGTGCCGGCCTCGGGGTGGTCGAGGTCTTGGAAGTAGTCCCGGCTGTTGAGCTGGTCGTCGTCTAGGACTTCGTCAATATTCCTCACCGGGGCGCAAGGGACCCGGTTCTCCAGGCAGATCCGAAGTATCTCTTCCTTGGTGTGCTGCATGAACCATGGCGTGATCAGGGCCTCCGCTTCCTCCGGATATTCCTCGCTCATGGCCCGGCGGTTCCGGTATCTTGGGTTCTGGGTCCAGTCCTGGTCCTGCATCAATGATAGGAAGCGCTGATACTGCTCCAGTTGAGGCGCGTCGATGCAGACGTAGCCATCCTTACACGGAAGAACACAGTTGGGGAACAGGCCCAGGCGCATGCGGTTGCCGGAACGCCAGCCGGCGACCCCCCGGTAGATGTATGTGGGCAGGTGGTAGCCGCTCAGCAGCACGCTGATCACCTGGGCCTCGGCAACGTCCACCTGCTGCCCTTGCCCGGTCATGTTCCGGCCGAGTAAAGCAACCACGGTCGCGAAGGCCGCCGCCACCCCGGCAAGGAAGCTGGCCTGATACATGGGCGTGGTCAGCGGCTCCCGGTGGGGGTAGCCGGTGCCGAAGCTCAATCCGCCCAGGGCATTGGCCGTCAGGTCGTAGCCGCGATGACCGGCATAGGGGCCGGTGAGGCCGTAAGGGGTTATGGAGGTGACGATGAGGCCGGGATGCCGGATTTTCAACGACTCGTAGTCCAGCGCCAGCCGGTTCATCAGATCGGGTGTCTGGTTTTCCAGAAAGATGTCGGCGGAATCCAGCAGTGAATCCAGGATCCGACGCCCCGACGCTTTGGCTGGGTCAAGCGTCAGGCCACGCTTGTTGATATTGGCGAATAGAAACAGGCCGCTGCGTTCCGGGTCCGGTATATGGCTGGGAAAGGGTCCGTGGCGCCGGCTATCGTCTCCCAACAAGGGAGGCTCCACCTTGATGACCTGTGCGCCCAATTCGGCCAGCACCTTGCCACAGAAGGGCCCCGACACGAAGTTGCCCCACTCCACAACCCGAATACCCTCCAGGGCGCCGGGAGTAAAGATGGCAACCTCCCTAAATGTTCAGAATTAGCTGTGAATATTCCGATATTGGGCCGGTGGAACCCGCTGGCAAGTATAAATGAACCCCCCATGGTGTCAAGGGACAGCTAACCGCGCCCGGTTTATCGACGCCGGCTCTATCCGGTTTTCCAATCCGGGTCAGCCACCCTATGCGGGGCCTCCGCCAAGGGTTAGCTTGAGCTCTGATTGTCTGCCAGAAAATATGCTTTACATCTAAGTATCTTTATGTTAAGATACTTGCTGATAAGATACTTATGGATAAGATACATTCATGACTGAAGACAATGTAAGTAGGATCGTCCGAGAGTCTTGTCAGGCGTGGCCCGGGTACGAGGCTTACTCGTTAGAAGTGGGACTGCGCATCTTGAGGGCTTATCACTTCTTCGATCAAGAGCTAGTTCGAGGCCTGGCGGAATTTGATGTGAGCCCCGGAGAGTTTGGTGTCCTGTTCAATCTACGGCTTGCCGGGCCACCTTACCGGATGACGCCTACGCAGCTACATAACCGTTTGCTCGTAACATCAGGGGGGATGACCGGACGGATCGACAGGTTGCAGAGACGTGGACTTGTGTGCCGTTTGCCCGACCCTGAAGATCGCCGATCGATTCTGGTGGAGCTTACTGAGAGCGGCCTCGAGCATTTCGAAGGGGTCGCGCAAACTCACCTTCACATTATGGAAGACCTGACCGCGGCGCTTACATTGGAGGAACGGGATTGCCTAGCTGGTTTACTGAGGAAGCTGTTGTTTGGCATCGAATCATCTTATGGGCAGTAAGTTAGACAGGTTCTCGGAGGGATCCGATTACCCATGATGTAGGAATTGCCGGGTACCTAGTTGATTGGTGTTTATGCACAACGATAACAGGACGGAGGAATACGATGACTTTAGATGGAAGTAATGAGAGTCCCCTTCGGGTTTTAGCCATATCGGGTAGCCTTAGAAAGGCCTCCTTTAATACCGGATTGTTGCGGGCCGCGCGGGAGATTGCGCCTGATGGAATGGAGATCAATATTTTTGACATCAGAGATCTCCCTTTTTACGACGGAGACGTCGAGGCACAGGGCGATCCCGCGCCGGTAATTGCGCTCAAATCGGCCGTGCGCGACGCCGATGCCGTGTTATTCGCTACCCCGGAATACAACTGGGGCACCTCCGGAGTGCTAAAAAACGCTATCGATTGGGCTTCCCGTGACCGGGAGGAGGGCTCACTGATGGGTAAACCCGCTACGTTAATAGGCGCGGGGGGAAGGGCTGGGACCGCCCGTGCCCAGATGCAACTTCTGGAAACCCTCGGGGAAACCGGCTCGGTTGTGATGGTCAAACCTGGGGTTCATATCCAAGCCTTTGCCCCTGGGACCTTCGACTCGGAAGGGAACCTGATCGACGAAGCTACCAAGGAGGCCCTACGAAGACACCTGGATGAGTTCATGAATTGGAGCGCACGGCTCCTCTGGCCACGTCACTTTATCGGATTTGCATGCGAAATGGACATTGCACTTGCCCAAGCCTGAGGTTCTTGTTTTCGAGGTTCCGATCCGCAGGTTGCGCAATGACCGCAATCTCAGTGAGCGCCGGCCGAGGCGATCACCGGAAGATTAGAGGGGAAAATATTATGGCGATAATGGCGATCTTTACAGGAAAAGGGTTTACTAAAGACATGTATGATCGGCTGCGGCAAGAAGTTGGATGGGAGACTGAACCGATCGATGGCTGGATAATGCACGTTGTCTGCTTTGACGAATCTGGCGACGTTCGAATGGTGAACATATGGGAATCAACGGAGAAGATGCAGGAGGGTTTTGTCAGCCGTCTCATGCATGTGATGAGAAAGATCGGCATTCCGGCGCCGCAAGTCGAGGTGTTTCCTGCCTACAATTTGAATGTGTTTACCACGACCATTTAGGGGTATACCTCCACTCAGTTCGCCGCGTTCCAGGAGGCCACGATCATCAATGCCGCGACCTCGTGGCTCAGGCTTCCGCCTATTGACATCAAAGCCGCGTAACGGCTAGTATTTGTTACGTTGGAATGGTTTCATTCTGCGCAATTTCTATTTAGCGAAACAACCTCATGAAAGGGGGACAAGGTATGGTCAACCAGGATATAGCGTTGATGGCTCACCTGATGCGCCGGGCCGGATTCGGCGCCACTAGGGACGAGCTAGAGACATTGGTCGCCAAAGGCTATGAGGCGACGGTGAATGAGCTTCTAAATCCCGAGGGGCAGGAGGCGGTGGACAAGCTGGACCTTCAGAGGTACCAGGGCTGGACCTGGAAGCCGGGGACGCTGCAGGGTATGGGCGCCGCCGAGTGGATGTACTTCCTGCTGAACACCAAGCGCCCCCTCGAAGAGAAAATGACCCTCTTCTGGCACCAGGTTTTCGCCACCGGGGTCTCCAAAGTTGACCACTATGACGAGTTGATGGACCAGACCGACCTGTTCCGCCAGATGGGAATGGGCAACTACCGTGAACTGCTCTTGGCGATGGCCAAGGACCCGGCCATGATCTACTGGCTGGACAACAACGAGAACCACAAGAGCGCGGTCAATGAGAACTGGGGCAGGGAATTGCTGGAGTTGTTCAGCATGGGCGTGGGTAACTACACCGAGGTGGACGTGAGAGAGTCCTCGCGGGCCTTCACCGGTTGGACGATTACCCCCAAGCTGCCCAGGTTCCCGATGGGCCGGTTCGATTGGGAGTTCAAATACAACTCCGCCGACCACGACAACGACGAAAAAACGTTCCTGGGTGAGACCGGAAACTTCAACGGCGAAGATATCATCGATATCGTTTGCCAGCATCCGGCCACCGCCCAGTTTATCGCCAGGCACCTCTACAACTTCTTCGTGGCCGACGAGGCCCAGGTGCCGGCCTGGCCGGTAACTCCCCCCAAGGACCAGGATGCCATCGACCTGCTGGCCGACACCTTTACAGAGTCCGGCTACGACATGACCGCAGTGCTCCGGGTGCTCTTCAACTCCGAGTTCTTCAAGAACGCCCGCTTTGCCCGGCTCAAGAGTCCCACCGAGGTAATTATCGGTACCCTGCGCCTGGTGGGCGGCGCCGAGTTCCCGGCCCCCGGTCTTGGTGAGCTGGCACGGCAGCCCAGCTATATGGGCCAGGACCTGCTGAACCCACCCAGCGTGGAGGGTTGGCACACCGGCGCGGAGTGGATCAACAGCGGCTCACTGATGCGGCGGGTGAACTCTACCGCCGAGCTGATCGGCGATACCCGCCGGCCCGGCATCCCGTCCATCACCCACAGG
>JADFJS010000110.1 GCA_022566155.1 Chloroflexota bacterium
CGAAGTCGGCGAAGCCGGTCTGCAGCGCCGGAAGGACAAGCGAAAGAAGCTCTCCCAGATACCCGTCCTCGATCATCTGCTGCAAGACATTGTCTATCCGGTAGGTGGTGGACGTCGGCGTTAGCTGACAGACCAGTTCGGGATGGCTTCGGGAAGCAGCCAGCATGTCCCGGGCCTCCTGGGCCGTGTTGGCCATGCGGGCCTCGGTCAATACATGCTTGCCCTTTTCCAGCGCCGCCAAGGTTAGCGCGCGGTGCATGTAGGGCCAGGTTCCGATGCAGACGGCATTGATGCTTTCGTCTTCCAGCAGCTCCTGCCAGCTTCCGTAAACCTGGGGAATATTGAATTGATCCGCAACGGCGCGGCCCGATTCCATGCTGCGGTTGGCCACGGCGGCGATCTCCACATCCGCGGCCTTTTGAAAGCCGGGGATGTGCCTGTTGCGCACGTTCCCGCCCGCGCCTATGAGACCCACTCGGATCTGTTCCTCGGCCATGAGCTTCCTCCTTAACGATCTCCAGGCTGCGCCTTCCCGCGTTCCTCCAGGGGGATTGGCAGCCGGATAATAGTTTCGTCTTGCGGGATTCTCCGGGATAGAGGAGAGTGTAGTTGGCGGCCAGACGGCTGTCAAAATGGCGGTTTTGCTCTGATACAATAGGCGCGGCCAACATGCGCATGTCCAGGCAGGAGGAAATGCAGTGGTAACGGTACAAGAAAATGAGCTGCTGACACGAACAGGACCCGGCTCGCCAATGGGCGAAGTGATGCGGCGCTACTGGATACCGGCGCTGCTCTCCTGGGAGCTGGGCGAGCCCGACGGTCCTCCCGTGCGGGTCAAACTCCTGGGCGAGGAGCTGGTGGCCTTTCGAGACACCAACGGCCGCATAGGATTGCTGGATGAATTCTGCGCCCATCGCAGGGTTTCCTTGTGGCTGGGCCGCAACGAAGACTGCGGCCTGCGCTGCGTCTACCACGGTTGGAAGTATGACGTGGATGGCCACTGCGTGGACCAGATGAACGAGCCCATCCAATTCAAAGACAAGGTGCACCTGGCCGCCTATCCCACCGTTGAGCAGGGAGGCGCCATCTGGGCCTACATGGGGCCAACCGAGCTCCAGCCGCCACCTCCGCTGTTTGCGTGGACTCAGGCGCCCAGCAGCCATCGGCACGTTACCAAGGTGGTTCAGGAGTGCAACTGGCTGCAGGGTCTGGAAGGCGGCATCGATACCTCCCATGCCCAGATACTCCACCGGAATTTCCAAGACGGCATCGGTCCAACGGGGGACGGCCCCAGGGGCGGCGCGCCCAAGGTTGAAGTCGACGTGACCGACTATGGCTACCGCTACGCCGGGATCCATCCCAGGGGCGATGCAGGGAATTTCATCCGGACCTACCATTACGTCATGCCGTGGACCCAGATACGTCCCGGCGGCCGGGACCCACAGGCCCCGCCCGGCGCTCTCAACTCCAGAATAGCCGGCCATATATGGGTACCGATGGACGACGAGAGCTGCATGGTGTGGAACTGGCATTACAGCATCTCCGGTGAGCCCCTCAGCGAAGAGGAACGTGAGGAACGGGAGCTGGGCAACAGCTCCCAGTCGGTGGATCAAACGACCTTCCGATCCTATGCCAACATGGGCAATAGCTGGCGCATCGACCGGGATGCTCAGAAGACCAAATCTTTCACGGGTATCGCCGGCGTCAACACCCAGGACCGCGCTGTCCAGGAAAGCATGGGCACTATCGTTGACCGCAGCCGGGAGTTTCTAGGGCCGGCCGACCTGGCCATCGTACTGGCACGCAAGCTGCTCATGGAGGCCACCGGAACGGTTCAGGACGGCGGCGCCCCACCCGGCACAGGGGATTCCTACTATTCGGTGCGGGCGATGCAGGAACTCATTCCCAACGACGTGGACTGGCGGGAACCACTGCTGCCGCTGATGTATCCGGCAGAGACCCGGTAGCCATATCCGGGCAAGTCCGGCGGGCGAACGGTTAAGAGAAGGCCTTTCCCCCGTTCGTGGTGAGCTTGTCGAACCATATGCTATTCGAGCTGATCTCTCTCAACGGGCAGAGAACTATCGGGCATAGCCCAATGGCAATCCCAGCCGGCGCCCATGTCTGATCGGATAGTGTCAGCCGGTGACGACGATTTTGGCGTTCATGGCCGGGTGCAGGGTACAGGTGAAGGAGTAGGTACCAGGCCGGTCGAAATTCAAAGCAAAGGACTGGCCTGGCCCAAATAATCCTGAGTCAAACCCTTCCTCGGCCACGCCGCCTGATCCCAAGGTTACCGTGTGGGGCACCGGGTCCATGTTGGTCCAGACCAGCGTCTCCCCCACCTGGATCTGGGCATCGCGGTGACGGAAGTTCTCGATGGTCGTCGCCACCTCCCCTTCAAGCGTGTGGTCGCGGGTTTTGGTCTCGCGCAGGTCCTCGGCGGGCATCAGCGGTGGGATATTGGAGTTCCACATGCCAAACACGCCGAGGGGGTTGTCTACCCAAACATAGCTGTGAATCATCCAGCCAAAGGAAGGGAACCACCGGCCTCCCTGCTTCCGGCACTCCTCCTGCGTTGTCGATCCGCTGTTGGTGTGGCCGTCCAAGCATAGACTGTAATGGACGTGCCAGTTGTCCAGCGGGCCAGCGAAGCCGTCGGGGTGGTCCTCCCCGGCCAGAGTGGTTGGCAGGAGGAATCCGGTGCCCACCAGTTCCCATTCCTCCGCTTCATCCTGGATGTACAGGAGAAACTCTGGCTCCGCGGGGTTGAACACGCCGTCGAACGCGCGCTCGGGGTTGACAAAGTGGGCTCCCATGTTCGGGAACTGTTCGCGTGAGACTACGTAACCGTCGGCCAGTGCCACGTCCACGTCCTTGTATTTTTCCGTGGACTGGCGGACGGTGTCCAGTTGCCCCACCAACACTCCCAGCTCCTCAATGGTCATCCCCAGCTCTTGGGGCGGTGGGTCTCCCCGGTCATATATCTGCTTCAGTTGCAGGTAGGAGAGGTTAGAGCGGACCTGTTCGCCCGCCGGTCCCTCCACCAGTGTGGTTATCACCTCCCCGCCTACTTCCTGGAAAAAATAGTGGGAGAAACCGAGAGCGCCGCTGGCCCGCGCTTGGCTATTTGGCTGGGGAAGGGCTGTGTCACCCTCTCCTACCAGCACAACCGGCTCCGAAGAGACCGGCTGGACCACTGAAAATCCGGAGGGTGCCGGTTGGGACTCCTGGCCACAGGCGGCCAACAACACGACGGCCACCCCAACTGCAATTGTAGGTACGGACGATAGCACTATCGCCCAGAAACGCGACTCCTTGTGCCCGGTGGAAGGCCCCCATGATTGCGATGGAGCTTCTGCCGATGGCTGCGGGTGACCGCCCCCAAGAGCGTGGGCCTTTCTAAGAAACCCAACATGTCCGTGATGAATCAGGTCAGCCAGCACGAAAATGTATGCCCGTACCAACGTACCGTCACTCCCTATGCAAGGCGTGGACTAATCGATAGATAGCCGCCAAGTTAGCAACCACGGCAACGGCAACGAGTGTCCAGATGGGCTGGCTTACGAGGAGCCCAACCAGTAGGATGTGATTGCGTACTCCCCGGTCGCCAATGGTAGCCACGGAGCTCTTTCCTTCGGCTTCGGTCTTGGCCCTCACGTAGGGCGTTAGCATCGCCCCTAGGAGCGCGGCCAATCCGAGGACCAGGGCGGCCTCGGAGGTCAAGAAGGACAGATGCCCGATGAGAAGGTCTGGGAACCGGTCCAGTACCACGGCGGTCAAGTAGGTCAATGCCCCAATGACAAGGAAATCTGTATACCGGTCCAACGTCGCGTCGAATATGGCCCCCTCCCTGGAGCTAGTGCCCTGTCTCCTCGCCAGATCACCGTCCAGGTAGTCGAGGATGTCGCCCAAGGCGAAGAGGATCCCAGCAGTCCATAACGGAAGGGTCAGGATACAAATTGAGGCACCTACTCCGCCTACCAAGAAACCGGCAAAGGAAATTCGATTAGGAGTGATCCAACGATACTGGGCCAGACGCCCCGCGAGGGGCTCTGTACCCCGCCTGTAAAGGTCATCGACAATGTTTTCCGGTATTCTTGGGATAGCTCCCTCCTGCAAAAAGATTAAGGTTATTGAGGCGTTCTACGCGGATTACTCAGCATGCTGAGTTGAGTAACTCCTCATACACTTCCAAGTACTTTTGGCCCATTATCTGACTGCTGAAACGCTGCTCAACATGCCTCCTGCACTGTGCCGGATCAATCTGGTCCACCTTGCCAACAGCCTCGACCATTTCATCAGGAGAGTCAACTATAAAGCCAGTCTGCCCATCAACAATCACCTCAGACACCCCTCCCCGGTTGAACGTTATTACCGGCGTCCCACACGCCATTGCCTCGAGGAGCACAAGACCAAAGGGTTCATCCCAACGGATAGGCATCAGAAAACCAGAAGCATGCCCGAACCACACGTCTTTCTGCGTGTCGTCTAGCTGCCCGATGTAGACGGCAGGCTCCGGGCAAGCCAACACACGTTCTACAACCTCCGCAAGATAAGAAGGCGTCACGGGGATGCGCCCGATGTGGGGCATTACCCTCACTCGTGAACGGAATTGGTCGAAATAATGTGGCTCCATGATAGGCCCGGCGAGAACCAGCTTTTGTCCAGCCTTTTCCGCCACCTCTACAGCGATATCCTGTCCCTTACGCCGCATAATCCTCCCGAGGCTGAACAAATAGTCCTTTTTCTGACTCTGAAGATGGTAATCGTCGACAGAGACGCTGTTGTGGACGATTCCGCTGATGTTTATATGCTGCTCGTATAACGCCGCCTGATGCCGGCTAACGCAGCTGAAGAAGACGTTATGCCTGGCACGTTGCCTGTACGTGCCACATTCGTCGAGATGCCCGTCGGCAGTCACGGCTCCATGAAGGGTGGTCAGGATGGGCATATTAAGGAGGTTTTGATATTTCCGGTACGCATCAGACAGCAGAAGGCCCCCTCCGTGGTCGTGCACTACGTCAACACCCTCGGAAAGAGCGCGTTGCAAACTCAAGCAGTAGTGCCGCTGGTGCGCCTCAGTAGTATAGGTGCCTTCCAGGATTATCTCAGAACGCAAGTCTGGTACCCCGCCACTCAAATCAATGGGCATCCTGGGCACTGGCGGCTGGCTATGCAAGGCTCGTTCCACCGTTACAAAGAGTGCTCCTCCCAGCTCATCAGAGTCGCCTGTGCTGCATACTGTAACCTCAACCCCCAACCGTTGAAGCTCCTTTGCCAGGGCGTATACTACCCGCTGAGTGCCAGCGTGCTTCAAGTTACGCGACACTGGGAAGTCGATAGCGCAGGTCAAAAGCACCTTCATGTCACATCCTTTCCCCGGTGGCGGTCAGGGTTGCGTAAACCTGTATTTCCCAGACCAAACTGATTTACCTGAACATAGGACCCTCAGAATACCGTGAAATATAAAACGGCATCGCGAGCGCGTCAATTGCTCCACTATCATAAGGTGACCACCCCTTCCAAGCATAACAGACCAGAAGCGCTGTCCTTGGCTCTTTCACGTGGTGGACTGCGGGGGTGTGACCAGACGCCGCGGCGCGCTCTGTATCTCTTGCAAGCTGCTCAAGTCCAGGGGCGGAAGCTCCACGCTGAGCAGTTGTTGCACGCCGTTGGCCAGCTCGTTGTAGCTTGGAAACCAGGCCCGGATATGGGTACGCCATGCCGCCAACCCACCACTGGCGTTGGCCTCGAAAGCCGCCTCCCGTCCGTCCAGTCCCGACGAAACCTGGTCCCATGCGAGTTGCAATAAGGCGGAGCGTTGCAGCGCCGTGTAGCTGCCGCCCCCAAAAGCGTCTTCCAACTCGGCGGCCATCTCGGGATCGGCGAAGTCGGTATCCGCCGGTGCGTTGATCAGCGAAGAACCCGGGAGGTCGCGCAGGATCTCGGACATGCGCTGGCGCACCTTGAGTGTGTTGATCCCGGCCGCGGCCAGGTGGAGTTGATTGGGCAACGCATAGCCCGCCTCGGTCATCTCCGGCTCCAGCTCCGCCGCCGCCATGCAGGTGCGGCTAGTCTGGACATTGATGGTCAGCTCTCCCAGTTGCTCGATGGTGGCGGGGTTCTCCTTGAGACCCATGACCTCGGTAAGGGCCAGCCCAATACCAAGGGTGAGCTCGGCCTTGGCCAGCCACCCGTAACTATGGTGCCAGATCATCCAGGACACCAGAGATTGGCGCCGGTTTGGGTTCAGCCGCTCCCCGGTGAAAACCCGTTCCCGGGGGATGAATACATCCTGCAGCCACACCAGGGCGTCGAGTTCATCGAAACGGCTGCTTAATGGCGACAGGAAGGGATTGGGGTGCCTGGCGGCCGGCCGGCGCGCCACGACTCTAAGGCCGGGGGAGTTTACCGGCAAGATGAACCATAGCCACCGGCCGCTGTCCGGAGGCAGCTCATCCCGGCAGGTGATCAGCAGGTCCTCGGCAAAGGGTGTGCTGGTGTGCATCTGGATCTTGCCGCTGACCACGATACCCTCGGCCGTTTCGCTGACGAGACGGATCGCCACGCGCTCATCAGGGTCCTGGCGCAGCCGTGTTCCGATGAGCGGTCCGCCTCCCGCGAAAGTGAGAAATCGGCCGGTGCCGGCCAGAGACTCCCGGTACGCCTCCGCCCTTTCAATGTCCTCCTGCGAGTTGTTCAAACGCGTGAGGACGTCCAGCATGCCCAGCGCAATCAAAGCGCCGTAGCCCGGCGTGTGCGTCATGTTGCCGCCGGTGATGAAATGCACGGCGCTTATGGCCTTCCCCAGCC
>JADFJS010000111.1 GCA_022566155.1 Chloroflexota bacterium
GGACTCGTCCATCGGGCAGCAGGGTCGCAGTATGGGCTGCCCGGCGGCCCGTTGTATTTCCCACTGGAACCCAGGCAAACGCGTCGGTCGCCCGAGGGACGTTCGCTGCTGGCACCGGGGTGGTTCTGGGCGCGGCCGCAACAGGTGCCAGCGGAGTGGGATTGGCGGGTGGCAGGTTGGTTGGTGTAGGAACCGGAACAGCGCCGGAAGCGGTCACGGTCGGCGGTGTAACGGCCTGTGGCGTTCGTGTAGGCCCGGGTGCGCGTGCCGGGCTGACCGACTGGACAGCCGCGGCCGTTGCCACTGAGCCCGGCGGCGGAATTGCCACAGCCGTGGTGCCTTCGGGTTCGTTGCCTACATCTCCACCACCACCAAAACCTCCCACGACAACCACAACCGCAACTACTGCCACCGCCACCCCGACTAGGCCGACCGCCGCTGGAATCAGCGGAAAACGTCGGCCGGCCACTCGTGGAACATCCAGCACCTGCCGGTGCTCTACAGCGCCTTCTTTCTCGATGAAAAACTGCTCTTGTCCTGGGACTCCGGTGAACTGGCCCTGGGGGCGGAAGGACAGGGTGACCATGTAGTGGTCTTCCGTCTCATTGTCCTCGACGACCTCGAAGGCCATCGGGACGTTCCTGAAACGGCGGCCGTACTCGCCGGGGGCCTCCCTGGCGGTCCGCATGGCCAGGATCCGGGCCTGGTCCAACGAGATATACCCCAGCGCCTGCCCCGCCGAGTCGAACTCGAACTTCTCTTCCTCTTTTTTGCCCTGGTCTTCGGCCACTGGGGACCTCTATAGCTGTTCTGAGACCTCTTGGCGGCACTCCAGCCCTTGCGGCAACCGGATAACCTCGTAAGCCATTATTGGGTTGACGTGTTGTTCAGTCAAGGACGGACCGGGACGGCGATACCCGGAACGGCCGTTGGTGAGGCGGTGAACGTTATCCGTAATTTTAAACTTTGTTTAATCATAATTCGAAAAATCATGACCGGCGGCGGTTGATAAGCCGTACATCCGTTCTATATAATCCCAGGCCTGTAGCTATCAGCGTGCTCAGCAATCAGCCGTCAGCGCAGGTCCCTTCCCCCTTGCGGGGGAGCATATAAATCCCTTCCCCCCTCGCGGGGGAAGGTTAGGATGGGGGGATGAACAACAGTAAAGCCAGAGAACTGAGAAAGAACCCCACAGAGTGTGAGCAGGCTCTATGGCGGCACCTTCGAAAGCGCCAGCTGGGTGGGTACAAGTTTCGCCGTCAGCAGCCCATTGGACAGTACATTGTCGATTTCGTGAGTTTCGAGGGGAGAGTGGTTATCGAGTTGGATGGTGGGCAACATTCTGAACAAATTGATTACGATTCAAAGAGGACCGTCTGGCTGGAAGCTCAGGGATACCGGGTGCTGAGATTCTGGAACAACCAGGTCCTACAGGAGATTGAGGCGATTAAAGCAGTCGTGTTGAAAGTCCTGGAAGACGGGGTGAATACCCCCCACCTTAATCCTCCCCCGCAAGGGGGGAGGAGAGATAACTGTTGTGTCGCTTCATCCAAACGCTGACAACTGACTGCTGATGACTGAACACTTGATCGCTTGTCTGCTGATAACCCACCTTCCCGTGAAGGCGGAGCTGGGACGTTTTCCCCAGCTCCGGGGAAGGCCGGTTGTCATAACTGAGAGCTACGGCTCAAAGGAGCTGGTGCTGGACAGCTCACCGGAGGCCCGGGGCGTTGCCGCCGGCATGTCCTTTCAGGAAGCCGTGTCCCGGTGCAAGGACGCGGTCCTGCTCCAGGCGGACGGCCCCTACTACGAGTCGCGCTTCGACGCGGTGGTCCGCTCCCTGGAGGGGAGAAGCCCTCTGGTGGAGAAAGGCGAACTGGGCTGCGCTTACGTGGGCCTGGGCGGCCTCGAAGACATGTACGGGGGCGAGGCCAGGCTGATAGCGGCCTTGCTCCAGGCGGCGCCCCAGGAATTCAATCCCCGTATCGGGGTGGCCGCCGGAAAGTTCCCGGCCTACGTCGCCGCGGTAACCAGCGGTAGCGGCCGGGCTACCAGAGTGCCCCAGGATGCCGCCGGGTTCCTCAAGGATTACTCCATAAACCTGCTGCCCCTGTCCTGGGAAAACAAGTCCCGCCTGCACCACTTCGGGCTGCACACCCTGGGCCAGTTGGCCGCCCTGCCGGTGGGCTCCGTCCAGGCCCAGCTAAAGTCCGAGGGCAGGAGGGCCTGGGAGCTGTCCGGGGGCGTCGATTCCAGCCCACTGGCGCCCTACAAGCGCCAGGAGGTGGTTGATGAGTTCCTCACCTTCCCTTCGCCCACCGTAGCCCGCGATGCCATCATGATGGCCCTGGAGACATTGCTGGGCAGGGCCTTCGCCCGTCCGGAGATCAGGGGCAGGTATGTCCGCACCGCCACCATCGAGAGCCAGATTGGGCCGAGAAAACCTCCCTGGTCCCGGCGCTTCCCTTTCAAGGACGCGGTGGGCAGCAAAGAGAAGGCCCTGTGGGTTCTGAAAAGCCGGCTGAACACGCTGCTGGATACAACGTCCCTGCCCGGACCTCTGGAGGATATGAAGCTGACTTTGGCCGGGTTCACCGGCGAAACCGGCATCCAGGCCAGCCTTTTCTCCGACGTCCGCCGGCGGGAGCAGCTCCGGGAGATGATGCACCAGCTGGAGGCCCTCCTGGGTTGCAAGCCGCCCATCTACCAGGTAAAGGATGTGGAACCGTGGTCCAGAATTCCCGAAAGGCGTCAGGTCCTGGTCCAATTCGAGCCCTGAACCTTCCCGTACCCCTGGCCGTTGAAGAGGATACCCACCAGAACCCCCTGGCCCTTACCCTGCGAGGCCGAAGGTTCCCGGTGGCCTCCATAGACGACCTGTGGGAGATCGGCGATCAGTGGTGGCGGGAGGAGGCCGTGTCCAGGAAGTATTACCAGGTAGCCATTGGGGATGGCAGGCTCATCACCATCTTTCGGGACCTGATCTCCGGGGAATGGTACCGGCAGAGGGGTTAGGGAGTCGTCAGTCGTCAGCTCCCACCCCAAAGCGAATCCCCCCCTTTGTTAAAGGGGGGTTAGGGGGGATTTATCGAACCATGCTCGTATACAACCGTAAGCTGAAGCCCATCGCACGCCGCCTACGTGCAGATATGACCGACAGCGAGCAGATTTTGTGGTCACGCTTGCGTAAGAAGCAGCTTCAGCGCGCGCAATTTTATCGGCAGAAGCCTATAGGGACCTATATCGTGGACTTTTACGCGCCCAAGGCAAAGTTGGTGGTGGAGGTGGATGGGTCGCAACACCTAGATTTAGAACATGGACAGAATGATGCGGAACGGGATGCTTACCTAACAAGCGAAGGGCTACTGGTGCTGCGTTTTAGCAACATGCAGGTGTTGCAAGAGCTTGATGCGGTGGTGGAAGCAGTCTTTCGGGCATTGACGGAGAGACTGGACCAAATCCCCCCATTCCCCCCTTTATTAAAGGGGGGTTAAGGAAGAGTTTCTGACCGCTGACCGCTGATAACTGATGACTGACAACTTTTTGTACGCCGAACTTCACTGCCACAGTAACTACTCTTTCCGGGAGGGGGCCTCCTCCGTGGAGGAGCTGCTGGTGCGCTCCAGGGACCTGGGCTACCGGGCCTTGGCCCTGACCGACCACGATAATCTGTGCGGGGCGATGCACTTCGCCCAGGTTGCCCGTAGCCTGGACGTGCAGGCCATCACCGGGGCGGAGCTCACCCTCAAGGACGGCTCCCACCTGACCTTCCTGGCCGAGACGCAGCAGGGATACAGCAACCTGTGCCGGATGATCTCCTACTCCTACATTACCGGCGACCGCAGGAACCCCGTCCTGGACCTCAAATACCTGCCGGAGCTGGCCCAGGGCATCATCCTGCTCACCGGCTGCCGGCAGGGGCCGGTACCATCCCTTTTGGCCCAGGGACGGTACCAGGAGGCCGAAGACACGCTGGCCCAGTACCTCGATTGGTTCGGCACGGCCAACGTCTTCATGGAGCTGCAGCAGAACCTGGTCCAGGGCGATACCACGCGCAACCGTCGGCTCATGGAGCTGGCCCGCAAGTTTGACGTGGAGCCGGTGGCTACCAACAACGTCCACTACCACATCCCGGAGCGCCACCGGCTCCAGGATGCCCTGGTGGCCATCCGCCACAACCGGAGCCTGGAAGAGACCCACCGGGAGCGCCGCCCCAACGGTCAGTTTTACCTCAAGTCTCCGGCGGAGATGGCGGACCTGTTCCGTGAGTGTCCCCAGGCCGTGGCGAACACCCTGCGCATAGCCGGCCGGTGCACCTTCGACATTACCAGGGACCTGGGCTACCGGTTCCCCGATTACCCGGTGCCTGAGGGTTTCACTTCCCAGACCTATCTGGAGCGCCTGTGCTACCAGGCCGCCGAACGCCGCTACGGCAGCATCACCGAAAAGGTAAAGACGCGGCTGGAGGAGGAGTTCCGCCTGATCGGGAAACACGACCTGGCGGGGTTCTTCCTGATCTACTACGAGATCATCCAGATGGCCCGGCAGATCATGATCGAGTTGGGTCTGAGCGACGCGGAGATACCCCTGGAAGAGCGTCCGCCGGGAAGGGGCAGGGGCTCTTCGGTGGCCATGCTTGTGGGCTACCTCATCGGCCTCTCCCACATCGACCCACTGGAGTTCAACCTCTCCCTGGACCGTTTTCTCTCCGACGACATGGGCTCGGTCCCCGACATCGACCTGGACTTCCCCCGCAACATCCGGGAGGAGCTGATCAAGCGGGTGCACCAGAAGTGGGGCTGGGACCATGCCACCCTCACCGGGATGATCAGCACCTATCGGATGAAGGGCGCCATCCGGGACCTGGGCAAGGCATTGGGGCTTCCCTCACAGGAGGTGGATAAGCTGGCCAAGCGGGTAGATTCTCACAGCGCCAGGGAGCTGGAGCTGGAGATGCAGTCGCTGCCCGAGTTTCGGGAAAAGGTGGACTTTCCCGTGTGGCGTCATCTCATCGACCTGGCGGCCCAGCTTGATGGATTCCCCAAGTACCTGGCCCAACACCCGGGAGGGATGATCATCAGCTCCTCTCCCCTCATCGACATGGTGCCGGTGCAGCGGGCGGCCATCGATGGCCGCTACATCTGTCACTGGGACAAGGACAGCATCGACCAGGCCGGCTTCGTGAAGATCGACTTTCTGGCCCTGGGCGCTCTGTCCCAGATGCAGGAAACCCTCCAGCTTGTCGAGGAGCGGAAGGGCTATTACATCGACCTGAGCCGCATAGATTTCGAGGACCAGGCGGTGTACGGGATGATGCACCAGGCCGATACCATCGGAATATTCCAGGTGGAGTCGGCGGCCCAGATGCAGACCGTTCCCCGCATCAAGCCCGTGAACCTCACCGACATGGCTTATGAAGTAGGGGCGGTGCGTCCCGGTGTGGGGGTCAATGATGGGGTCAGCCAGTTCATCCGGCGGCGTACTCAGGGCGTACCCTGGGACTACGACCACCCCCTGGAGCGGCGTGCCCTGGAGCGGACCCTGGGCATCATCCTGTTTCAGGACCAGGTGAACTATGTGGCCATGGATGTGGCCGGGTTCAGCGCCATGGAGGCGGACCAGCTCCGGCGGGCCTTTATCCGTAGGAACAACGAGGATCTGATCGCTTTCTACTGGGAAAAGTTCCGGCAGGGGGCCATTGGGCTGGGCGTTCCCGAGGACGTGGCCCGGAAGATCTTCAAGAAGTTCAACGGCCACTACATGTTTCCCGAGTCCCACGCCTTCGCCTTTGGCGCCACCGCCTACCACATGGCCTGGCTCAAGTATTACCACCCTCTGGAGTTCTTCGTCGCCATCTTCAACCAGCAGCCCATGGGGTTCTACAACACGGAAACCTTGAAGGAAGATGCCAAGCGCCATGGAATAGCCGTCCTCAACCCCGATATCAACGCCAGCATGGAGAAGTGCATCATCAAAGACGAGTCCCTGCTGCTGGGGTTCCTGTATGTAAGAGGTGTGGGAGAAACGGGTGCGGAGGCGATAGTCCAGGCAAGGGAGCGGGATGGCCCGTTCGCCAGCCTGGCCGACGTGATGCAGCGGACCGGGTTGCAGCGGGAAGCCGTGGAGAACCTGGTGAAGGCGGGGGTCTTGGACTCCCTGCAAACTGCCGTGGAAGGCCTTATGGCGGCGGCGCGAAATCTGTTCCTGTATCCGGCGCAAGCGTCCGGCGTGGCCCCGGCAGATTTTCTCCATGCCCAAACGGCGTTGCAGTGCCTTGGCGAAATTAGCCATGGCCCTGTCTTTTTCAATACGCCGCAGCCGCATAACGGCTTCGAGTCGATAGCGGAACTTTCTCAATCCAGGATTTCCTTCAATTGTTTGTAGTTATCACTGCGCGACGACAGCTCATCAGGCATCTGACGCAGAAATTTCCTAATCTGCGGACACTTGTCGATTGCCAGGTCGATGCTTGAATTACTGCCCTTTGCGTATGCGCCGATGTTTACGAGATCTTCATTCTGGCCATATATGGCGAAAAGCTCTCGCGCCTTGGCCACCTGTTCGATCTCCTCTTTTGTGCATATGGCGCGGTCCAGACGGCTAACGCTTTCCATGATGTCGATTGGTGGATACTGGTTGGCGTTGGCCAAGGCCCGGCTGAGTATTATGTGGCCGTCCAGAA
>JADFJS010000112.1 GCA_022566155.1 Chloroflexota bacterium
GATCGCCTGGCGGATCCACCAGGTAGCGTAGGTGCTGAATTTGTAGCCCTTGCGGTAGTCGAATTTTTCCACGGCCCGGATAAGGCCGATATTTCCCTCCTGAATCATGTCCAGCAAGGCCATTCCCCGGCCGATGTATTTCTTGGCGACGCTGACCACCAACCGCAGGTTGGCCTCGGTCAAATGACTTTGGGCCCGATCGCTCTCCGCGTTGATGCGCCGGAAATAGGCCCGGAACAGGGGATCAAGGTGCTGTAATTCGGCATAGCAGCCCGGCTGTTGCATGGTGGCTGCCAAGTCGTCCAGGGTACAGTCCTCCAGCACGTCTATGGCGTCCGGCGGCAGGAGCCAGCTATTCAGGGAGAGGTGAACCACCTTTTTGTAGATATCCTCCGGTGTATCCTCCATGAATTCCCCCAGGCCGGCCAACAGGTCGGGGGAAACCTCGGCATCTATGGCTGCCCGCAGTTTGGGGTTATCGGTGACCTGGGACAGGGTAAGACGGCTGGGCAAACCCAATTGGTCGGCAAGCGCCTCGACCAGCAGCGACGACTCCACCAGGCGCTTCAGTAGACCGCAGGTGACCTCCCACGGCGCAGGCTGGCGGCCCTCCAGTTCCTTAAGCTCATTTTCCAACGCCAGGAGATGCTTGCCGCCCTCTATCTTTCTGGCCAGCGAGCGCTCGTCCTTGGAGGTAAGCAGGCGGACCCGGCCGATCTCACGTAGATACATCCTCACCGGGTCGTCAAGGACCTCTAGAGTCTCCGCCTCCGGCTCCCAGTCAGGCTCCTCGTTCTCCGGATCTGTAGCATCGTCTGCGGCACTCGGAGTTTTTTCAGCCGAGGCTGGATCATCCCACTGCTGGTCGGCTGCCGGCTCCGCCAGGTCCGCAGCCGACCCGGTTATGGGGCTGTTTTCCACCAGGGCGTCTTCCTCCTGACTACCCTTAACTCCCCGAAGAATCTCCAGCAACTCGTTGCCGTCTTCACCATCGTGGTTGTTGCCGTTACGCTCGAGGAACTCTTCCGGGTTCAGTTCTTGATCACCTTTACGTCTTACCATCTATCAATCACCCTCTCCGTGATAAATCCTGCTCCAGCAAATTCCGCATGCCCTGTTTTTCCTTGATGCGGCGGTTCAATTCCAGCACCTCCGGGTACTCCTGTTCTAGCAGGTCTGGAGGCGCTTCGGCAAACCTCATTCCCTCCTCTGTCTTCAACTCTTTTAGGTGGCGCGCTTCCAAACGCCCCACCGTGTCTTGAAAAGCGGCCGGCCGCCGCGGGCTTTCCAGGGGCGGCAAAGACCTCTCCAACAGCGAATCTAGGTGCTCGGACAGTTCGTCGTCTATCGTATCTTTCAGCCACGGGGCCAACGGGCCCTCGATCTCCTGCAGTTGCGCCTGCTGCCACCTGACGAATATCTCCCGGTTTTCCATTCGGCGGAAATACTCAGGACGTAACGCCTCCGCTATCTCCCATAGCTCCGGATATCGCAGCAAGACCGCCAGGCAGTAGTCCTCCACCGGGTCCCGGTCCTGCTTGGCGAAAGCCGACGGAGTAGCCGACGGTTGGCCGGAGGCCACGCTGCGGCTCCGCCGGGCGGCGGTGGTGGGCCGTCCCACGCTGGCCTGCAACGTCTCCCGCGTCACTCCCACGTGGGAAGCCAGCAACTGAAAATAGTGGTCCTGCTGGATCGGGTCGGGCGCCGCGGCCACGATCGGGAACATCAGTTCAACCAACCTGGCCTTTCCCTGCGGGGTAGTAGAGTCCACCTGGGCAGATATCGCCATCAGCAGGTAATCGAACAATGGAGAAGCGCCTTCCACCAGAGCGGTCCATTCCTGGGCAGAGCGGCGTATCAGCTGGTCCGGGTCCTCACCATTGGGGAGCAGAGCGATCCTGATCTCCGGCAGATCCTGCCGTTGGAACAGCGTTGTGCCCAGGGCTTTCCCAGCCACACGGGACTGCAACACCCGCCAGGAGTTTTCCAAACTACCCAGCGTGGCTTGCCGGCCCGCGGCATCCGGGTCCAGGGCCATGGTGACCCGGTGGGTTAGGCGCTTGATTTCGGCCACCTGGTGCTCTGTGAGCGCCGTTCCCATGCACGCCACCACGTTGTCGAAGCCGTGCTGATGGGCCGCGATGGCGTCCATGTAGCCTTCCACGACTACGATACCATCCCGGCCGGCAGCCTCCTTCGCCAGATGCAGGCCGTACAGTATCCGCCCTTTGTCAAAAACCGCGGTCCGGGGGGTATTGAGGTACTTGGGTTCGTCTTCCCCCAACGCCCGGGCGCCGAAGCCGCTCAGGTCTCCCTGGCCGTTACGAATGGGTATCATGAGCCGGCCGCGAAACAGGTCCCGGTGCCGGCCGTCTTCCCCGGCGCGGACCACGCCGGCCAGTGCGAGATGCGCAGCGGAGAATCCTTGATGAAGCAGGTGGTTATTCAGCGACTCGCCGTCGGGCGGGCTCAGCCCCAGCTCAAACTTCTCAATGGTCTCCCGGTTCAAGCCGCGTTGTTCCAGGTAGGCCCGGGCTTCCGAACCCTGGGCGGAAGCCAGGTATCTCTGAAAGTAGCCGAGCGCGTCCTCATTGATCCGCGAGATATTCTGTTGCTCGTCCCGCCGTTCCCGTCTGGGTAGGGCGACCCCGGTCTGCTCGGACAGGCGCCGCAGCACCTCGCCAAACTCCAGGTTCTCAGCCCGCATGACGAAGGAGAAAACGTCCCCGCCGCTGGCGCAGCCGCCAAAACATCGCCAACTCTGCCGGTCGGGGAAGACGAAAAAGGAGGGTGTCTTCTCCTCGTGAAAGGGGCAGTTGGCTTTATAGCTGCGGCCGGAGCGCTGGAGGGTGACGTGCCGGGACACTACCTCTATGATGTCCAGCCGGCTTTTGATGTCATCGACGACGGTCATTATCGCGTCGGACCTATCCGGAAGCCGTACCCAATCCCCACCTGACACCTCGCTTGCCGGGGCCTTACCCTGGTGAATGAGCCTATACGGGAACTCCTAACGGACCAGTCTTGGTCAACCGAAGGTCAGTGCCGGCGGAACCATCTCGGCCGCGGCGGACTGGCCGAAAAACGATTAGCGACGGATTTTTTAACAAAACCGCAACTATTTCAAGGCAAAAATCACCCAAGCTATATTATACCATGATGGGCGATATTATGACACGTAATGTATCCGGCGTCCTGCGCGGAGCAATCATGCAGTGGCGCACGTACAGGCCGTGTTCTGTCCTTCTGATCCTGGACGCGCCGGACTCCGGCCGGTTGATATTGCCTTAAACACGTTGGGATTCGAAACTTAAACGATGGACCGGGTTGGTGCAGGCCGGGTCAGCCTCTCAGGTAACGGCGAAGCCAGTCCAGGGCGTGGGCGTTGAAATCGGTGCAGGGCGAGTGGGCAAGGCCGGGATAAACGTACAGGGCCTTGGGCCCGGGGATGCTCTCGAAGACAGGCATCACCGTGCGGTAGGGGCATGTCTCGTCCAGCATGCCGATGTTGACCAGGGTGGGACAACGTATGTCTCCGGCCAGGTTCAAGCAATCGAAGTAGGCCAGGGTTTCCAACATCTGACCGCGTTGCTCCGGGTGCCGGCCGGCGTAATCGGATAGCTCGCTGTAGGGGCTTGTGGTTATGTCGATCGAGACTGGGTAGTTGCACAGGAATGGTTCTTCGGCCACCGCCGCCAGCAGTCGGGAATCCAGGGCCGCCGTGGCCAGCGTCAACCCACCGCCCTGGCTGCGGCTCCACATGCCCAGCCGGGCGCTGTCGACCTCCTCCCGGCTCTGCAGGAAGTCGAGACCCCGCAAGCAGTCCATGTAGGCGCCGCGGTAGTAATACTCGTGCCTATCTGTGATCTGGTAGGTAAGTTTGGTCCCGGAATCCAGCTCCCACTCAAGGCAGCTCTCTCCCTGCCCTCTGGGGTACAGGGTCAGCACGGCAAACCCGTCTAACACCAGTTGGGTGGGAATGGATTTTTGGCCTCCGTAGCCCGGAACCGCCAAGATTGCCGGCAGTTTTCTCCCCGGCGGTGGGTCCTTTGGGACCGAGTACCAGGCCCGGATGCGACGGCCCTGGTAGCTGTCCATGGTCAACCGGTAGGTCAAGAACTCCCGGCCGCTTAAGTCCGGCTCTTCTTGCAGCGCGACGTTAAGGTCCGTCAGCGCCAACTCTTCCTTGGTGCCATTCCAGAAAACGAAAAGCTCTTCCCGCGTCACCAACTTGACCTCCTATCATCAAGGCGGCGTTACCCGCCCGGCTGTCCAACCTAGTCTAATCTGCGGGCCAGCTCTTGTTTCCGCCCGACCATCAAGGTCACATCATCGGTCACCATCGCCTCCAGTCGCAGCGAGGCCATCCTCTCCACATCCCGCCCAAAGTCCATATCCCAGGCCAGCACCTTGGACCCCTTTCGCTGGAACTTGTCGTGCAATGCCGGGCTGTAAGTGTCATTGGCGGGATCGTACCACTGGGCTTTAACGATGGGAGCAAACCAGCGAGACCTGATGGGAAACGGATGGTAGCGGGACCAGATGTATCCCCGGCCGATCCGTGGTTCTATGCGCCGCAGATAAAAGAGAGCGATGGGATTGAAGCTGGCCACCAGCGTGCTATCCCATCGTTGGTGCCGCCGTATCGTCTCCGCAACCTTGTGGGCGATCAGGTTCATCCCCTTGATGACAACCTTCATCTCCACATTGATCAGGTAGTCATGGGGGAGAGCCTCGAAGACCTGGTCCAGAGTGGGGGCGGCTTCTCCTTTGAACTTGTGGCTGAACCAGGAACCCACATCCAGGGACCGGATGTCTGCCAGGGTGTGGTGGTCGACCAACCCGTGGCCGTTGCTGGTCCGGTCCAGCTGCCGGTCATGAAACACAACCAGCTGGCTGTCGCGGGTGAGCCGAACGTCTAGTTCGATGCCGTCGGCGCCGGCGGCCAGGGCTCCCTGGAAGGCAGACATGGTGTTTTCCGGTGCGGCGCTCCGGTGTCCCCGATGGGCGATGATCAGCGGCAGCCGCATCGAACCCGGTTGGATGGACCAGGTTGTTGTCCGCTGTGTCGATTCTAGAGCGGCCATGGTCAGCTCCGGTAGTTGGGTTCCATTTTGGCCCGCCTGGCCATCGCGGATTACCGGCCTCATCTGGGCTCCTTGGGTCATCACAGTTAAATACCCCGTCCGTTGGGTGTCAAGACGTGGAGGGATCACGCCGCCTTGCCCCTTTTATCGGGAAAGGTTATATTCTGGTTGTCCCGGATTCTTCCGGCGGGCTCGGCTTGGCAGGTTAGCCGGCTGCGGCAGAAACGGGAGACCGCAGGAGGGCATATGGCACGCATCGTCGACTGGCCGGCACGCATGGCGGAGGTGGCGAAGTTTGTTGGCCTGGGCCCGGCCGAGCTAGAGTTGCTGCGGGCGACGGCGCCGATCGTGTTGAAACATGCCGACGAGCTTACCGCCGGCGTCTACGATCATTTCCTGAAATTTCCGGATTCTCGAAAGTTCTTCCTGACCGAGACCGGTGAGGTCAACGAGGAGAAGCTCAGCAGGCGCAAGCACAGTCTGACCCGGTGGCTGCGCGGCTCCATCGAGTTCCAGATCGACGACGATTTCCCCATTCGCCTGCTTGCCACGGGAATCGTCCATAGCCACCCCCCTGTCCATCGGGCCCACATGGGGTCGATCCCTAGCCGGTTCATGGTGGGCACCATTTCCTTTGTGCAGACCGCCATCGCCGATGTCCTGCTTCAGGAGATGGACGATCCTAGGGAGGCTATGAAGTCGGCCACAGCCTGGAACAAGATGCTGATGGTTCAGTTGGACATCTTGCTCGCGGGCTACGTGACGGAAACACCCACCGAGCCTGTGGAAGGACACGCCCTGGGTGAATTAGAAAACACCGGAATGAATACATCATCCGCCCCGGTCAGCGGTGTGGATGATCTGTCCAGGTCCGACGGCCGGCCCGCAACGTCCGAGAATGGCAAAGAGGAGCGAGGTTCATGACTAGAGTTCTGGTGATTCAAGGCGCCGGCATGAACATGCGCGGCAAGTCGCAGGTGGAGACCTTCGGCCCCGATACATTGGAGCAGATCAACGAACAGATAATGGCTTACGCCGAGGGGCTGGGCATGGACGTGGAGATATTCCACTCCAATATAGAGGGCGAGGTGGTAAACGCCCTGTACGATGCCCATGAACGGGGAATCGACGCCGCGTTGATCAATCCGGCCGGATATACCACCGGGTCAGGCCCTCTAAGGGGCGCCATCGGACAGGTAGGCTTCCCGGTCATCGAGGTCCACGCTTCAAACCCCACGGCTCGTGGCACCGTCTCCACTGTTTTGCCCGTGTGCAAGGGTTCGGTATATGGCTTTGGCGTGTATGGGTATTACCTGGCCCTGGAGGCGGTCAAGCACCTGGATGGGAACAAGTGAACGCCGGCCGTCAGTCGCAGCGCAGGCACCGGGTCTGCGTGAAGACTGATTCATGGATCCCAGAGTTGGTGAGAAGGTAGTCCACCAGGATACGTACTACCTTGCTTTCGTCTGGGATGCCATACTTTTCCTTGGCCGTCCGGATAAAGGCCATCTGGTCTGAATTGAGTTCAAATTCGTAG
>JADFJS010000113.1 GCA_022566155.1 Chloroflexota bacterium
CAGCACGGCCAGGGCATCGCTGGTCAGCACATTGCGGGCCGCCGGGTTGTCGCCACCGGCGCCGGTGGACTGGCGAGTCTCCGCCTCGTCCAGGTAGCAGTTGATCTCCTCGATCCGTTCGGGGGTACACTCGTGCATGTAGCGGGCGTGCAGCACGCCGATGGCCACATGCCGGGCCTCGTCCTGCGCGCACCGCCGGTAGATGACCTTCTCTGCTTCGTTATAGGCCATGAGCTCACCCAGCCGGAACAGGGTCAAGACGTTGCCTTCACCCACGATGTGCATGCGGGTGGATAGCTCCGTGTAACAACGTGCGCTGTCGGTGTTGCCGCCAACCACGTCGCTTACCTGATCGGTCATGCGCATCAGTCCACCGCCATTGGCCAGGGCCCGTTTGCGGAAGACTTCCAGGTGACGGGACTCGTCCATAACCTGGCCCAGCAAGACCGCGCGGACCTCATGGTAGTCGGGGGACATGGTGGAGATGAACCGTCCGGGTACATCGGCGGCGACGAACTCCACCTGGGTGAAGAAGGTGGCCAACTGGCACTCGGCGGCTTCGATATCGTCGGGAAGGGGCTTCAGGGTTTCCCAAGGAATGTCGGTGGCCGAACTCCACTGACGGGTAACGGTCTCATCGTAGAGTTTGGTCAGGTTATAGGCCCACACTTCCTTCTTTGTGCGGAAGGGGTAGGCCCCGATCTGCGGGATACCGGGACGGGGGATCGAACCTTCCACGCGGCCGGTGAGGTTATCGGATACTTCGGCCTTTGTATCTCCAATCACATTGTTCTTTAGCTGTTCCAGCCAGGAGAGGTCGAAACCCTGTGCCTGAGCTGCTTCCCAATACGCGGTATCTGACTTCACGGTCACCATTCAGACTACCTCCATCCCTATACTCAGCTACAACAGTCCGGCTAATTGGGCACACTTCGCCCAGTCTTACACGAATTATCCTAGGTGTTATGTCGTGCTTTGTCAAGGAAAAGCGCCACATTTTCAGACCCGTCACATACACATCGCAGCTTGCGGACGCCAGCCGGGCCTTGGAAGGTCAGGGAGCAGGAAACGACCTTTAAGCCGACTCGGTGGCCTCGGGAGCCGGCGCCGGGTTTATCAGACCTGCCGACAGGGAAACCGGCAACAGTTCCTCCAGCTCGTCCACCGTCCAACGGCCGTCCTTATGAATAGTGCGGATGACGTGCCGGGGGGAGTAGAGGGACATCTGCCAGCCACTGGTGCCGATCACCTGACCGGTGACCTGGCCGCCTTTCTCGGTACACAGGTAAACGACCTTGGGCGCGTTGTTGTCGGCGTCCCTGGACCCCTCAGCGGTCTCCTGAGCCCGGCCGGCCATCTGGCCTCCCCCGATGACTCCCCGGGCAACTCTGAGCTCGCGGGCCGAATCGGGCACCGTGCCGGTCATGCGCGTGGCTCCTCCAGGATAGATGGCGTTCACGGAGATACCGTGGGAACCCAGCTCACGGGAAAGGCTCCTGACAAAGCCAACCATGCCCTCCTTGGCCGCGGAGTAGTTGGCCTGGCCGGTGTTGCCCAGGCCTGAGCCCGATGAGAAGAGACAGATGCGCCCGTAGTGCTGCTGAATCATGTGGGGCACAACGTTTCGCACGGTGTTGAAAGCGCCCTTAAGGTGCACCGCCAGCACACCATCCCACTCCTCTTCCGACATGTTGAAGACCATGCGGTCCCGCAGTATGCCGGCCACATGGCACAGGATATCCACTCGGCCAAAGCTGTCTATGGCCGTTTTTACGATGTTGGCGGCGCCCTCGTAGGAAGCCACGGAGTCGAAGTTGGCCACCGCGGTGCCCCCGGCGGCTTGAATCTCGGCGACAACCTCTCCGGCGGGGGTGTTGGAGGTGTCGCTGCCGTCGACGTTGCCTCCCAGGTCGTTGACCACCACCGATGCGCCTTCTTCGGCCATCAGCATGGCCACGCCACGGCCGATGCCCCGGCCGGAGCCGGTCACGATAGCTACTCTGCCTGCAAGCCGGTCACCCATTACTTTTTCTCCTTGTTAAACAATGGATCCATCGCCAGATCACCGGGTTACATGCCGGCGGCAATTATCTTGGGCACCAGAACGTCCATCTCGTCCATGGTGTAGTTGCCCATGCGATGAATGCTTCTTTCTATCTGGGGATTGGAATACAGATAGATGCTCCCGCCCCGAACGCCGAAGACATAGCCATTGATATTGGGCACCAGATTGGTACACAGCATCACCGCCAGGGGCGCCACGTTTTCCGGGTCGTCGGGGGAGCCTGGCCCCTCCCACTGAGTGATTGGCGGTGAGGGCCCGATCCCGGCCACATCCTCCGCCGTGAGGCCGGCGCCGCCCTCTCGATACTCTCCCACCAGGCCGGCGAAAAGCCGGGTCTTCACCAGGGGAGAGATGGCATTACAGGTCACCCCGTACCGCCCCATGTCCCTGGCCACGGTCCTGGTAAGGCCGATAATGCCTTCAGAGGCGGCGGCAGAGTTGGAGCTGCCCACCGCTCCCAGGCCCGCGTCGCTGGTCAGGTTTACGATGCGGCCGCTCCGCTGCTGGCGGAAAAGGATGCAGGCGTAGCGGGAGGGCACGAAGGTCCCCTTCAGATTGGTGGTGATGACCCGGTCCCACTCCTCCTCGGTCATCTGGTAGATCATCCGGTCGCTCACGATCCCGGCACAGTTGACGAGGATGTCTATCTTGCCAAAGGAATCCGCGGCCGTCTGGATCACGGCTTCCCCGCCGGACATGAGGAATACGTTGTCGTAGTTGGCGGTGGCCTGCCCACCCCTGATCTTTATCTCCCCTACAACGGTGTCGGCCGGCTCGTGGGAAGAGGAGGAACCGTCGACCTCACAGCCCAGGTCGTTGACCACCACCGAGGCTCCCTCTTCGGCCAAAGCCAGGGCGATACCTCGGCCCACGCCGCGGCCCGCGCCAGTAACCACCGCCACCTTTCCTTCCAGGCGGTTACCCATATTTCACCTCCGAAACGATTGAAAACTGAAGGAATTCCCCAGGGCACGGCCTCGGTTGACCCATGCTATCCCCGGAGAACCACATACTACTACAAGGGCCATTGAGTGTCACTAATAATGGGTCCTGGGCTGCCCGCCTTCATAGCTGGTTTGAAGGAAAGTGACGAGACAGTATGGCCGGGCCGAATCGGTTTGACACGCCATGTTGGAATGTTAGAATGTCGTTGAGGGTCCAGGCTAAATCAGCCTCCAACCAGAGCAAACCCGTATGTTAGCGTTAGCCAGACGAAGATACCCAAGATAGGAGGAAGACGAACATGGAACTGAAGAACGCGGTAATCGTAGATGGCGTTCGATCCGCCTTCGGTAGAGCGGCCCGCGGAAAGCTGGTGGCCACCCGTCTGGACGACGTGGGCGCGCAGATCATCCGGGCGCTGATGGACCGGAACCCCAAGGTCCAGGGACGGATGGTCGAGGACGTGGGCCTCGGCAACGTGTCGGGCAAGGGCGAGTTCGTCGACCTGGGCCGGGTGGCGAAACTGGCCGGTCTTTCGCCCGAGGTTTCAACCTTCAACTCCAACCGCCAGTGCGGCTCCAGCATGGAGACCCTGCACCGGGTAGCCCAGTCCATCATGGTGGGCGCCACCGACTGCGGCATCGCCCTGGGCGCCGAGCGCATGGCGCGGGGTTTGGGCGGCGGTGATGCCGGACCAACCAACCGGGTAACCGAGGCCAGGCCGCTGGAGCTGAATGACGAGCAACGGGCGTTGCCCCCGGACCATTACGATAACTTCTCCGTGCCCTTTCCGGACTACATCTTGAATTCCCCACCCCGGGCCTCCATGCTGCAGACGGCGCAGAACGTGTCGGAGGTTTACAACCTCTCCCGGGCAGACCTGGACGAATTCTCCGTTCCCAGCCATCTGAAGGCCCACGAGGCTTACGAGTCCGGGCGATTCAGGGACGAGATCATTCCATTGGAAGTGGAGGACCCGGTATTCGATAGCGACGGCAATTGGGTGCCCGACGAACACGGCCAGATGATCACCTTCGACCGGGACGATTGCATCCGGCCCCAGACCAACTTTGAGTCGTTGATGAATCTCAAGCCCATCGCCGGAGTGGTCAGCTACGGAGACAAGGAGATCGTCATCACCCCCGGCAACTCCTCTCCCACCAACGACGGCGTCAGCGCGGTGCTGATCATGAGCGAGGAAATGGCCCTGGAGCTGGGACTGGAGCCCCTGGCCCGAATCATCGGATTTGGGGTCGCCGGCGTCAAGCAACAGCTAATGGGCCTGGGCCCGATACCCGCCACCAAGAAGGCCCTGAAGCACGCCGGACTGACGGCGGACCAGATAGACCGATGGGAGTTCAACGAGGCGTTTGCCGCCCAGGTGATTCCCAGTCAGAGCGAGTTGGGGATACCCGACGACAAGCTCAACGTCAACGGCGGCGCCCTGGCCATCGGGCACCCGCTGGGAGCCACCGGCGGAAGATTGGTGCTCAGCTTGGCCCACGAGCTCCGGCGCTCCAACCTGACCTACGGCGTGGCCACCCAGTGCATCGGCGCCGGTATGGGTATCACCACGGTGCTGCAGCGCATCTAGGCCGCAGCCGCCCAGAGGCGGCCGAATCAATATTCGTGTCGCAAATAATCCGTCCCAGGGACAACACCTTGGGACGGATTATTTTTGCGGTAGACTAGAGAGCCAATGACCGCGCGTTACCAATTCATGTTTGGCAAAAACTATGAGGTGATTGATGGCGTTCGCATCCACTACGTGGACGAAGGCTCCGGGCCACCCATTCTCATGGTCCATGGCCAGCCTACATGGAGCTACCTGTACCGCAAGATGATCCCGCCGCTGGTGGCCGCCGGGTACCGCTGCATCGCACTAGACCTCATGGGTTTTGGCCTGTCGGACAAGCCCACCGACGAGTCGGTATACACTTTGCGAAGGCACGTCGAGCTGGTCACGGGGCTCATCGGGAAGCTCCAGCTCAAAGGCATCACCATCGTCGGTCAGGACTGGGGAGGGCCCATAGGCCTGCGCTACGCCATCGACCATCAGGACAACGTGCGGGCGCTGATTATCCTGAATACCATGGTGAAAACAATTCCGATTCCTCTCCTGTTCCGTCTGGTGTTGCGGTCCGGCGGCCTCTCCAGTTTCCTGATCAGAAGAATGGACCTGTTCAGAAAGGTGGCGTTCCGGCAGGGCTGGACTTTCCGGCGCCCCATCGAAAACGGTGTGCTCGAGCAATATAAAATGCCCCATCCCACGCCGGCCTCTCGTGCGGGAATAGCCGCTTTCCCCAAGATGATCCCTGGTAACGACCTGCATCCAAACGCCAAATACATCTCAGAGATCGAATCGACTCTCCGGGAGTGGGACATCCCGGTGCTGGTCATGTTCTCGGACCGGGACATCGCCTTCAAAGTAGGTGAAGGGCGGCGCATCGCCGAGATGGTCCCCAACGGACGATTTGAGATTGTTCGTGATGCCGGACATTACCTGCAAGAGGATGCCGGGGAGGAGATTGCGGAGCGAATGGTGACCTTCCTGAGAGACGAGGCGAATGTAAACTAGTGTCCTGGCTTGTAAATAGCCTTACAATGGCCAAATTGCGGGGCAGGCCATTTTGGAGACACTAGTCTAGCTACCCCAACATAAGAGGACCAGTGGCCGCTCATTCGGCGTCGGGCAGAACGATGCCCGTTCCCGGCGGCAGGTCCCAGCTCTCGTCTTGCAGGCCCCGGATGTAGTCTATCTGGCCGTGGTGGTTATTTTTATGGGTGATGAGGTGCCTCAACGTCTCCGCTACCGTGCGCTGCGGGCGTGTTTGGTTCCGGGCCTCGTCCAGCCTTTCGGCAGGCAATGAAGAAAGAACTCCCTGGGACTTCTCGTGCACGGCCCTGGAATATCCCAGCAGCACTTCCAGGTCGGGAATGGGCAGGCTCTGCAGTCCCATACGGTCTCCAGGGTCCGGCGAATCAACCGGCTGGTTGAATCTCTCATGCCATCCCTGGGAGACCCATAGCGCGGGCTCGGAAGTGCCCAGGGTTCTGATCGCATTATCCTCCCCGCGTGTCAGGTGCCACAGGATAAAACCGATGTTGTTGGCATTGGGCGAGGGACGCCACAATACCTGCTCTTGAGTAAGCCCTTCGCAGGTGGCCATCAACCTGAGCTGCACCTGCCGCAACGAGTCCGAGATAAAGGTGATTGCATCCATGTTGACCTCCCAATGCGCCGCCAACCGCCTAGAACAAAAAGTTGAATGGCCCGGCGAAGAACCGCCACAGGAACTCCCACTTGCCTGTCGGGATCGCTTGATCCTCGGTGAAGAAGTACATCAAGGTAAAGAATAGCCAAAGGGTTGATCCCGGTATGCTCAAGCATCCGCATCCGTTCCGGCTATTGATCGCCCTTGCGGACCCACGCCTGAAATAAAACAATCCGCTGCTCCTGCCCCCTGGGCCCTAGCAAACCGTCCACGCCATCCGGTCATAGCCTAGGATGGCCAGGCCTGAGCCCATCGTTCCTGCCATCAGCCGGTTGCTGGTCCGTGTGGCAGCCGCCTAAC
>JADFJS010000114.1 GCA_022566155.1 Chloroflexota bacterium
GATGTGTGGCGTGATCACCAGATTTTCCAGGGTCAACAACGGGTCGTCGGGGAGTATGGGCTCCGGGTCGGTCACGTCCATGGCTGCAGCCCGGATCCAGCCCTCCTTGAGCGCAGAGTAGAGGGCGCTCGAGTCCACCACCGGGCCCCGGGCTACGTTTATCAGGATGGCGGTGGGCTTCATCAGACGCAACTCCTCCTCGGCGATGTAGTGGTGGGTTTCCGGGGTGAGGGGTACGTGCAGCGAGACGAAGTCGGACGAGCTCAACAATTCCGTGCGGTCGACGTATTCCAGGCCATACCGTGCCTCCAATTCGGGCTTGCGGGTCCGGGAATGATATAGGACGCGCATATCGAACCCGCGGCCTCGTTTGGCCATCTCCAGGCCGATCTGGCCCAGGCCGATGATGCCCAGGGTGGCCTGATGTATATCCGCTCCGAGCCAGAACATGGGGTGGAAGGCCATGACCCATTTGCCGTCGCGAAGCCAGCGCTCGCTTTCGCCAACCCGCCGGGCGGCGGACATCAAAAGGGCAAAAGCCAGGTCCGCCGTCGCCCCGACCAGGACACCCGGCGTGTTGCCCACCAGTATCCCCTGCCGGGTCGCTTGGGCCACGTCTATGTGGTCTACTCCAACGCCCAGTTGGCTCACCACCTTGAGCTCAGGGGCCGCTTCCAGCATGGCAGTGTCGACCCGGTCCATGATGTTGGTCAGGACCCCCTGGACCGCGGCAACCTTTTCCCGCAGCTGTTGAGGACTTGGCGGGTGCTCCTCGGGCCACACTTCCAGGTCCGCTTCCGCCGCGATCAATTCCAAGGCCTCCGGCAACATCCGGCGAGTAACAAAAACCCTGGCTCGAGCCTCCACAGGCGCACTCCCTCTGATGGATTCCGCAATTGTAGCGAAACCTTCTTTAATTATCCAGGCGCCGGACGGATGCTATACTTGGTGTCCCCGGCACGGACTCCACCTATATGAGTTCGTCTAGACCAGACTATCGTACCCCTTAGGAGGTGGGCATGACCCTGTTCTTGAGCGACGCCGAAGTGGTGCAACTCCTTCCAATGGCCGAGTGCATTCAGGCGCTGGAGGAGGCTTTCAGTCACGCCGGGGCCGGCATGACGGAGAACAAGCCCCGCTCCCGCATCCGCATGCCCAACGGCTTCTTCCACTTCATGGCCGCGGCCGACGCTGAGCACAAGGTATTTGGCTACAAGGCCTACCCCTCCTTCGGCGGCGCCGGTGGCAGCAAGATGATCGTTATGCTGTACGACTTTGAATCCGGGGCTTTACTGGCCTGTTTGGAAGCGGGTCGATTGGGGCAGATCCGCACCGGTGCCGCTTCGGGGCTGGCTACCCGGTACATGGCGCGGGAACAGGCGGCTACCGTGGGGATCATTGGGTCCGGCTTTCAGGCCCGCACCCAGCTAGAGGCGGTGTGCGCCGTGCGGAAGGTTTCTCAGGCGCGGGTGTACAGCCGCCGCGCGGAACGGCGCGAGCAGTTTGCCCAGCGGATGAGCCAGCAATTGAACGTGGAGGTGTTGCCGGTGGAAAGCGCCCAGGCCTGCGTTGACGGCGCGGATGTGGTAGTAACGATCACGGGCTCCCGGGAGCCGGTGATGGAAGGAGCTTGGCTGGCTGCCGGCGCCCACGTAAACGCCGCGGGAGGCAATCACTGGATGCGGCGGGAGGTAGACGAGGAGACGGTGGAGCGCGCCGAGCTGGTGGTGGTAGACGACCTGGAGCAGGCCAAGATCGAGTGCGGTGACCTGCTTTGGCCGGAGGCCCGAGGCAGCTTCCGGTGGGACCAGGCCCACGAGCTGCGGGATGTGGTGGCCGGCCGGGTCCGGGGACGGCCGTCGGAGGAGTCCATAACCCTTTTCGAATCTATGGGCGTGGCCCTGGAGGACATCGCCGCGGCGCAACTGGTGTACCGGAAGGCCGTGGATCAGGGTATCGGAACGGAGCTGCCCTTTTAAAGGGGAATCTCGTTGATATCCTTCGGGCGCCCGGCTGCGCCGGCTTCCGGTTTTCGCTGGGTAGTCCCACTGGATGACCCACACGGGGATCCGTGGATCGCGTTGAGCGGCCAGCCAAGGGTCAAGCCGGCGAAGCGGCGAGGGTGACCGGCTGGATCGTTTTTTGAGTTTAGGCGCCGCCCATGGGGTTGGTGAAGGGCTTGTGGCTCTCCTGGGCGATGTCACGTCTAATGCGGTCCTGCGCGGTCAGGGGAGGTCCCGAAAGCCATTGATGAATCGCCTCGATAGTCCTCGTGATCAGCATTTGTCAACTCTCCTTTCGGTGGTGGTATGTCGGTCGAGGCCGCCCCTTTGCTTCTGTAGCTGCGGCCCCAAGATTGAACAGATTTACGTAGTTCTCCGGGATTTAGGCGCGCACAGGCCTCTGGGCCGTGGCGTCCTGGCGCTTAGGCGCCACCCAGGGTCCCATAGTGGGCCCAATTCGCGTGCTCCGCGATGTCGTGGTTTACCCGGTCCTGGGCGCTGGCAGGAGGCCCGGCCAGCCATTGATGGATCGCCACGATAGTTTTCGTAAGCATTTCTAAGATACTCTCCTTTTCTTGATGCGCTGTTTCTATCGCCACCGCTTGCTTGCGGGGCAGCCGCGCCTTCCCATCGGTTTCCGGGTCTTCCCTGTCTAGTGGTCCACTCCACCGCTCACCTCCTGTTTGAGGGAGCTCGGGGGCGGGCGACTCCGTGGTCGCTGTGGTCGCAGTGGTCATGCTTTGGTTACCTTCCTTTAACTTGTGATTAGTCTGGGGTATCGTTATCATGTTTTAGCATGTTATTTTTACAATACTACATTATGATTAACATCTATATTTATGATATAGCGCGCCTACCCCCGCGTCAAGGGATATTATACGATACCTAATATTAGAGACGGTGATGGTGAAGGCACCCTAACCATTGGCGCGGAACACACCTGTCGGTAGGGAGTGGTGGCCGGAAGCGGGATCAAAGAGGAAATGGTAGCGGGGGAAAGGTCAAAGGGGAGCTGTTAGTCCGTCCCGATCGAGTTGATATGCAGCGCAAATCGCCTGGGGTTTTGCCGATCTATCCTGAGCTAGTGAAAATGAGTTGCAGAGTCGTCGTCAAGCAGGGCGGGATTTACAATCCCAGCTTGCTTGGGTTCATTATCCCGGCCGGGTCCAGGGACTCTTTCAGGGCCCTTATCACATCGTGGCCCACTCCCATCTCACGGGCCAGCAGGTGGCCGAGCTTCATCCCCACACCGTGGCAATATTCCATCACGCCGCCCATGTCCTGGGCCAGGGTCAAGACCTGCTGAACAACTATGGACAAACTTTCGCGAAAATCGCCGCTGGCGCCCGGCTCCGGAGCCAGCAGCATGGAGAAGAGCTCGGGCCGGCTCCAGATAGCAAACTCCGTGACCCTCACGCCGCTGCCGCTCATCGCCTGCTGGCAACGCTCCCGGTATTCCAATACCTTGGAGATTGGGAGGGCCAAGTGCAGATAGTCGAAGCCCCCGCCACCTACCCTCTGCCACCGGTCTTGGCGCGGCTTACCCAGAGAGGACAGCTTGTAATTTTCTCCCGATTGGTGCCGGTCCCGCCAATACTCCAGCGTTGGTTCCGGCCCAACGGCGCGTCCCTGAAACTGGGAGCAAACTTCCGATGACCTGGCTGCCAGGGCGGTCACACCTTCTTTAAAGCCCTCAAAGAGCAGGTAGAGGCGCACTCGCTGATCCTCCTCGGTCAGGTCCAATAAGGTGGGTCGAATGTCGAGGGCCCGCAACTCGGCCACGGCGTTGAACCCCTGGGTGAAGCTGTCGAAATCTATGGTGGCGAATACTTGGGCCTCGGGCAAGCGGCGGACTCGGAGGGTGGCCCTGGTGATGACGCCAAATACGCCTTCACTGCCGATAAACAGATGATTAAGATTTGGGCCCGACGAGGTTTTGGGCACCTGGGGAGTGACCAGGATGCGGCCGTCTGGAAGCACCACCTCCAGCGCCACGACCTGGTCGCCCATGGGCCCGATGGCCCCGGCCCGGTAGCCCACTCCATTGGTGGATATGGCCCCGCCCACGGTGGCGATGGCCACGCTGTAGGGGTCGTGTCCGGCCATCAAGCCGTGTTCATCCAGGGCGTCCTCCAGGTCTTGTAACACTGTTCCCGCTTCCACGGACACGGTCTGGTCCCGAGGGTTGACCTCCAGGACCCGGTTCATCCTTTTCAGGTCGATTATGATGCCGCCCTGCACCGGAAGGGTCCCCCCCATGACCCCGGTGCCACCTCCGTAGGGGATCAAGGGAATACGTTGTTGGGCCGCCAGGGCTACGATCTCCGCAACCTGACTGGTGGTCTCGGGCCTTAAGACCAGGTCGGCCAGCGGTTCCAGGGCCTCTTCCACACCGAATGCACGAAACGGGGTCAGCGCGTCGGCGGAGTACCGGTCAAGGTCATATGGTTCGGCCAGCGCGTTGGCGGCCCCCACGATTTTTTCGAATGACTGTAGTGCAGAGCTGTTGAGCATGGTACCGCCTCATTTCTTGGCTTGCCTCGTCCATCGCCTTGATCGAAGTCCCGGTCCTCTTGTTACCGGACTCGACATAGCGCTCGCCACTGATCGGACCAGCGGTCCATCCCCCCGGATCGCAATATACATGCCGCAGACAGGGGCCAGATAGAAGTATTGGCTCGTGGGGTCAGGCGTGGTTGGCGATCGGCCGATTTGAAACACAGGGCGTATCGGGGCTCATGGGATGGTCCGCCTAAGGGGGGATCTTGGGCATCAGTCGGTGGGGTGATACTCCCAACGGGCCCCCTGAGGCGTGTCTTCCACGATGACACCTTGCCGGTCCAGACCGTCACGGATATTATCGGCCAAGTCGAACTGTTTGGCACGCCGCAGCTCTTCCCGGGTCGATAACAGTAGCTCGATGAATGGTTTGGCCGCGAGGTGGTCTTCGCCGGAGGAGTCCCGTCCCTGAAATGTTAAGCCCAGAATGCCGCCCAGACGGCGCAGGGTGTCCTGGCAGCCCTTGATTTCCTGTCCCGCGTCCCGGCCCCGGTTGATCTCCCGGGCCAGGTCGAACAGCGCGGCGAGGGCTCTGGGTGTGTTCAGGTCGTCGTCCATGGCTTCGAAGAACCGTGCTTCGCACCGGCCGGGGTCCAGCGGTTCCCCGCCGCCATTATTATCCAGCCTGAGGGCGTGGCGCAGGCGGTCGCCACTGCGCTCCATGGCGGCGCAGCCCTCGTCGGAATAGTGCAATGGAGACCGGTAATGGGAGCTTAGCAAGTACAGGCGCAGGCAGTCCGGAGTGTATTCTTCCAGGGCTTCCTTGACCGAAACCAGGTTGCCCAGCGACTTGCTCATCTTGTCTTCGCCCAGCATCAGCAGGCCGTTATGGACCCAATACCTGGCGAAGGGCTTCATGCCCGTGGAGGCCTCGCTCTGGGCGATCTCATTTTCGTGGTGGGGAAAGATCAGGTCCTGGCCGCCACCATGGATGTCCAGGGAGGCTCCCAGGTATGTCATCGCCATGCTGGTGCACTCGATGTGCCAGCCAGGCCGTCCCGGCCCCCAGGGACTGTCCCAAGCGGGCTCGCCGGCTATCGCGCCCTTCCACAGGGCGAAATCCATGGGGTGTTCCTTCTGATCGTCGACGGCCACCCTGGCCCCGGCAATCATCCCGTCCAGCGTGCGGTGGCTCAGCTTGCCGTATTCGTCGCTGCTGTTCACCCGGAAATAAACGTCACCGCCGACCGGGTAGGCGTACCCTTTCTCCACCAAGCCCTTGATGGTTTCGACGATGGGCTCTATCTCTTGGGTGGCCCGGGGATACACATGGGCACGCTGCACGTTCAGGGCATCGATGTTGTGGAAGAAGTCTTCGATGTACTGGTCGGCCAGCGCTTCAGGTTCTACACCCGCGTCCTTGGCGCGCTGGATGATCTTGTCGTCCACGTCGGTGAAATTCTGGACGTGCTCCACCTGGTAGCCCAGGTACTCCAGGTACCGCCGCAGAACGTCAAAGGCCACATAGCTCAGCGCGTGACCCACGTGGACGGGGGCGTAAGGCGTCACCCCGCAGACGTACATCTTTACTGTCTTGCCGTCGGCGGGAACGAACTCTTCGGTGATTCCGGTAAGGGTGTTGTATAGCTTCATGGCCCAGCCATCAGGGATGCCACGGCGCAGGCGGCAATACCCTCCTCCCGGCCTACAAACCCCAGATAGTCGGTGGTGGTGGCTTTGATGCTGATCCGCTCCAATGGTATGGACAGGGCCGCTCCGCTCCGCTCTCTCATGCTTGCGATAAAGGGGCCCAGCCTGGGTTTTTGCGCCAACATTGTAGCATCAACGTTAGATATCCGCCAACGGTTGGCGGCCAGAAGTTCGGCTACCTGTGCCAGCAACAGCAGACTGGAGATATCCTTGTATTTGGGGTCGCTGGATGGGAAGTGGACCCCCTTGTCTCCCAGCCCCGCGGCCCCCAGCAACGCATCCATCATGGCATGAACCAATACGTCGCCATCGCTGTGCCCGGCCAACCCCAGGTGGTAGGGAATGGTGACGCCGCCCAGCGTCAGCGG
>JADFJS010000008.1 GCA_022566155.1 Chloroflexota bacterium
GTTTGTTCGCCGGGGGCGCGCACCGCAAAGCGGCGGTGATATAAGCGTCGGTCAGGGTCAGGCCGTCGCCGCGGTGGTTGGAGATGGGCGAGCTGGCGAACCCGAACTTGTGCAGGGTGCTCATAACCCAATCCCCGCTGCGGTCGCCGGTAAACATCCTCCCGGTACGGTTGCCGCCGTGGGCTGCGGGAGCGAGTCCCAGCACCAGCATCCGGGCGTTGGGGTCTCCAAAGGCGGGCAGAGGTTTGCCCCAATATTCCCAGTCCAGGTACATGCGGCGCTTGTCCCGGGCAACCTTCTCCCGGTGGTCCACCAGCCTTGGGCAAAGTGTGCAGGACGAAACTCTCTTTTCCAGATCGGCCAGGTTATTCATGCTCGCCGCCATCGTTCGCTTAGGGTACCGGCGTTCAACCGGCTGAACTATACACTGGCCCGCGTATCCCCGCAACGCAATGGTTGTCCGCCGTGTTCAATCACAAGAACCCTGACTCATAGAAAGTGCAGGCTCGGTTGAACGGCTCCCAATGGCCTCGTTGACCTCTCTGGTAGCTGGCGGTTATATTAAGCTGCAATCATTAGCTTCCGGGGCCAGGTTCCAAGTCCCACAAGGGGCATACACAAATGTACGCAATGATTCTGGCCGGCGGCAAAGGTGAGAGGCTTCGGCCGTTGACCGATACCCTGCCCAAGCCCATGGTGCCCGTCTGCGGGAAACCGATCCTGGGGCATCAGGTTGAGTGGCTGACGGGAGCCGGGGTAACCGACGTCGTGTTTCTGTCCGGCTATCTGTCGCAGACCATCGAAGAATATTTCGGAGATGGCAGCCGGTTCGGGATGCGGGCTCACTACAGCGTTGAGGACTCTCCTCTGGGGCGGGGCGGAGCCATTCGTCATGGGTTTCGCCTGGTGCCGGAGGAAGAAGAGACCTTGCTGGTACTGAACGGCGACATCATCACCGACCAGAGCCTGAAGTCCTTGATGGACCGTCACCGGGAGAAGAAAGACATCGATCCCACCTACCTGGCCACACTTATGGTGGTGCCTATGATCAGCCCCTACGGGCTCGTGGACCTGGGTGCCCAGGACCAGGTTTTGGGCTTCCGCGAGAAGGTAGAGATGCCCCATTGGATCAACGCCGGCGTCTATGTATTCGAGCGGCGGATCGCCGAGGAGCTACCCGAGTTGGGTGACCACGAAACCGAAACATTCCCTCGTCTGGCTGAGGATGGGAAAATCTCCGCCCTCAGGTGCAGCGGGTTCTGGCGAAGCGTCGATTCCTTCAAGGACCTGCGGGAAGCAGAGGAGTTTATGCAGGGCCGTTAGCTTGGCCCAGCCCCGCAAATTTCAACCGGGGTCCCGCTTAACACCCCCACTCTAAGTTCTGGAAACCAAGATGACAAGTACTGTTGCCCAGGCTGCTGCGGACATCAAGGCCAACATGGAGTTGGTGTTGGTGGGGAAAGGCGGCGTGATCGACCTTACACTGGCAGCCCTCCTGAGTGGGGGGCATATTCTCATTGAAGATGTGCCGGGCATCGGCAAGACCACCTTGGCCCGCAGCCTGGCCAGCTCGCTTGATTGCACCTTCAAGCGTATCCAGTTCACACCCGACCTGATGCCTTCCGATATCACCGGTATCAATTACTATAATCAAAAGAACGGTGAATTTGAGTTCCGGCCCGGTCCGATCATCTCCCAAGTTGTGCTGGCCGACGAGATCAACCGGGCCACCCCGCGTACTCAATCCGCGTTGCTGGAGTGCATGGGGGAACGTCAGGTGACCATCGATAACGTTACCATGCCATTGCCCGCGCCATTCCTGGTTATCGCCACTCAGAATCCCATCGAGCTCGAGGGCACCTTCCCCCTGCCCGAAGCTCAGCTCGACCGGTTCATGCTTCGCCTGCGCGTTGGGTATCCCGAGCCGCTGGAAGAGGAGGAGATGTTGGAGCGGTTTCAGTCGGCAGACCCCTTAGCAGAGTTGAAGCCGGTAACGACGGCCCAGGAGATCGTGCAATTTCAGGATATGGTCAGGCACATCTACGTGGACCCGGTGCTCCGCACCTATGTGGTCCGCGTGGTTAAGGCAACCCGCGACCACCCAGACGTGGAGTTGGGAGCCAGTCCCCGGGCCAGCATGGGCTTGTATCGTTGCGCGCAGGCCATGGCGGCCATCCAAGGCCGGGAATATGTGATACCCGACGACCTCAAGACCCTGGCGCCCCACGCTCTGGCCCACCGCATGATTCTAAAATCTCAGGCCCGCCTGCGGGAGCGGACGGCGGAAAGCATCGTTAACGAGATACTCGCACAAGAAGAGGTGCCGGTATAGGGCCGGAAGGCTTGGTGGGTTCTGAACGAGGTCTGGATTCTCCTAAGTGTCCTGCTGATAATCATCGGGCTGGCGGCAAGCCAGGGCCTGTTGCTGGTGGTGGGCTCGTTGGTCGTCGTGATTGCCCTGATGGCGCGGCTATGGGAGCGATTTGCCTTCCGCCGGGTCACGCATTCCCGATCGATCTCCCGCCAGAGAGCCTTCATCGGAGATTCCCTAGAGTATAGCGTCACCCTCTTCAACGATAAGATCCTGCCCCTGATCTGGGTCGATATTCAGGATGCTTTCCCCGATGGATTGGAGCTGGCGGGGGGGGATGTGCGGTCTGGTGGTATGGAGATGGCCCAGCAGCACAGAATCACCACCTCTCTATTGCCTTATCAGCGGGTCACCTGGACATATACCCTGCGCTGTACCAGCCGCGGCTATCACCGCATCGGCCCCGTCCGTCTGCGAAGTGGGGACATATTCGGGTTTAGCGCCACGGAAACCCAGTTTTCCGATACCACCCATCTGCTGGTCTACCCACGGGTGGTTGACTTGCAACAGCTGATCTTCCCGGCCGAGAACCCATCGGGTGATGCACGGGGCCGGCGGCCTCTCTTCCAAGACACCACACGGTTCATAGGACACCGCGAATACCGCACCAGCGACCCAATGAAGCACATAGACTGGAAGGCCACCGCCCGCTTGGGAGAGCTGCAAACCAAAGTTTTTGAGCCCGTGGTGTCCCTGAACGTGCTGATCGCTCTCAATGGCTCCACCAGTGAATTCGCCTGGCAGGGCGTCAATCGCCGGATTTTCGAGAGGGCGGTGACGGCTGCCGCATCGACCGCCAGCTTTTGCGCCGGCCATGGATACAGCTTTGGCCTGATCAGCAATGCGGTGGCAGGTTACTCCGGCAAATGGCTAAGCGTGCCTTTGAGCAGCGCCACTCCTCAGTTGTCCCTGGTATTGGAGGCGCTGGCCATGGCCGGTCCATACGTGGTTACCCCCCTGGTCGAGGTCCTACAGGGCGAGCGGCGCTCGTTGCCGTCTGGGGCTACGCTGGTGTTGGTGACGGCGGTCATGACCAGGGCTCTGGCCGAGGAAGTTGCTGAGATCAAGCAGCGGGGCTATCAGGTTCTGGTCCTGTACGCGGGAGACGGGGTCCCCGAGATAGAGCTGCCCGGCGTGACGGTGTTTCCCGTGGGACAGGCTCTGGAGGCGTTCGACGTACATGAACAAGTTCTGGAGCACTAGCGCGATAGCCGGTGCGGGCCTGTTCCTGGAGGCCTGCGCCTTTTATCTGCTGTTTCGCATCATCAGCGTATTTGCCCACCAGACCGTGGCAGGCATGTCATTCTGGCTTGTGCTGCTGGCCCTGGTTTGGGCCTACCTCCTGTCCTTTTATATCCAGACCCTGCGGTTCACCGGAAATTTGAAGGGTATGGCCGGGCTGGTTATCAGCGTCGTATCCATATTGATCTTGGCCAGCTTGAACTGGGGCCGGGGCATGATACCGGTGGCCGAGATCATCAACGGGGATGTGGGCACGGCTGTTGGCGTTTTCTTAACCCTGGCTTTCTTGCTGACCCTGTGGTGGCGTGGGAGCACCCTAGCTCAGGACGATGTGACCTTCAATACGGTGCGCGGTGCCTTTCGGTGGGGACTTTTGGTGTTGTTCGTGGCGGTACTCTACGATAGCCTCAGTCCCGCTGATATCGTCAATGGCTTTTTGATCCTCGGTTTCTTCGGCGCGGGCCTGATCGGCATGTCCCTGGCCCGCTTTTCCTGGGAAGCGGGGGGATCCCAGTCGATGTCGGTAAACTGGTGGGTCGCTATCGGAGTGGCCACCGCGGCGGTATTGGCGCTGGGGCTATTGATCAGCGCGGTGGGAGTGGGTGGCATGGACGATGTCACCCGATTACTTCTACGCGTTGTGCACACCGTCGGAATTTGGGTGCTTCAGCCTATTCTGCTGGTCTTGGGGGGCGTGGTTGGAGTGTTGATTGCCGTGGCCAACTGGATCTCCGCCTTTTTCGGCGGTGGCGACCTGAGCGCCTTTGCCGCGGCACAAGAAGGGATACTCAGCTTCCAGGAGAGCATGCGCGAGGAGGCGGGCGAAGGAAGATTTCCCGGGGCGCTGACGGCGGCCCTGAAGTGGGCGGCTTTCCTGGGCGCCACGGCATTCTCGGTGTGGGTCCTGTATCGCGTCTTCCGCTTCCGGCGTATGTGGCGGCGGGAAGGAGAGGTGGAGGAAACCAGGGAGTCATTGTTTAGCTGGGATAGGGCCGGCCAGGACCTGTCTTCGCTGGTGAGCGACTGGTTGAATAAGTTGGCGAACGTGGCCCATAGAAGAAAAGCGGCGGCCATCGACCCCCAGAACCCAAGGGAGTATTATCATGGCCTCCTGTCCGTCGCGGCGGGGTTGGACATGCCCAGGCGCGAGTGGGAGACTCCCAGAGAGCACCAGAGCACTCTGACGGCAGTCCTGCCGATAGAGCCGGTGGCCCACATAATCGACAGTTTCCAGTTGGACCACTACGGGAATGCTGTGGTGGGGCAGGCGGAACTGGACCGGCTCAAGCGGGCCTGGGAGGTCATCAACGAGTTTCTGTCGAAGCGGGAGCCCTAGCCTACCTGACCTGGGGAATTACCTCCCGTGCGATGGTCTCCATGACGGTCTTCAAAGCCGGAATATCCCCTGAGTTCAGCGCCAGCACCAGGTGGTCGACGCCCGCGGATCGATATGCTTCAATGGCGGCAACCATCTGTCCGGAGTCCTGGCCGGAGATACGGGCACGGCTCGCCGCACGGTCGCTGGATGGGCCGCCGTGTACCTCTACCTCAACGCGCATGGACATGGCCAGCGAGTCTGGGTCTCGTCCCGCCGCCTGGGCCATATCTCTTATTTCCCGGCGTCCCAAGCTGAATTCCTCAGCGGACATACCCGAGGGGTGCCATCCGTCGCCCACCGTGGCCACCCGGCGCAAAGCCGCTGGGCTGGAGCCGCCGATCCAAAGTGGAATGTGAGGCTTTTGGACCGGCTTGGGAGAAAACCGCAGGTTTGAAAAGCTCCATCTACGGCTGTGGTAGCTGGGATTGGGGTTGGTCCAAAGCTCCTTCATTATGGCGATGCATTCGTTGGTTAGCGAAGCACGCTGCCGCATCGAGATGCCCAGGGCCTCAAACTCTTCGGTCATCGCCCCCACTCCCACCCCCAAGATCACCCGTCCCCCAGACATCTGGTCCAGCGTGGCGGCATATTTGGCGAGCTCCACGGGGTTGTGGTATGGAAGGACCAGCACGGAGGTTCCCAAAGAGATGCTCTTTGTGGTGGCGGACAGGTAGGTCAGCGTGCCGAGCGGGTGGTAATAAGGCTTGTCTTCCAGCCGTTCCCGGATATAGCCGGTATTGAAAAGGTGGTCCATGACCCACAAGGAGTCAAAGCCAAGGTCCTCGGCCAAGGGCCCAAGGGCCAGCACCTGTTGAGGGTCTTCTACTCCCCAGTTGTTGGGGATGGTTACGCCAATCTTCATGCCGGAATTCGTCCTTAGCTATCGGCTATCAGCATTCACCCGTCATACCCCGTTTTCACGGATTGCCATAACCGGATTAAGAGGCTAGAGGTTCTCCCTGATAACTGACTACTACTACTACTCCGTGTTTATGGCCTGGAGCAGGCGTGCGGTTTCGATCGCCGCCACCGCCGCATTGCTACCCAGGTTGCCCGATTTCCCCCCGGAGCGATTGATCGCCTGCTCCATGTTTTCGGTGGTCAATACGCCGAAGATCACCGGGATCCCGGTGTCCGTCCCTATGCTGCCGATGCCGCCGGCCGCATGGCCCGCCACCATCTCATAGTGGCCGGTCTCGCCCCGGATCACCGCCCCGAGGCAGATGATAGAGTCGTAGCGCCCGGTTTTGGCCATGGCCTTGGCCACTATCGGCAACTCGAAGGCGCCGGGCACCCAGGCAACGCTGATATCGTCGTCGCTAACGCCATGACGAGTTAATGTGTCCACCGCCCCGGTCAGTAGTTGCCTGGTTACCACCTCGTTAAATCGGGCCACTACCACGGCCACCCGCAACCCCTGCCCATTCAGGTCACCTTTCAGTTCTCTGGGCAAAATCTAATTCTCCTCGGATTTAATTTGTTCCGGGTCCGGTTTCGAGACCGCCGCCACCCCCGCGGCCAGCACGTGTTGTAACATTTGAGGCTCGGACATGGGACCAGAAACCTTGGTGTACTCGTTGATGACGGTGAAGGGGACCGACCGAACCGCGTAGTTCTGGGCCAAAGACGGAAACTCCTGCACCTCCACCACGTCTGCCGTCACCTGAGGACATTCCAGCGCAATGGCGTGGGCCAGCCTGGCTACTCCCGGACAATCGGTGTCGGAAGGGGTGACGAACACCTGGATGTGCACCGGTTGATTCACCTTGCGAAGCTGCTTTCGTGTCTCCATGCTCAGCGGGCTGACTCCCCGCGAGATGGTCTTGATATCTTCGACCAAGGCCGCCAACTCATACCCAGCTGGGATACCATAGAACGTTATCCTGTTTGAACCGTCAGCGTCCAAAACGATGGCTGGGATCCGCGCCACGCCGAATTCTTTGACCAACTCGGCCTCGTGGTAGAAATCGATGGTTTCCAGCCGCAGTTTGGGTGACAAGCCGGCTAGCTCCTCCATGAGCTGCCGCGTCTGCGGGCACGTGGGGCATTCCCGGCCCGGAATGGTCAAAGGCGATGGCTCCTGGGTGAACAGATGCAGGTTGACATCGGCTTTGAGGTCTTTTCTGAAGGTTCGTTTTAGCTGTGCCTTGTCCTGCTCAGAGATTATCTGCTGCTGCGCCATGATGAGGGCTCCTGAATGCAACCTAGCCGGGGAGATCTAAGGACGACCAGCCCTTCGGCCGGCCGTTGCCAGATGCAAACTTACTCCGGCATCGTCACCTGGGACGGCCGGTTCCCAGTTTACACGGGAACGTACCGCTTATCCACCCTTGTTCAACAGGTCGCGGATGGCGAACATGCGTTGCCACAGGGTGATGCATGAAACCACGGCGATAACGAGAAGGAACCACTCGATCTGCTGGACCATTAGACCGACGCCCAGCAGGATCACCCGCTCGGTCCTGGTCATCAGACCGGCGCGGGTAAAAGCACCCAGTCCTTCTCCCCGAGCCCGTAGGTAGCTGACCACTTGAGAGAATATCAGCGCCGCCAGCACCACGGATATGAAGAAGAGTTGGCGGCCTTCGCTTAATTCGCGGATGGCGTAGACCGCCAGGCCGGCAAACAGCGCGGCTTCACCCAGCCGGTCGAACACGGAGTCCAGTAGGGCGCCGAAGGGGCTTGCGGTTCCAGTGAGGCGGGCCAGGGCGCCATCCATCAGGTCCAGGGCGCCGCCCAGTAGGAAGACGATGCCACCAGCCACCAACCATCCCGAACCCACCAGACCTGCGGCAACGACGGATATCCCGAATCCCAGAAGTGTAACGGCGTTGGCCGTGAACCCCAAGGCACGAAGGAACCGGGCGCCTGGCAGCTCTACATAACGTAGAACGGCGGCTCTAACCTGTTCTCGCCCTGGAACGGCCATTGACTGCCTTCTGACAATCCAAGTAGTAGTTTTCAACCTGGCGGGCAACGGCCACCCACCGGTATTTTTCGACAGACTCGCGGCCCCGAGCCCCCATCCGGCGGGCCAAGTCTGGGTCTTTGATCAAGCGCTTCAAGGCATTGCCCAGGGCTTCGGCGTCTTTGGGAGGAAAGAGAAGTGCTTCCACTTCATGGCTCACCAACCCGGCGTAGCCTTCTATGTTGGAAGCGACTATTGGCTTTCCGGACGCCATCGCTTCCAAGAGCACGTAACCGAAACTCTCCGCCCCGGTGGCCGGCGAGCAGAATATGTGGGCCGACGCGTAGTATCGGGGCAAGTCATCATTGGATACCATACCCGCTAATACAACGTCCTCCAGCCCGCGGCCGCCCAGTATGCTGTAGGAATCCCTATCCGGGGTACCGGGTCCCACCACCAGCAATCGGATGTCGGGCATCTCCAATTTCAGGTGGCTGAAGGCTTCCAGCAGATACTTGAGGCCCTTGCGTTTTTCCAGCCTGCCCACGAATAGTATGTTGGTCTTCCCGTCCTGGTATTCGGGCCATGGTTCTGCCTGGCCGTCGAAGCGGTCCACGTCGATCCCGTTGGGGATTATGGTGTAATCGCCGGGAAATGAGTTATTGACGTACCGTTGTGCGGCTGGGGAAACGGCTATGCCGCCGTCGAGCCGCTGGTGCCAGCGTTTGATGATGGGATGGCTGAAGCGATAGAGGTTTTGATGGTCACGGCAGGCGTGAAAAGTGCCTACGTTGACGGCATTTGAGAACTCAAGCACGCAGAGGGGAAGGATGGGGGCCAATGGCTCATGGAGGTGGACTATATCGAAGTCTTCCTGGCGCAGGAGGTCCCGTACTTTTGGCAACAGCCACCAGGACAGTGAGACCCGGGCGATGGAGCCGCCGCTGGGCAGGGGAACGGACCGGCCTAGAGGAATAAAATCCTCCCCGTCTTCGCTTTGGCGTGAAGACGAATGAGGCGCCAGCACCTGGACTTGGTGACCAAGGTGGCCCAATTCTCGCGCCAACTGGCCCACGTGTGCGGTCACACCACCAGGCCAGGTGAAATCGTAGGGTGACACCATCGCAATCTTCAAGTAGTCCCTTCCCCACCTAAGGACCCCACGGGGTTGGGGGCCTACGAATCTCCGGCGATAAAGGCCTCCACCAGGTCTCGGGCTGCATCGTCGGTGTACTGCTCTGGTGGTGATTTCATAAAATAGGCGCTGGGGCCGATAATCGTGCCGCCAATGCCCCGGTCCAAGGCCAGCTTGGCGCAGCGGATGGCGTCCACCACCACGCCGGCCGAGTTGGGGCTGTCCCATACCTCCAGCTTGACTTCCAAGCTGATGGGTGCTCCCCCAAAGATACGGCCCTCCATGCGGATATAGCACCATTTCCGGTCCTGGAGCCAGGGAACATGGTCGCTGGGGCCGATGTGGATCCGGTCCGGGTCGATTTCGTCGTCCATCTGAGAGGTGACGGCGCCGGTTTTTGAGATCTTCTTGGATACCAACCGCTCCCTCTCCAGCATGTTGAGAAAATCCGTATTCCCGCCAAAGTTGAGCTGGTAGGTATTGTCTATCGCCACTCCCCGGTCCTCGAACAGCCGAGTAAGCACCCGGTGGGTGATCGTGGCGCCTAACTGGGACTTGATGTCGTCACCAATGATGGGCAAGCCCCGCTCCTCGAAGCGGCTCCGCCAGTAGTCCTCTCGCGCGATGAACACCGGAATGCAGTTGATCATGGCGCAACGGGCGTCGAGGATCTGCTCCACATACCACTTTGTGGCCATCTCGCTGCCCACTGGGAGGTAGTTGATCACCACGTCGACCCCGCGCTCCTTTAGGATACCGGAGACGTCGGTGGTGGAGTGGGGAGACTTTTTCACCAGGTGGGAAACGTACTTGCCGATGCCGTCGTGGGTCATGCCCCTTTCCACCGGCACGCCGAGGTGAGGGACTTCGGCAAATTTCAATGTGTTGTTTGGCTGGGTGAAGATGGCTTCCGATACATCTTTACCCACCTTGTTCTCGTCAATATCGAAAGCGGCCACCACTTCGATGTCGTCGATGCGGTATTCGCCGATGGTATTGTGCATGATGCCGGGAACCTCGGCGTCATTGGGCAGCTCCAGGTAATGGTGGATGCCTTGCACCAAGGAAGAGGCGCAATTCCCCACCCCTATAATAGCTACCTTTATGCTACCCACGTATCCGGCTCCTTTATGGACTCAACATCGATGGTCAATGCCGCGGTTGAGCGGCTGCATTGTAGCAAGTTAGCCTAGCAGCTACAAGAGGTACAAGCTAGCCCTAATGGCGAATTTCGCCATTAGGAGGTCCTTAGACTCACGACCCAAAGAAACGGAAGATCGCCGTCCGGTCGTCGTGGCGGAATCTGCCACCGAGGGCCTCCGGCAGCACTCCCTCTTCGATGCGGGCTGCCACCGCGTCGTTGATCCGTTGCGAGGCATCGTCAGGAGTGGAGGAATTTCTTACAGACTCGACCAGCTCAGCAACGGTGAGGTTGTCGCTCACACCGTCGGTGGCCAAGACTAGCCGCGTGCCGGGCTCGATGTCGGCCTCGACGCGCCTGAGATTTTTTAGCCCATCGGTGGCGCCGATAGCCTGAGCCACGCCCACATGGAGAAAACCGCCCACGCGGCCCGATAGCTGCTGGTGTGAGTTGGCGTTGATCACATACACTGGGCTGTCGCCGGCGCTTATGACGTGAAGGTGCCCGTCCAGGTAAAGGGCAACGGACACAGTGGTAAGCAGGAACCTGCCACCACCCACCTGGAAAAATTCCTGGTTGATCTCCTCCAGCACCGCAACCACGTCCTCAGGCGATGCTAAAGTAGCCGCGGAAAGCGCGTCCAACACGGATTGGCTGGCTTCCTCCCCGCCATGACCGGTCACTCCATCCATAACCGCGTCCAGGAAATTATCATTGCCCAGGTCGCGGATCAGGTAAGAGTCCTCTCCGTGGGTGGAGTTGTCCTGAAATGTCGCCACGCTACTGTGGAAAGTTGGCATAATCCCTCAAAGCTCCGGGAGCTGTCATCGTCTCGGTTTGATTAACAAAGCTGCTGGGTCCCGGCCTTCGCCGGGAAGACGGACCGGGCATCAAGTCATTTACAGGCCGCTAGCTAGCATTCAAGGTTCGCCAGCTCGGCCTCCGGGTCAAATAGGTAACGCTGCCAGTGATCACCTCGGAGCCAGCCCAGCGCCTCGCCCCAAGCCGCTCGCGCCTCCTGCCGGTTGGGCAGAGCTTCGTTTCGCTCTATCACTTGGTCCAGATAGACCTCCAAGTCCCGGCGGAAGTCTCCAAGGTCAGTGTAATCTCGGGACCGCACCCTTTCAATGAGGTGCAGCGCCTGATCCTGTGCCGCGTCCGGGCTCTGAGCGAAGCTCGCGGCCATCTCCTGAAGCTCCTGGTCAAAGCGGATCACGGGCCGTTGGCCGTAGGGGTCTTTGTATCCGCTAGCTTGAGTTGGGGGCTGTTGGGGAGTGGCGTAAAACTTCAGCATCTCCAGGTAAAAGTCGTGGATACCCGGCGCAGGCCTCCCTCTGGAATCAGGTTCGGCGTCGATGCTGCTAAGGGCGCCGCAGTCGATGACGGTTACGCGGCCCGAACCCGGCTGGTAAAAGATATTCTGGGGCCGAAGGTCCAGCAGGATGTAACCTGCCCGGACAAACATCTCTTCCAGGTCCAACAATTGGCGGTGGATGGTAAACGCCTTGACCCCATCCGGTTGCACCATGGGATACAGGGCGAACAGGTTTTGGCCTACGCCCACGGGTGTCCCAGTGATGCGGGCCCTCGCGTCGGTCACCAGTAGGGGGATCCCTCTAGCCCTTTCTTCCACAACCACCCGGTACTCCTGGCCCAGGGAATCGCCGTAAAACCAGTCGTGGTTGGCCCGTTCGGTATATCCCAGGATGGGGGCCACCAAGCAGGTAGATTGGTCCATATCCCCGATAACCTGCAGGGTGCGGTCGGTCCGCGCCTCGGTTCCGCCGTGCATCCGGCGGCTTATCATCTGAGGCATGGGCCGCTTCAGCACCACCTGCTGTCCGGTCTCCTGGTCCACCGCGGACCGAACTTCATAGTCCGCCCCGGAACCTAAGAGGCCGGTGGCTTCGTATCTACGGAGGTCTACCTGCTCCATGTGTCGATGCCCACCTAAAGGGAAAGTCGTAACTGCGGTGATTAGAGGCGCTTATCTTGATTCGTCCGGAGCCAAATGACGCGGAAGATGCTGTGGCTACTGAAAGGCGTGTGAATCACATATCGCCGGACTTGATTTTAACGAAATTGGCGCGCGCCGTGTTTGGGGTCAAGTATAACACCGCGCTGTGGCGAAGGTCGTTGAATACTTGCTTACACTACCCCGTAGCGTAACCAAAACCGGCGGTAAGCTTGAAGGCCCGGAGCCCAGGAATGAAGAAGTGAGCCGTTGGTCCTGGCCCCAGAGGAACTTCCTGCTGGCCCTGAAATCCATCGCTCAGGCCGAGGACGATCTGTAGATGATGGTTATCCAATCCTCATGCGGTTTGGTATCTACACAGGCGAATCCCAATTCGGCGAGAGTATCGTCAACACCCTCGCGCTCTTTGGCCAAGAGGCCTGAGGCGATGAAAAGGCCCTGGGGCGCGAGGGCCGGTATGATGAACTGGGCGCGCTCGCGGATGGCACGGTCCGAGATGTTGGCCACGGCCAGGTCAAAGAGGCCGTTTCCGGCGAGGGGGTGGGGGACTGTTCCCTGGGCCAGGCTCACCTGACGCTGGACTCGGGTCCGGCGAAAGTTCTGGCGCGCCGCCCGTATCGCCTCCGGGTCCACGTCCAGAGCAACGACCCGGCTTGCACCCAACTTGAGAGCGGTCATGGCCAGAATACCGGAGCCGGTCCCCAGGTCCAGGACGGTCATACCGGGCCGAACTTCCTGCTCAAGGGCTTCAAGGCAGCCGTAGGTGGTGGGGTGGTAGCCGGTTCCGAAGGCCATGCCGGGGTCCAACTCGATTAATAGATCATCGGGCGACGCCTCGTAGTCGATCCAAGAAGGCTTGATCACCAGGTGCTGTCCCACCCGTAACAGGTTGAAGTGGGCCTTCCAGTTTTCGCGCCAGTCTTCATCTTCCGAAAGGTCCGTTATTATCAGATCCCCAAGTGGTTCCAGAAGGTTCACCAGTCTTATGCCCACTTCGATGCGGGCAAATCGCTGGCGCGAAGTATCCTGCAGATAGGTCCGCATCAGGATCCGTTCGTCCTCGCCCAGTTCCATGCTCAGGCCGCGGCCGTAGCGGTTGAACAGGTAGGAGACGGGCTCCACGTACTCGAAGGGAACCGTGATGCTGATCTCTTGCCAGACCATGTCACCTCACATTAAAAAACCCGGGGAGCGGTGCTGCCCGGGATCAGGCTGGCTGCGGGAGATGCAGCATAGCCCTGAAATACCATTGGTTGTCTCTAGACCCGATTATTCCGCTTACAGATGACGTGCGGCGTTACTGGTATCCACAGGAAAATCCTTCTGCGCCTTACCCCAGTGATTCCTTGATCCGCTCAAACAGGCCTTTATCCGTACCAGGGTTTTCTTCCTTGTCGTTTGAACCGCTGCCGTCTGGGCCTGTGCCTGCGCTGTCGTTCATGGATTCCGCCAGCTCTTCCAGCAGCTTTCGCTGTTGGGCGGTAACTGAACGAGGCACTTGCAGATTAACCATAATCCGCAGGTCTCCCCGCCGGCCGTTGTCCAGGCGTGGAACACCTTTGCCCCGGATCCGGAACTCAGTCGCGGGCTGGGTGCCTGCGGGTACCTTGATGGTGGCGTAGTCCTCACCTAGCGTTGGCACCAATTTTTCAGACCCTAGAGCGGCCTCAGCCATATTGATGCCAAGGTGATATATCAGGTCGTGGCCGTCTCTGGTGAAGAGGGGATGGTCCTGGACGTCCACATGGATGTAGAGGTTGCCCGAACTGCCTCCGTCACGGCCCACGTCGCCTTCTCCGGTGAGACGTACCTGCATTCCAGATTCCACACCGGCAGGGATGTTTACAGAGATCTTGCGCTTGCGCCGCTCCATTCCTTCACCTCGGCAGGAGGTGCAATGGGTCTGGACAATTTTGCCTGCCCCTCTACAGGTGGAACAGGGAGTAATCTGAGAGAACTGGCCGAAAAGGCTACGTTGGGCACGCCGCACCCTGCCGCTGCCCCGGCAAGTACTGCATGTATTGATGGGTGTGCCTGGTTCGTTGCCAGCCCCGGAACAACGCTGACAGTTCTCATGGCGGGTTATTTCGACTTGGCGTTCAGCGCCGAAGACCGCCTCCTCGAAGGTGAGCACGACTCGCTGCTGAACATCATTACCCCTCTGGGCTTCCCTGGTACGCCGTCCGGATGCTTCCCCAAAGAACGAGTCGAAGATATCGCCAAAGCCACCAAATACATCGAAACCCTCAAAGGGCCGATCAAATCCTCCGTTAGACGAAACACCGCTGCGGCCGTGGAGGTCGTACTGAGACCGTTTGGTGGAATTTGAAAGGACTTGGTAGGCTTCGTTGATCTCCTTGAACTTCTCTTCCGCGTCGGCGTTCTTGTTCCGATCGGGGTGGTATTCCATGGCCTTCTTGCGGAAAGCTTTACGGATGTCCTCCTCGCTATCCGATCTGGAAACGCCCAGAACCTGGTAATAATCCTGGTTCGCCATCTACAATCACCCGAATCAACTTGCGTCTCGCGGACGCTCTACCGCTACATTATAGTGCAGGCTGCCGGAGTGCTCAATAGCATACGGGCGTTATTGTAGGGTTCTTGTAGGTCCTGTTGAGCCGTCCGATCACCATGCGGGGGGGACACCAACCACATTGATTGCCGCCATTTCCACCCTCCATTGTACGCTTCATCAAGCTCGATTCACCTATGGCGAAGCGGCTGTTCTTCTTGACAGTGGTGACGGTTCTCGTTAGGATAATAACGTAAGAGAGAGGTCTCTTTAATCGGTCTAAATGGGCGGCAAAAGGAAGGTGATACTGTGTTAGTCAATATCATCCTAGCCGTCCTCGCGGCCGCAGGGATAATATCAGCGTTAGCGGTAGCCGCATGGTCTTTCTTCAAAGGCAGAGTCGATGGCGCAAGATTAGAATCTGCCGGAGAGAGGGCTAAAGAGCTAGTCAGTCACGCGGAAGAGGAACAGCGTAAGTTGATCCTGGCCGCACAAGAAGAAGCTCTGAAGCTGCGGGCCGCCGGTGAGAATGAGGTCAAGGAACAGCGCCAGGAGCTCAACCGGATGGAACGCCGGTACACGCAACGCGAAGAGCAACTGGAACGCAAGACCGAGGCCTTGGAGAGGCAGCAAGGGGAACTGACTGAAAAGGAGGTCGAGGTTCAGCGGGCTCACGGCGAAGCCGAGGCCCTGAAGGATCAACAGCTCCATGCCCTTGAGGAGATTGCTAGCCTCAGTGTAACCGACGCACGGCAGTTGGTGGTAAAAAAAGGTGAAGAGGAAGCCCAGCACGATCTGGCACGGCGTTACTACGAACTAGAGAAAGAGTCGAAAGAAAAAGCCGACGAAAACGCCCGCAATATCATCACCTTGGCCATCAACCGGTTGGCCACGGACGTGGTTTCCGAGGTCACCACATCTGTCGTATCCCTGCCCAACGATGAGATGAAAGGCCGTCTCATCGGTCGTGAAGGACGTAATATACGGACCCTTGAGTCCCTTACCGGGGTAGATGTAATCATCGACGACACCCCGGAAGTTGTTACGATATCCTGCTTTGACCCGGTCCGCCGGGAGATTGCACGCCTGGCTCTGGAGAAGCTCATCGCCGATGGGCGGATTCAGCCGGCACGTATCGAAGACATGGTGAATAAAGCCCAGGCAGAGGTCGAACAGACCATCTGGAAAGCCGGCGAAGAAGCCACTTTCGAGGTTGGGATCAGCGGCCTGGATTCGGGGTTGATTCGCCTGCTGGGCCAGCTCAAGTATAGGTACAGCTACGGCGAAAACGTGCTCAAACATAGCGTAGAGGTCGCCCTGCTATCCGGCATGCTGGCTGCCGAGATCGGCGCCAACATCGAGGTAGCCAAGATGGGTGGGTTACTTCACGATATAGGCAAAGCTCTGACCCACGAAATCTCCGGTCCACATGCCGAGATTGGCGCCGAGATTGCTCAAAAGTACGGCATTAATTACAGCTCTTACCGGGGCATCCTGGAGCACCACAGCGACGACCACGAGACCATAGAGTCGTTCTTGGTAGCCTCAGCCGATGCTATCAGCGCCGCACGTCCCGGTGCTCGCAAAGAATCCCTGGAGCTTTACGTGAAGCGCCTTCGAGACCTGGAGGAGGTTGCCACGGGTTTCAACGGGGTGGAGCGGGCCTTCGCCATCCAGGCGGGGCGGGAAGTGCGTGTCATGGTCAAGCCGGAAGACATGGACGATATAAAGGCGGCGTCTCTGGCCAGGGACATTGCCAAGAAGGTGGAAGAAGACCTGGTCTTCCCAGGCCAGATCAAGGTAACCGTGATCCGGGAGACACGCAGCGTGGAGTATGCCCGGTAGTTATCGCACGTCACCGAATGCCAACCGGGCCATCTTCTAGACGGCAACGTATAGATGATGGAGACCGGTCGGGATAACCGGCGGAATCATAGGGGGAGCCAAAATCCGGAAAGATCCGGGGCTCCCCCATTATTGTTTAATTAGATCAGCGATCGGGAGCTACGGCACTTGCGCATACTGATGATCGGGGACATAATCGGCCAGCCCGGCCGGAAGACCATCCGCACCCTGTTGTCCGACATGCGCCGGGAACATGGCATAGACGTGGTTATCGCCAATGGAGAGAATACGGCAGGCGGCTTTGGCCTCACCCTCGATACGGCTCACGAGCTATTGGACAGCGGTGTGGATATCATCACATCCGGCAATCACATCTGGGACCAGAAAGAGATGATACCCCACTTGGATGAAGGATTGCCCGTGATACGGCCGGCCAACTACCCCGATGCGCCTGGGCGAGGGAGTTGGGTTCAGGACAACCTCATGGTAATCAACCTCCAGGGCCGGGTGTTTATGCCGCCACTGGACTGTCCCTTCCGCACCGCCGACAGGATATTGGCGGAAGCTAAGGATTCGGGCCTGTCACCGGTAATCATAGTGGATTTTCACGCAGAAGCTACATCGGAGAAGCAGGCGATGGGTTGGTACCTGGACGGTAGAGTGGCGGCCGTTTTCGGCACCCATACCCACGTTGGCACCATCGATACCAGGATCTTGCCCAAGGGCACGGCTTACGTAACCGACGTGGGGATGACCGGGCCGGTAAACTCGGTGATCGGCAGTGATTCCGGCGCGGTTCTTGAGCGTTTTCTAACTGCCATGCCGCATCGGCTGCAAGTGGCGGGAGGGCCAACAGTGCTGAATTCCGTGCTGGTGGATATCGATCCAGAGTCTGGAATCGCCCAATCCATCCAACGGTTAGACCGGACGGTGGATTAGTATGGCGTCAGGAGTTGACCTTCATCTACACACCACCAATTCGGACGGCCGGCTGACCCCCACCGAATTGATACGCTTGGCCGCCGGCCAGGGGCTAAAAGTGGTCTCCGTAACAGACCATGATTCCACCGAAGGCCTGGCCGAAGCAAATGAGACCGTACGGGAATTTCCGCAGATGCGGATAATTCCGGGCATAGAACTAAGCACCGACATCCCAGGCGATGAGATCCATATGCTGGGTTACTTCATCAAATACGATGACGCCCAGTTTCAAGACACCTTGCTGCGGTTCCGCCGGGGCCGGGTGGAACGTGCCCAGCTCATGGTGGAGAAGCTGGACGCGCTCGGAATACATCTGGAATGGGACCGGGTGCAAGCGATCGCCGGGGAGGGATCCGTGGGACGGCCCCACATCGCCCTGGCCATGGTGGAGGCAGGCTACTGCACCGAGCCCCAGTATGCCTTCCCTGAATACTTGGGCCGCAATGGACTGGCATATGTGGAGAGGCCCAAGATGATGCCGGCCGAGGCCGTGGAGATGATTTTGGGGATAGGGGGTGTGCCGGTCCTGGCCCATCCAGCATATATGACCGATATGAGGTCCAACATCGCCGAGTTGGTGCCAGCCGGTCTGGTGGGCATGGAAGTATATTACTCCCGCTATAAACCGGCGTTGGTCCAAGAATTGGCCCAGCTTGCCAAGTCGCACGGCCTGATCCCGTGCGGCGGCAGCGACTATCATGGTCTGGGTAACTCCGACGAGCCTTTGCCGGGGTCCCAGGGCCCGCCTATGGAGACGGTAGAGCGGCTAGAGGAAGCCGCCGACAAACTGTCTCATACCGCCACATAAAGATTTGAGTATTTGATCCGGCAGCGCGCATGGACATTGCAGGGCTGTACATCTTCTCCTATCTGGTGGGTTCCATACCCACTGCGTATATCATCGCCAGGCTGGTCAAGAAGGTAGACCTCCGCAGGTACGGCAGCGGCAATGTGGGATCATCAAACCTTTTCTACCATGTGAGCAGGAAATGGGTCCTGCCCCTTGGGCTATTCGAAGTGTTAATCAAGGGCGCATTGCCAGTCTTGGCCGGCCATTACCTGCTGGGTCTGGAACGCACGTCGGGTTGGCTGATGGTGGCGCCGCTGCTTGCCATCACAGGTAATAACTGGTCGGTTTTTCTCCGCTTGCAAGGCGGCCGGGGCATCGCCGTTGCCAGCGGGACCCTGTTGGCTCTGTCTCCTTTGATCTTTGTCCTCGCCTTCGTGGTGGCGGTGGGCGGTTGGGCGATCACCCGTAACTCAGGGGTCTGGGTGTTGATTGCCCTGGTCCTGTTGCCGGTCTGGGCGTTGCTCAGAGATCCGCTGGCAGTAAGTCTGTATTGTGTTGGACTACTAGCCCTGGTAGTCTTAAAGCGTCTGGTATCGAACTGGACGCCCCTTCCCGAAGACCTGCCGCGAAGAAAAGTGCTGGTTAACCGGCTATTGCGCGACCGGGACGTGGACGACCGTGCCCAGTGGATGGACAGAGTTCCGGGGTCGAAATCGGAGGCAGGAAGTACGAGTGAGTAGGATGGAGCAGTCGCAACAAATGGACCAGGAACGTGACGCGGTTGCCCACTGCCATTGGCATCCGGAGATCGAGACCGGATTATTCTGCAGCCAGTGCGAAAAGCATATCTGCACCCAATGCATGGTGCAGGCGCCGGTAGGCATAAAGTGCCGGGACTGCGGAAAATTACAACGGATGCCCACCTACGATGTCCAACCCGCCTACTACGCCAGGGCCGTCTCCGTGGCGCTGGTGGCAAGCATCGGTGGGGGTGTGTTGTGGGCATTGTTCAACTTGTTTTTCGGGACGATACCCTTTCTGCCGTCATTGGCGGCCATTGGTGTTGGCTACGGTGTGGGAGAGGTCATCAGTCTATCGGTCAACCGCAAACGAGGCACCGGATTGGCCTGGATCGCCGGTAGCTCGGTTGCTGGAGCTTTTCTGATCAGCTGGCTGATCGTTCCCGTATCGTTCGGAATATTCGGGCTATTGTTCATCGGTATGGGGGTCTACAGCGCGGTCAAGAGGGTCCGATAGCTCTCGCCACAGGCGCCGAATGGTATTGCCGCTCACGGTAGGGTCGAACCCTCGGCGGTACAAGAATCCCCATAGCCGCCGGCGAAATTGGGGATAATCGCTCGTCTTATGTTTCTGCGCGAATCTTTGTGCCGCCCGGTAGGCATTTCCGCAGGCGTCTAACCCGGTCAGGGCCTCGTTGACTACTTCCTTTTCTACTCCCAACCTGAGTAGTTCTTGGCGCATCAGTCTTTCCCCTCTGGGGGAAGAGCGCTCTCGATGCTGGCGCCATGCCTCGGCGAAGGCAGAATCGTTGAGGTATCCTTGCTCTCGGAGGCCGGATATGACCTCCTGAACCACGTCCGGGGCGTACCGTAGCGCCAAACGGCGGCTCACCTCATCCACACTGCGGGCGCGGGTTGTCAAATGGCGTAGGGCGGCGGCTTTGGCCCGTGCCAGGGCTCGGCTGCGCTGCAGGGGTGAATGGTCATCAAAATGGGGCATAAAGCCGTGATGCGATATCCAGGATCAGATCACCTCTGCTGGGTCAACTTCGGCGTGCATCGCCCTATACATCGCAGATACGCGTAGACATGTCAGCGCACCAGAGACACGCTGGGAACTACGGTCCCGGCCATGATTGACCCAGCGGTACTCACCTTGGCATCACTGTGATCGTAAGGGCGGCTAGCTGCTCCGGCCGGACGACCGGGACCGCGTTAAGCCTCGGCCGCAAAGTGAATCGCAGGAGCCAGCTAGTCATCCGATGATCGTTGGGGGATGCCCCGTTAATCCGATTCGCTCACTTCCGAGCTTGCCGGAATGGAATAGTCTGCTTCTTCTTTGTCGGCGGTGCTGCCGTCGGCGGGCGGCTGATCGTCGGCTGGGGATGGGTTGCGGATGCGGTTCTCGATAGAATCGGCAATCTCCGGGTGTTGGGTCAGGAATTCCTTGGAGTTCTCCCTTCCCTGGCCCAGCTTGGTTTCCCCGTAGGAATAAAATGCGCCCGCTTTTTTGACCACTCCCTGCAGGGTACCCAGTTCCAACAGATCGCCCATCTTGCTGATGCCGTGGTTGAACATGATGTCGAATTCGGCGACGCGGAAGGGGGCCGCAACCTTGTTTTTGACTACCCGAGCCCGGACCCGGTTTCCTGTTACTTCCTGACCCTGCTTTATGGATTCTATGCGCCGCAGGTCGATGCGCACCGAGCTATAGAACTTGAGGGCGCGGCCGCCGGGTGTAACTTCCGGATTGCCATAAACTACGCCGATCTTCTCGCGTAGCTGGTTGATGAATATCACGGCGGTGTTGGATTTGTGGATGCTGGAGGTCAGCTTGCGCAGGGCCTGAGACATCAGGCGGGCCTGGAGCCCCATGTGGGAATCGCCCATATCGCCCTCGATCTCCGCCTGGGGAACCAGGGCTGCCACGCTGTCGATCACCACCGCGTCCACAGCTCCGCTGCGGACAAGCTGCTCGGTGATGTCTAGAGCCTGCTCGGCGCTGTCCGGCTGGGCGATAAGGAGGTCGTCAATATTAAGGCCGCAGTTGGCGGCGTAAGCCGGGTCCAGGGCGTGCTCCACGTCTACATAGGCGGCGATCCCACCCTTCTTTTGAGTCTCCGCCATGATGTGGATAGCCAAGGTGGACTTGCCCGCCGATTCCGCACCGAAGATCTCGGTCACCCGGCCTCGGGGGATACCCCCGATGCCCAGGGCCACATCCAGGGCCAGGGAGCCGGTGGGGATCGCATCGGAGGCCAGTCGGTCGCTGATCTCGCCCAGGCGCATGATGGCGCCTTTTCCGTAGTCCTTCTCGATACGCCCCAGGGCGATCTCCAACGCTGCCTGTTTGTCTTTATCCATCCCTACCAACCTCACTCTATCGTTGTCGTTCCGCTTTGGCAGCATCCTAGCATGGGTTACCGGCGCCAACAAGAACCTGATGTCAGTAAGCGCTCCGGGGCGCCTTCTCCGGAAACTCTTGAGGGTTGATCAGGACCGACCGGTCCAAGCTCAAAACTCTCAAGTGCCGCCTTTAAAACCGATTATCACCTGTCCGTTTTCCACCATCACCGGCGTTACTCGCTCGCCGCCGGTCAACTCCAGAAGATCGGCTATCTTGTCGGGCTCTCGCGAAACGTCGATCTCCTGGTACTCTACCTTGCTCTTGCGGTACTCCATCTTGGCCGCGGCCGAGAAGGCGCAATCGGGATGGGTGTATAGAACTACCGCCGGTTGGCTCCCTTGTGTCACTTCAAACTCCCGTCAAATACATAGGTATCTTGTGTTCCGGTAGTGAGTCTTCTGTATTGAACACATTGTAAGCGGGAAGGCAAGATTCAGCAACGACGCCGCGAGGAAAACGGGTTAATTTCCGTGATATCCTGGTATAAGAAAGATTATTAGAGCGGGATCGGGATGTGGTATCCATGCAACCAAGGGAAAGCTTGCTGGCCGAGTTGGCCGGCCTTTTAGCGGACAACGGCATCGGGCTGACCATGCTCACTCCGCGGCCTCGCGGAAGGGGACTGGGAGATGGTACCCGCGACCAGCTTCAACGGGTACTGGCCGAGCTGGAAGCGTCGTCCCCGGCGCCGGCTGATCTGGTGTATGGCAACGGTTGCTTCGCGGTGGGCCGCTATCTCGATGCCACCGCTGTTTATCGGCGCATCCTGGAGACGCGTCCCGATGACTCGGCGGCCAGGTTCAACTTGGGTCTTACTTTGCTACGGGAGAGGCGGCATCGGGAAGCGGTGGATGAGCTGACCTCCCTCCTGGCGCGGGAGCCTCAAATGGCTGAGGCACACTACCAACGGGGCAACGGTAACGACGACCTGGGAGACCACGAGTTGGCTCTGGGGGACTACGCCAGGGCGATAGAATTGAATCCCAGCTACCTCCAGGCGTTCTACAACCGGGGTGTAGTGCTGGCACGATTGGACCGTCACCAAGAGGCGGTAGGGGAGTTCGACCGCGTCGTCGCCCTCAACCCTGACATCTCCAACGCTTACCTCAACCGCGGCGCCTCACGGGATGAGCTAGGGTTGCACCCGGAGGCGGTGGGCGACTACGACGAGGCGCTGCGATGTAATCCGGAAAATGCCGACGCCTTTTTCAACCGGGCGCGGACCCATTACCACCTGGGCAACATAGAAGAAACCATCGCCGACTATTCTGAGGTGATCAGGCTCACGCCGGATGACGCCGAGGCCCTGAACAATCGGGGTCTGGCTTTCGATGCCCTGGAGGATTATTCGAAAGCGTTGGAAGACTACAGCCAGGCCATGACTTTGCGTCCCGATTTCTCGGAGGCGCTGAGCAACCGTGGAGCCGCCCTAGAGGCTTCGGGGAAGCTGGAGGAGGCCTTGGAGGATTACCTGGCCGCGCTGACCGTCGATCCCACATTTGCGGCCGCCCACTTCAACGCCGCCCGGCTGTATACCAAGCAGAGGGACCTGGACCGGTGCCTGCCCCATCTTGACGAGGCGATCAGGCTTTCTCCGGAGATGGGAGAAGACGCGGCCCAAGACGAACACCTTTCGTGGGTATTGAGGCTGCGCGAGCTCAAGCAACAAGGAGACAATCGTTCTGAGAACCGGGAGGGAACCGGTTAATCAGCGGTTCTCTGGCGCCGCCGGTCCTATTTCAGACTCCGGCGACGGCTCCATGTCCTCCACCAGCCCGCCTTCCACAACCAGGTCTTCTTCAGGGGCGCGGGCCCGGCGCCGGCGGGTCACCACGCTGCGCAAAAGCACCAGGAACGCCAGCGTCGACAGGCCCAGTACCAGGTTGCGGTCAATCTGGTAATACTGGCTCAGGACCAGCATAGCCGTGAAGCATGCAAAGATTCCCCACCCGGACCGGAAAGTGGCCCGCCATAAGATCAGCACCACGGCAAACCCGACGACGAAGCCCAGGATAGCCAGGGATGGCGCCAGCGCGAGGGTCACTCCCATCAAGGTGGCCATGCCATCGCCCCCCCGGAATCCGGAGAAGACCGATTTCCAATGTCCCATGACCGAAGCGGCCCCGGCCAGCAAGACCAGCGGGCCCGATACATCAAGCAGCTGGGCGATTACAACCGCAGCCGAACCCTTGGCCACATCGGCAATGAAAACCCCGGTACCGGTGCGGCGCCCGATGTTCCAAAATACGTTCGCGGTGCCGGCGGTTCGGGAGCCGGTGGAGAAGATGTCCACTCCTCGAAATCGGCCTGCAACGTAGGCAAATGGCATGGAACCCAGCAAGTAGCCTACGAGTATTGAAGCTACTAGCTTTTGGATAATGACGAAATCGTCAAGCACCGCCCGATCCTCACAGCAGGTTAAAGCAATCAAAGGCGCCGCAAAGGCGGCCCCATCCATACTATATTAACAGGGCTTCCAGGGGAATAGTACAAAGTTAATGAGCGGGGCACGGGCAGGCCTTGGCATGCCGCTTACCAATAAAACGAAACTACCGGGGTAAACCCGGTAGTCAAAAGCAAGAGGGTCGAGACACCTAAATAAGAAAGGGCCGCCCCGATGCACTAGGGCGGCCCTCGGAATTATGCTTCCACACGCACCAGTGGAGGCATGTTCTTAGGCATTGATGAAGCTTTCGAAGGAGAACTCGTCCGAGCCAGTCTTGACGGCGAGGGCGAGTGAACCACCGGTGTCAAGCCCAGCCTCGATCTCAAGCATCTGCTCGTAGGAGGGTACCGCCATGACTCGGAACTTGCCATTGCCAAACCCGGCCTCGATCTCGAGCATCTGCTCGTACGAGGGTGCTCCAGTGGCCAGAACGCTACGGGCGCTGAACCCGGCCTCGATCTCGAGCATCTGCTCGTAAGAGGGTGCTC
>JADFJS010000009.1 GCA_022566155.1 Chloroflexota bacterium
CCGTACCGTCCCCCTTCGGACAACCTCCCTGCATCATGAATCCCTTGATCACCCGGTGGAATCCACCTCCGTTGTAGAAACCCTCCCGGGCCAGAAAGACGAAGTTGTTCACCGCCAGTGGAGCTTCCGAGGCGAAGAGGTCCAGGTTCATGACGCCTTGGCTGGTGTGGATGGCGGCGCTATAGGATTTGGACTGGTCCAGGTTCATGTCCGGCGGGCTGGGATAGCTCGTGGTCATCTCTGCTCCCCTCAACTAAAAACAGTTGGCCCCGGCGCGTCGGGGCGCTGCCGTGATTGCGCTCGTACCTGCGATATTGGCCTGCGATATCGGCCTGCGGGTTCAGGCTGCAACTGATTATACCCCTCAGTGTCCATGCGCTCAAAGGCCGGGGGAGTTTATAATTGAGTAGGGCGTATGAAATACGAAATTAAGCGCCGAGCGGAATCCCCATGCCACAGTTTGAATCTAAGTAATCGGTACCGTATCTAACCGGCGATGACTACCGGACAATCTTTGCAGGAGGTTCCAGCCGATGGAGATCTTCGACTACATGGGCAAAAAAGGCTACGAGCAGCTGGCCATGTACTCCGATGCCGCGGTGGGCCTCAAAGCCATAATCGCCATCCACGACACCACATTGGGACCGGCTTGCGGGGGCACGCGCATCTGGAATTACGAGACCGATGAGGAAGCGATCTGGGACGCCTTGCGTCTGGCCCGGGCCATGACCTACAAGGCGGCGGCCGCGGACCTGCCCCTGGGCGGCGGCAAGGCGGTGATCATCGCTGATTCACGCACGCAGAAAACCGAGGCCATGATGCGGGCTTTCGGCCGATTCGTAGACACCTTGGGCGGCCGCTTCCTGGCTACCACCGACGTTGGCAGCACGGGCCGGGACATGGAGTACATCCGGCAGGAGACGAAACACGTGGTTGGGCTGCCCACATCCGCCGGTGGTAGCGGCGACACCTCCATCATGACCGGCCTGGGCGTCTACATGGGCCTCAAAGCCTGCGCCCGGGAAGTTTGGGGGTCCGACTCTCTGAACGGCAAGAAGATAGCCATACAGGGGTTTGGCAAGGTAGCCTTTCAATACGCTCACCACCTGCTTAAAGAGGATGCCCATCTTGTGGTGACCGATGTCTTCGACGATGCCCTGGACCGGGCGCGGGACATGGGTATTGAGGTGGTCGAACCGGAGCAGATCTACGACGTGGCATGCGACATCTTTTCTCCCTGCGCCCTGGGTGGTTCTCTTAATAAGAACACAATCCCCAGGCTCCAGGCCCGGGTGGTTGCCGGTGGCGCCAATAACCAGTTGGAGACCGAGGAGGATGGGGAGGAGCTAAAGCGGCGTGGGATCCTATACGCTCCTGACTACCTGATCAACTCCGGAGGCATAATCAACCTCTCGGCGGAGATCGGCAGCGCCTACAACCGGGACCTGGCCCGGGAGAAAACAGAGCGTATCTATGAGCTGATGGGCCGGGTGATCCAGGTCTCCCGGCAGGAGGAGATCTCCACGGCCCGGGCGGCCGACCGGATCGCCGAGGAGCGGCTGGCATCGGTCCGGGCGATCAAGACACTGTACCGGCCGCGATGACGCCCAGGTAAGAGGCCTACGGGGTTGGCGCTTGGGCAATAACCGTAGCTGATGCGGCGCAGTGAACGGGTGTTAGGGCTGGTGGCTTGGCTATTCGGCCCAAACGGGCAGGGGCGAGGTCTACCTCGCCCCTGAGTCGTGTGCACCGAGCATGTAGCGGCCTCCAGGCTGAGACCCTGTAACTGTGGCAGATCGCAGTTCTAAGTGGCTTTGGTATCGGCTTCGAACGCGCATTCCCGGTGGGAAGTGTCGCAGTAGGGTTTGTTGTTGGAAGCGCCGCAGCGGCACAACGACACCCATTGCCCGTCGGGCAACGTAAAGGTCTTGCCGTCGGGGTCTTCCAGCTCAAAGGGCCCATATACACGTAAGGGACCGCTGGACCGAACCACTATCTTAACCTCGGGCATTCTATCCTCCTGTTAGTCCGTCTGGGGTGTATTGACCAGGCCCGCAGGCGACGGCCCAGAGCCTGACGAGCCACGGGTAGTCTGACACCTGGCCGGAAAGGTGTCAAGGGTCTCCGGGACACCTTCGCTAACCGCCGGAATCTCCTGGCGCCGATTCCCTCAGCCGAGCCCGTTCCGCCGCCGCCGGCGGCTGCTCCGCCCGTTCTCCGCGAATGATGGCGATGACCACGCCCACGATCAAAACCCCGGCCATTAGCCGGAAAGCCATTCGTAAACCGGCCAAGAACGCCTCGGCGACCAGCGGCGAGACCGCATCAACCGCGTCCAGGCTGGGTTCGACCCCTTTGACGCCCATGGTGGTGACGATCACGGTGGTGGCCATGGCGATGCTGGTGACGTTGGCCGAGTTGCGGGTCAGCTGGTTCAGCGCCGAGACTACTCCGTAGCTGGAACGGTCCACCGCGCTGAGGATGGAACTGTCGTTGGGCGTGAAAAACATCCCAAGGGCGAAGCTCTGCACCATTAACATGGCGATTATCAGGGTCAGCGACGTATCCTGGGACAGGTTTGTGGCCAGCACCAACCAGGCGGCGGCCCCCACGGCCAGGCCCCCAACCGTCATGATGCGCCATCCGAACCTGTCCGACAAACGGCCGCTGAGCGGACCCACCACGACCATGCAGACGGCCGCGGGAATCATGATGAGGCCCACCTCCTTTGGGCTGTAAAGCAACACCCGTTGGAGGTAGAAGGGCATCATGAACCGGGACGCCGACGAGCCCAGGAAGGATATCCATCCTGCCGCGACTCCCAGGGCCACCAGCTTACGTTTGAACAGGCGCAGTTCAAGCATGGGTGAAGCGGTCCTCAGCTCCCACCAGATGAAGGCTGCCACCAAGGCGATGGAGCCCGCCGCTCCCCCCAGGATGGTGAGGGAGGTCCAGCCGGCCCGGTCGCCGTAACCGGCCACCAGTAGAATCATCAGCAGTGCTGCGGCGGATAGGACTGCCCCTGGCCAATCAAAGGACCGCCGCACCCCCTGGCCGCCCTCCAACAGAAGGAACGTTAGCGCGATGGTAACGATCCCCACCGGCACATGGATCAGAAATACCCACTCCCAGCCCCAGAAGCTGACGAGAAATCCGCCCAAGGCCGGTCCGGCAACGGCGCCGCCGCCTACGACGCTGAGCTGGCTACCCAAGACTTTGCCTCGCTCATGGGGCGGAAATATGGTGATCAGGATCGCCATTCCGGTGGCCTGCAGCATGGCCGAACCTACGCCCTGCAGGACCTTGGCTCCAATCAGAGTTGGGAGGTTGATCCACCGGGAAGCGCCCGCCAAGCCTGCCGCCAGGACGAAGATAACTAACCCGATGAGGTATATTTTTTTCCGGCCCGCTATGTCGCCCAGGCGCCCCATGGGCAAGAGCAGGACGCTGATAGCCAGAGCATATCCCACGACGACCCACTGGACGGTGGCCAGATCGGTATTGAAATGTCTTTCAATGTCAGGTAGCGCCACCATGGCGCTGCCGGTGTCTACAACCGATATAAAGGTGCCGATACCGATCGCCGTGAAGGCCCACCACTTGTAGTTAGGGCTTTGTCTGATAGCTTGGAGCAAGAACGGGTCCCTCTGATTGCGTGATTGCGGCGGGGGCTATTCTAAGTCATGGATCACGGTAAGGGTGAACCAGGCGAAGAGGCCTAGGACCAACCCCATAGCCCCCACCACCGTGATCGCGGTGGTCAAGGTCGTTAGATCTATCAACCATCCTATGGCCAAACTGGAGAGCACCACGAACCCGATATTGTACTGGGTGAGGCTGGTGACTCGCGCACGGAGAGTGTCGGGAGTCAGGAGCTGTACCAGTGTGCTGCTCCCGGTGCGGAAGGTGGCCTGAGCGAATGCCATGGCCATCATCAATATTAAGGCGGCTGCCAGCCAGTGGGCGTATGCGAACAGTATAACGCAGAAGGCGCTGACCAGTATGGCTGTAAGGCACACTACCCCTTTCTTGAAAACAAAACCCACCGAGGCTATGACCAACGCTGCTAACATTCCGCCGAAGCCGGTGGCCGCCAAGAGGTATCCACCTACGTCTGCGCTCCGATGTAAAGCTTGGGTGGTGAACAAGGGCAATAGAAACCATACAGGATGGAGCACCACGTTGGGAATCAGTCCTAGCATTATGAGGTAGAAGATTACCCGTTGTCCCTGCCAGACGTAGCGCAGCCCCTCTTTCAGGCTGGCCAAGGGTGATAGCCGTGTAGAGGTGTTGGCCGGTTGCTGATACGGGGTTTTCATGGGCAGTAGGGCCAGCGCCGCGGCCGCGTAGAGCGCGGCTTCTAGCGTGAAGTTCCAGGCGAATCCCAGCGTCGTTATGAGCAGTCCACCCACAAATGGGCCAATTATGCGGGACGCCGTGATGGTCAGCGAATTGGCGGCGTAGGCGTTGGCATAGGCCTGTGGCGGTACGGTGTTTGCGATCAGGGCTTGACGCAAAGGCAGCGTGATGGAGAATGATATTCCCCCCAGCAGAACGTAAGCGTAGGCGTGACCCCAGTTTACCCACTCCAACCGTACCATCAGGGCGAACAGCAGGGCGGTTACGGCCATGATCGACTGGGTCGCCATGACCAACTTCCGGCGGTCGAACCTGTCGCCAAGAACACCGGCCCAAGGTCCCACGAACAGGACCGGGAGGGTGCTGATCCCTCCCACGGTAACCACCAGAAGACCCGACGAGGAGTCGGCGGCGGTGAGGTCGCGCACCAGCCAGCCCACGGTCAGTAGCTGGATCCACTGGGCGCTGTTGGCGCAAAAATTGCCGGCCCAGAGCAACCGGTAGTTGGGGTAAGCTCTCCATGAATCAAGCGTGTGGAGGTGGGACGCCCAGGTTCGCACCGTCGAGATTATGGCCTGCAACTCCTAGTATTAGATCATCATGGGGTGCCGCGCCCCCAAACGCGCCGAAGTCGTGAGCGGGCACTTCTTGACCACTGGGTTAAAATCGGGTAGATTCAGTAGGCCGGACGGATACTCAAGGGTCCATCCGGTCAGATAGAAGTTACTGTCCGAACGCGAACTGATAGATAGGAAGGCGCCAAACATGCCTGTGTACGAGTATCATTGTCCCACTTGCGGAAACAACTTTGAAAGGCTGCAGCCAATGAACTCCGAGGGCAGCGATTGCCCGGTATGCGAACAGCCGGCGCGCCGCGCCATCTCCGTCTTCGCCTCCATCTCGGGGGGCGAGCTTGCGGGTAGCAGCGATTTTGGACCGCTTCCACCCATGGGCGGCGGCGGATGTTGCGGCGGAGGCTGCGGCTGCGGCCCTTAGATCGCCGGCTACCCCAGATCAGCCGTGCCCACCGGGTCCGGTGCCGCTCTCCGATCCGTCCATCGTTGGTATGCCAGATAGCCTCCGAATACGGCCATGAGCAGCGCTGCCCCCGCCACGGCCCGTGTTGCTACCCAGATCGTGGCGTCGAGCCAGAAATCCTGGGGAAACAACAGTAGCAGGTAATCCCGCTCATTCAGCTGCCACAGGTCGTTGGAAAAGCTGAGCTGGTGGAACTTCAGGAACAAGGCGTCAAATCCCACCAGGGCGAAGAGCCCGATCGCCGCCACCAGACCTATGGTGAGCCCTCCACCCCAGATACATAGCTTCGTGACTTCCCTTGGAAACCTCGGCCGGGACATGACCCCTACTCCCGTGAAAAGCAGCAGAAAAACCCCGGACAGCGTTGCTACCCCGTAGACCAGCCACACCAACCGCTTGACGTCGCGCATGTGCAGGATCTCCCGTGGATTGAATATGTCCCGCTCCACCCCGCGGACCTCGGCCTGCACACTCAGGGTCCCGCGCGTGTTGAAAAACCTTCGAAGATCGGCGCCAACTTGGCGCAGGTTTTCCTGCTCGATGCCGGTTGTCCTGGAGACGCCGTATTTCTCAAATCCCCCATTGTAGACGCCGGGGGAATTGAGCGCCCAGATGACGCTGTTGGAGATCAGGAACAGGGGAACCGAGAGGACAAAAAGGACAGCCGTGAACCGCGCGAGTCGAGTCATGTTCCCCCTCTTTGGAATCAAGGTAGCACCCATGAACCTTGTTAAGCAACCCGTGGCAAGAATATAATCCCACCATGCCAAAACGAGAGGATCCCCCCCAGTATTCAGATGAAGAGCTTGGCAGGTTCGACACCCTGATGAGCATCGTGGAGATACTCCGCGCGCCGGGGGGTTGCCCCTGGGACCGGGAGCAGACCCACAGCTCATTGAAACGCAACCTGCTGGAGGAGTCCTACGAGGTGCTCGAGGCTATCGACGCCGAAGACCCCGGCGCGCTGTCCGAGGAATTGGGCGACCTGTTGGTGCAGGTCGCGTTCCATACCCAGATCGCCCAAGAGGCGGGCGAGTTCGACCTGGCCCAGGTATTGACCCAGATCAACGGCAAGCTGGTGCGCCGCCATCCCCACGTTTTCGGCGATGAAACCGCCGCCGACGCTCGCGAGGTGGAGCGCAACTGGGAGAAGATCAAGCAGGCCGAGCGGGAGCAGAAGGGGGAAAGGAAATCCCCCGTGGAAGGTATCCCCAAGGACCTGCCGGCCATGACCCATGCCCAGCTCTTGCAGGACCGGGTGGGCCACGCCGGTTTCGAGTGGGAAGAGGTGTCCGGAGTATTGGATAAATTGGTGGAAGAGGTGGAGGAGCTAAGGCAGGCAGCCACCCACGAGGAGAAGGTCCTGGAGCTGGGCGACGTTTTCTTCGTCCTGGTTAACCTTGCTCGGTGGCTTGATATCCACGCCGAAGACGCCCTGCGCCAGGCCAATCGCCGCTTCGCAACCAGGTACAAGCGGATGGAGGAGCTGGCCGCCGGCCGTGGTCTCGACTTCGCCGCGCTACCATTGGCGGAGAAGGAGACTTTCTGGCAGGAAGCCAAGAAGATGGAGAAGGGCTGAAAGAGGGCTTCCCGTTGTTACTCGTGGAGCAACAATGGGTCCCGATTGAATATAAATTGCAGCCAAAGATTTACAGTGCGTTCCCCCCACAGCTTGCCCAGTAGGACCACCCCGTCGGAGCGGATATCCATTTCCTCAATAAAGTCGCTCCAGGGCCGGCCTATCCACAGGCTTTGGGCTTCCTCGATGCGCCGGCGGAGCAATTCCACGTTCTCCTCGGCAGCCCCCTCGCTGGAGTGGACCAGGACCACCGCCATGTACTGCCCCCGGTCATCCCTCCCCGCGCCCGTGGCGAAAGCGTCGTAAGGCAGTAGCAAGAGTTCCTCCTCCATCCTAGCCCTCAGCCGGGCCACATCTTCTTGGGTGAAGGCACTGTCTGCCAAGAGAACCGTAAGGGCTTCATCGAAACTCTGGGTCTGGCCGGTTAAAATCCCGCTGTAGGCGTTCAGCTCGTCCAGTCCAGCCGCTAGAAGCCGGAAATCTTCCACATCGGCCAGTGAGTCCCCGCGTCCCACGCTGGTGTCGATGAGCCTTCTCATCCCCGGCGATTCCACTGTCCTGAAGACATACCCGTCCAGGACGGCGATCCGGCCGCCCCTGCCTAGTTGGTCAAAAGCTGGTGGTGCAAAACGCTTCTTGACGTCGACCGCCAAGTCTTCTCCCCAGCTATAAAACTTGATACCGTTCCGTTCATCTTCCTCCGGGGTTTCACATTCGGTGCACGCCGTCAAGGCCCGCGCAGTGAGGCCGGGATCGAAATCGCCCTGTATTACCTCCAGCACCCCCGGTGGCAGACCGGCTTCCGCACTGCGAAGGACGTCTTGAATGTCGAAACCCAGGTACCGGCGTCTATCCAAGGCCTGGAGCGAGGTTGGACCATATCCGCTGATAAAGGGGCCTGTGACCCATAGGGGCATGTCCAGGGGCCGCAAAAGGTAGTCCATCAGGGCCTCTTCGCCGGCCTCGGGCCCGGGAAGCTGGATGTCGAAGGTTTCCCGGAACCGCTGATAGTCGTTGAGCAGGACATAGCCCCGAGTTTCCGCGGTGTCGGGGATGACCTCCAGCAGCTCTTGAAACCCCGAAGTTGCGGTGTCTCCGCCACAGGCGGCCACCAGCAACATTGTCGTGGCGGCTAAGACCGCCGGCGCCAACACACCGATTATCTTTCCCACAAGCACCTTCCTCAAGGTCCGGTGGCGGATCTCACGGCTGCCGCCAAAGGTACCCTGCCCGGCTACCCTGGAAGCCATTTCAGATGTGGTTCGACAAGCCTGTCCAGAGCGGAGCCGAAGGGCTCAGGACGAACAGAACGAGGCCTCTTTCCCGTTCGTCCTGAGCCTGTCGAAGGACCCACAATGGGATCGCACATGGTTTTGAAATGGCCTCAGCAGGCCGGGTCCTAGGCTTTCTTGAAGGCTGGGATGACGTGCTTGCCGAACATCTCGATGGACTTCATGACCTGCTCGTGGGGCACCGTCTCGGTGGCCATCAGGAACTGTATCTGGTCGACCCCGGTTGCTTCGTGAATCTTGATGGCCTTGATGCAGCTTTCCGGGTCCCCCGCCACGATTATCGCCCGTTCGCAGATGGTCTCGGCGTCGAACTCCTCCCAGATGCGCTGGGCCAGGGCGCTGCCGCCCGACAGATCGAACTGGGTCACCGAGCCGTTGGTGGTTTCTTTGACGTCCACATAACGGGAGAAGTTCTGCACCAGGTGTTCCGGGATACCGCCCCACTGTTCCAGAAGGTGGGTGTACACGTCTTTCTGGTCCTGCACGTAGGGGCGGCCGGGACCGAAGAAGGTCTTCAGCGACCTGGCGCACAGCTCCTTGGCCTCCCGGTCATCCTCGGCGCAGTATCCGAAGCAGGATGTGAGCCACTTGTTGTTGACGAAGCCGCCCACCGGAACGGCCTCCTTGATGGCGGCGCGGTAGGCTTTTATGTGCTCCTCCATCACAGAAGGGGCATTTACCCCCAGGGACATGACGCCGATGCCTTTCTGGGCGGCGATGGCGTAGGTGGCGGGCTGCAAGGCGGCGACCCAGATGGGTGGATGGGGCTTCTGGTAGGGCTTGGGCAGTACCTCTCGCGGCGGCACTTTCCAGAACTTGCCCTCATAGGAAAACATCTCCGATTCCCAGATCTTGGGGATCATGGTCAGGGACTCCTCCCACATCTCGCGGGTGTCCTGGGGATCGATGCCCATGCCCGTCTGCTCGTAGGGCGCGGAGCGCCCGGTGCCAAACTCCACCCGTCCGTTGGATATGTGGTCCAGCATGGCTATCCGCTCGGCCACTCTCACGGGATGGTGGTAGGGGAGGATGACCACTCCGAAGCCCAGCCTGATGCGCTCGGTTTGGGCGGCGATGGCGGTCAGGATTATCTCGGGGCAGGGAGACATGGAGAAGGTGGTCAGGAAGTGGTGCTCCACGAACCAAACCGCATCGAAGCCCATCTGGTCGGCCAGGATGCATTGCTCGATGGTCTCCTTGACCACCGCATGGTCGTCGCGGGTCGGCCGCTGCATTTCGTAGGCCAGCGAGAATTCCATGTTTCGACTCCTGGTTTAAGTTCTTAATGCCGGGCCTCTAGACTGGGGTTTTCTGGTCTTGATACACCGGCGTGCACCAGTCGGCATAGCCGGGATGCCCTCCACGCACTATCTGGTTGAAGAGGCTCTGCAGGCGAGCGGTGATGGGACCTACCTGTCCGTCGCCAACCTGGTACCGGTCCACGCTGCCCACACCCTGTATCTCCACTGAGGTGCCGCAGATGAACACCTCGTCGGCGATGTAAAGCTCGGTCCGTTCCAACTCCCGCTCCACCACCGGCACTTTCAATTCCTCCTCCAGCAGCCGGTTCAAGGAGTCCCTGGTGATGCTCTCCAGGATGCCCGAGCTGATCAGCGGAGTGATGGCCACCCCGTCCCGGATGATGTAGATGCAGGCGTAGCTGGCTTCGGACACCTTCCCGTCCTGGTTCAGAATGATGCCGAAGTCGTAGCCGTTGATGCGCGACTCGGTGGAAACATAGCGGCTGTTCTGGTAGTTGGTGATGGCCTTGGCCCGGGGCGGCATCACGTTGTCCGAGATGCGTGACCAGCTACTGATGTTGCAGTGGGCGACCTTTGAGGAAGTAAGATTCGAGGGGGCCGGCCGGCTGGTCATAAGCACAACACCCGGCTGCTCCAGGACGGCCAGGTAACCGGGGATGCCGCCGGCGAAATAGGCCAGGGGCTGTATGTACACGTCGCCCTGATATTCGTTGGCCCGCAGCAGGGAGGAGAGGGCTTGGGTCAGCTCCTCCTTGGAATGGGGCGAGGTCATCCTCATGATCTTCATGGACTGGAACAGGCGTTTCAGGTGGGCGTCAAGCCGGAATATGTGTAGCTCCTGCCGGTCCGGGTCCCAGTAGGCCCGGATCCCCTCGAAGACGGCGGAGATGGCGGTCCAGCCCAGCATGGAGACATGGACCGTGGCCTGGTCCCATTCCACAAGCTCGCCGGCGTGCCACAGGTATTTGGGGGATACCGGACCGGGTTCCGTGAGTTTCTGGCCTATCTTTTGCTCAGTCATGAGTCCTCTTTTAAGGTTAGTCCGTTTTTGCTTACCGGATCAACACCACCTCTCGCTGCACCGGCGAGGTGGCGTAAGGTCCATTCTCCGACATGTAGGCGTCTATCTCCGAGCGGACACCGAATTCGGGCAGATAGATACCCGGCTCGATGGAAAATCCGATACCCGGAATGATGCGGCGGGTATCATGGGTCTCCCACCCGTCCAGGTTCACCGCGTCGCCGTGGACTTCGTTGCCGATGCTATGGCCCAGGCGATGGGTGAAGTATTGGCCGTATCCTTTCGCGGAGATGTAATCTCGGGCCACGGCGTCGGCCTGCCAGCCCTGGACGTCCAAACCCTGGCGAAAAGAGTCTTCCAGATACGCCAGGGCCGCATCGCGTGCCCCGATGACGATGTCGAAAATCTCCTGGTGGATGGGCGGGACCGCGTCGCCCACGTAAGCGACCCAGGTTATGTCGGCGAAAACGCTCTCTTGACCGTTATCCAAGGGAGCGGAATGGGAGTTGACCGACCGAGCCCATAGGTCGATCAGCAGCCAATCGCCTGCCTGGATGACGCTGCTACCCTGCTCCATGGGCTCATAATGTGGGTCGGAGCTGTGGGCGTTGACTGCCACGATCGGGCCGTCGGGGGTTTCCAGACCCTCTTGGCGAAAGCGACGCCGGATGAACTCGGCCACCTGGAATTCGGTGGGTTCTTCCGCCAGTTGGGCGGCGGTGTACTGGAAAGCCTCGTTTACTATCTCCCCCAGCTTGGCGGCGCTGTTACAGTGGTCCGCCAACTGCTTAGACGACCACCGCTGAGTGGCGTACTGCATCAGGTCCGCCGAGGAAACCACCTCCACGCCCAGGCTCCGCACCAGCTCAACGGTGCCAGCGTCCACCCTGGATACCCGGGGAAGCAGGTTCTGGGGAGAGTATTCCATGGCCACCCGGGATGCGCCGGAAAGGGCTTGACCCAATAGACCGATCATGTCTTCCCGGCCTTGATAGACATGGAGTTGGATGCCCGATCGGGCGAACTTGCCGGCGTCCACATGGTGCACCAGCAACAGCGGCGTACCGTCCGCGGGCACATAAAGGAAGCACGGGCGTGTGACGTGGCCCGAGGGGGTCACTGCCTGCCAGAAGATTGGATTGGAGTGGCGATAATCGTAGATCAGCCATCCCGGCAAGCCCTCCTGGCGGAGGAAGGCTTGGGCCGCCGGAAAGATGGAAGGCTGCACGAGAGGCGATTGCATGCTTGCTTCGTCCCTTGTTTGGTCCAAATTATAGGTCAAGTGTTCATGGTCTGGAGCATGCCGCCATCTATGACCACGCTGGTTCCGGTCATATAGGTAGCCCGGTCGGAGGCCAGGAAAGCAACCAGGGCCGCCACCTCCTCCGGCTTTCCCAGGCGGCGCATAGGTATGTCGGCCACCGTCTCGCGCTCCAGGTCCTGGGCGCTGCGGCCGCCTTCCTGCGCCCGTGACTCCAGTACGCTATTCAGGAAGGCGGTCTGGATAGGGCCGCACATCACGTTGTTCACGGTGATGTTGAAGGGCGCGAGCTCGTTGGCCAACATCTTCGAGTAGCCAACCAGGGCGAGCTGGCTGGAGGCGGACAGGGCCGTTCCGTCGGACCGCCGTCTGGCCAGTATGGGCAGCAGGTGGACGATGCGGCCCCAACGCTGCTGCTTCATGTAAGGCGTCACTTCCCTGGTCAGGCGGATGGCGCTGAGGAAGTTCTGCTCCATGGCCTCCATGATCGTCTCGTCGCTGAATTCCGAGGACCGTCCCGGAGGTCCAAAGCCCACGTGGGTCACCATGATGCCCACCTGGCCGAAGCGGTTTATGGTGTCCCGGACCACCCTGCGTATATCTCGGGAATCAGACAGATCCGCGGGTATGGCGAGCACGTGGTGTTGGGAGCCGATGCGGGCAAGCTCGATCTCCGTCCGCCTCAGGTCCGCCTCGGTGCGGGCGCAGATGGTCACGCTGGCCCCTTCCTGAGCGAAGGCCATCGCGATGGCCCGGCCGATACCACGGCTGGAGCCACCAATGATGGCCACCCGGTCCCTCAACCCTAGATCCATGGAACCTAAACCTCCTTGACCGCCATGGGTCCATCCACCATAGACGGTACCAATTATACCGGCAACACGCCGGCAAGGGATGGGTCAAGCATGCGGCGGCTGCCACTGGGAAGGAACTGATCAGGTTCGGATCACCCTGGAAATACCCTGGTTCGCCTCAGATGACGGCTTCTTCAGCCAACTGTTTGATGTCGGCTTCCGAGTAGCCCAGGTTCTCCAGTATCTCTTGGTTGTGCTCGCCCAGCAGCGGCGGATGCCGGTCCAACCCGCCGGGCGTTAGGGAGAACTTGATGGGGAGACCGGTCTGCTTGATGGTGCCCAGTGTTGGATGGGGCATCTCCACATACATCTGGCGGTGCAGCAGTTGGGGATCGGCGAATACGTCCGCGATGTCGTTGATTGGCCCACATGGCACGTTGAACTGTTGTAGTTGACCCACCCAGTCCTGCACCGGGCGGGTCAGGAACAGCTCCTGCAGCATTGGGACCAGCTTCTCCCGGTTTGCCACCCGGTCGCTATTGCCGGCATAATCCGGGTCCTCCCGCAGGTCCACCCGATTGATGCCCTCGCAAAACCGCCCCCATATGCGTTCGGAGCCAACCGCCACATTGATGTATTTGCCGTCCTTGCACATGAAGCTCTGGTAGGGGACCAGGGTTGGATGGGCGCCGCCCAACCGTTTAGGAGCCTCCCCGTTGGCAAAGAAGTAGGCTGCCTGGTAGGTGAGCCAGGCAACCTGGGCGTCCAGCATGGATATATCGATGTATTGCCCTTCACCCCCGATCTCCCGGTGCCGCAACGCCGCCATTATGCCGAAGGCGGCCCACATCCCGGCGCCTATGTCGGTGATCGCCAGTCCCACCTTTTGAGCCTCACCGTCGGGCTCTCCGGTGATACTCATGATCCCGCTGAGCCCCTGCATGATCTGGTCATAGGCCGGACGGCTTTGGTATGGGCCGTCCTGGCCAAATCCGGAGATCGAGCAGTAAACGATCTTGGGATTGACGGCCTTCACCGCCTGGTAATCCAGGCCAAAGCGGGACATGACGCCCGGGGTGAAGTTTTCCAGCACCACGTCGGCGCTGGCGGCCATCTTGAGAAAGATATCCTTGGCCTTGGGGTCTCTCAAGTTCAGTGTCAGGCTGCGCTTGTTGCGGTTGATGGACAGATAGTAGGCGCTCTCGCCCTGAATAAACGGCGGCCCCCAACTCCTGGTGTCGTCCCCCGTGCCGGGTATCTCGATTTTGATCACATCGGCGCCGTTGTCCCCCAGCATCAGGGAACAGAAAGGGCCCGCCAGGGCCCGCGTCAGATCCAGCACACTGATGCCCTCTAGTGCTTTCATCCCACCTCTACCTCCTGTAAAGCCACGCTCCTGCTAATCCCACGCTCCGGGGCCGGAGACTTGCGCCATCCCGGCGATCGTCAGGCCTACCCGGGGCGGCTTACTGCTGCCCTATGCCTGTATTCCAAGGCGACACAATATTACCACAGGGCATGGGGGGTGGGGTATGGCAAGGTGTGGTGAGGAGAAAAAAGCGATGGCCGAAGTCCGCGTGTGCACGTAGGGACTTATGGCACACGCGGACGGATAGTCCTGGCAGGGCCACCCGATTGTTATGGACGGCCAGCCGAGGGGGTTACCTCGGGAATGAGACCGAGGCCGAGATCGAAGGAGGACTCAGGCGGCTTCGGTTAAGGCCCGTTTAGCCTTGGCAAGGGTTGAGGCAAAGTGACGTCCGCCATGAGACATGCGGCGCCGCTTGCCACCCGTTGAATGGGGTACCAAAGGCGTTGGGACCGCTTCGGAGGTGATAGCGATCTGCGCTTCTCCGTTCTGAACCAGGTCTTTGCTGAATCCACACTGAGCACAGGTGATGTACGGCCCATACTGGTCATGATCGGCATACAGGTCACCTGAGCAACGGGGACACTCCTTGAACCAGAACATATCGACCCCCTACAGTTGGGCTAGGCTGGGTCCGGTGAGCGATCCCGATCTGGAGTAACAAAACCCAGACCGCCGTGTGTAAACTTTGGCCGTTCAGTCCGGCCGTCCAGCCCGATAGCAACATCATGGGCATTCACTAGACCGCCCAACAGGGGAAGCACACCTTGATTGACATGGGTGGATTTCCTATTACATAGCAGGGCAGGCATTGCAGGGCAGGCATGGCCCGGCCGGTTGGTGTAACCATTGGGACATAGGACTGCCCGCGCCGTGATCGCCTGCTCGTATTCTTTTTGTACGATGGGACCCGGATGGGCCCTCCTACACGCGCTGGCAACCGCTCATTTCCAGGAATCCCGGCCGTATTAAATGACGAAAAATATGCAACCGCTGGCCCCCGCGACGTTGACATTAATTGGGGGCCTTAATACACTCTTCTGGCGTGTGTCATCGGTGCTGAAGCCGTCGGTTGAGCCTCTGCACACCGGAAATCCACCACCAGAATCGGGAACGGAAAGGAGATCGCCAGCGTGAAAATGTTTCGGATACGGGGAGCAATACTCATTCCGTTGGCTGCTGCCCTCGTCCTCGCCGCTTGCGGCGGAGAGGCGACAGCCACCACGGTCCCCGCGAATCCCACTGTGGTAGCTGACGCCACCGCCGTAGCCGTGCCCACCGCGGCGCCAACGGAGACAGCGGTTCCGGTAGCCACTGTGGGACCAACCGCGACTCCGATACCGATCACCACCCCAATGCCTACCGCCACCACTGTGCCAACTCCAGCGCCGGCACCCACCGCGACGCCGGAACCGACGGCGACACCGGAGCCGACCGCGACGCCGGAGCCCACACCGGCGGTAGCCACTACTTACGATGAATTCGGCTTTAGCCTTGAGCTGGACCGGGGAGCTGTCATAGTGAAGGCCGGAGAACCCAACCCAATCCAGGGCCTGATCAGCTTGGGCCTGGGAGATGTTAACGCCCTCCTGTCCTGGCTTGCCCGGGACGACAACGATGTGCTGGCTCTGGTGAATACGACCTACGATCTACTTGGCCAAGGCCAACCCGACGCTACCTTTGAAAGGCTGCAGGACGGCGAGATCAATACCAGCGGAGAACCGGGTGTGTTTCTGGGGTACCGGGCCGTGGAAAGCTCCGGCGCCGTCACAGGCGGCCTGATCGGAAGCTGGATCTGCCGGGATACGGACACGGCGTTCACCCTAACCATGAGAGGGACCGACGCCACCCTGGTCCAGATACGCTTCGACAGACTTCTGGACACCTTCGCCTGCCAGTCTTAATCTGCATCGAACTAGGATCACCGGAGACGTGAAATGATACGAACAATGACTCTGGCTACTGTAGTCGTCGTTTTGGTTGCCATGTTTGGCATATTCACCCAGTTTGGCACAGGCAACGCCGTGCCCACGGTGTCGGCCACCGAACATGATCCGACACAGGACCCGACGCAGGACCCAACGCAATCTACCGCTGGCACCGTGGAGCACACCGGCCAATTCATAGATTCGAATACAGGCCAGATAATCGATCCCAGCACGGGCACCGGTGGATTCTTCGACGTGAAGGCAACCACTTTTCTCGACCCCACCACAGGCCAATTCTTAGACGAGAGCAAGGTCCAGTTCATAGATCCCAATACGGGGCAGATATTTGACCCCAACACGGGCTTTGTACTGGAGGGCGGGTTCACTTTCGAGGTCAGGGACGCAGGCGCGCTGACGGCCTTTGACCAGGCCGCCGGCTTTAAGCCCGAAGACTTCATTGGCTTAGGGGGCGATTTCTCCTTTGGTCTGGCCTCAGACCTGGACCAGAGGGGCTTCCAGGACCTGGGTAAAGAAGCCGTCTTCGGCATGTTCGAGGCCATGGACCCGAGCCAGTTCCTGGAGCTGGGCGGGACGCAGATCGCCGGCATGTTTGGCGCCATGGACTTCAACCAGGTCCAGGGGTTCGACCCCGGCCAGCTATTCGACGCGGCCAAGGCCATGGATGCCGATCATTATAAAAACCTTGACGCCGACAGCGCCTTCGGCATGTTCCAGGGCATGGATTTCGCCCAAGCCCTGGAATTGAAGGGAGACCAACTGGCGGCCATGTTCGGCGCGATGGATGACAGACACATCCTTGGACTGGGCGCCGAGCAGCTCTTCGAGGCGGCCCAGCATATGGAGGGCGAGAACTTCCGGTTGATGGACGCCGACAGCGCGTTCGGCATGTTCCAGGGTATGGATTTCAGCCAGGTCCTGGAACTGAACGCCGACCAGTTGGGTGGGATCTTTGGGGCCATGGACCCCACCCAGTACGCTGGTATAGGAAAGGATGAGATTTTCCAAGCCTTTAACAATATGGGATTCGACCAGGCGGTTGCCATGGGAGGAGACAACCTGGCCAGCATGTTCGGGACCATGGACCATGATCAGATCGCGGGTTTTGACCCCACCCTGATGTTCGAAGCCGCCAAGGCGATGCAGGGCGATCACTTCCAGTTCATGGACGCCGAAAGCGCCAATGCCATGATGGCCAACATGGGTTTCGAGTCGGCACTGGGATTGGAAGGCGACCAGCTAGCCGGCATGTTCGGCGCCATGGACCACCAGCAGATAGGAGAATTCGATCCCAGCCAGCTATTCCAGGCCGCCCAGGCAATGCAGCGCGAGAGCTTCCAGTTTATGGACGCCGAAAGCGCCCTGGGCATGTTCCAGGGTATGGACTTTGGCCAGGCCCTGGACCTGAACGCCGGTCAGCTGAGTGGGATGTTCGGGGCCATGGACCCCAGCCAATACGCGGATATCGGCAGGGACCAGGTTTTTGAAGCCTTCAATAGTATGGGGTTCGACCAGGCCGTGGCCATGGGAGGAGGCAACCTGGCCGGAATGTTTGGGGCCATGGACCATGAGCAGATCGCAGGTTTTGACCCCACTCAGATGTTCGAAGCCGCCCAGGCGATGCAGGGGGAGCACTTCCAATTCATGGACGCCGAAAGCGCCAACGCCATGATGGCCAACATGGGCTTCAACGAGGCCCTCGGTCTGCAAGGTGCTCAGCTAGCAGGCATATTCGGCGCCATGGACGATCAGCAGATAGGGCAATTCGATCCCAGCCAGCTATTCCAGGCAGCCCAGCAGATGCAGGGCGATAACTTCCAATTCATGGACGCCGAGAGCGCCTTCAGCATGTTCCAAGGCATGGGCGGCGAGCAGGCCTTGACCCTGGGAGCCGACCAATTGGGCGGGATCTTCGGGGCCATGGACCCCTCCCAGTACGCGGACATTGGTAAGGACCAGATATTCGAAGCCTTTAACAATATGGGATTCGACCAGGCCGTGGCCATGGGAGGAGAAAACCTGGCCGGCATGTTTGGGACCATGGACGCCGCCCAGATCGGGGGATTCGACCCAGCCGATCTCTTGAACGCAATCACACAGATGCAGGGCGAGCACTTCCAGTTCCTGGACGCCGAAAGCGCCGGGGGCCTATTGGACCAGATCGGGATCGACCAGGCCGTAAACCTGAGCGCCAGCCAGCTCGCAGGTTTCTTTGGGGTCCTGGAGGGAGCGAAGATCGCTGAATTCGGTCAGGACCAGATCGTAGCCGCCACCGGAGCTATGTCGGCCCGGGACTTCCAGTTGGTGGCCGCCGACAGCGCCCTGGCCATGTACGCGGGAATGGGCGGCGAGCAAGCCTTGAACCTGCAGAGCGACAAGCTTGCCGGCCTGTTCGGTTCGATGGATCTCAATGCCTACCAGGAGGTGGGCGCGGAACAGATCTTCGCCGTGATCAACGCCATGGGCATAGACCAGGCCGTGGGCGTTGGTGGCGAGAATCTGGCGGGCATGTTCGGCACCATCGACAATGCCCAGCTCGGTTCCTTTGACCCCGAGCAGCTCTTCCAAGTAGCCTTCAGCATCAGAGGCGACCAGTTCCAGGCGATGGGAGCCGAAAATGCACAAGGCATAATACAGAATATGGGTATAGACCGGGCCGTGAACCTGGGTAGCGGCCAGTTGGCCGGTGTGTTCGGCATCATGGATCCGGAACAGTTCGCGGCGTTCGCGTCGGGCGACATCTTGAACGTGGCCGGCGCCATAAACGGCGGGGACTTCCAGGCATTGGGCGCCGATAATGCCAACGCCATGCTGAACCAGATGGGCTTCGCCCAAGCCCTGGGCCTGGGGGGCGAAACCATCGGCGGCCTCTTCGGAGCCATGGACCAACAGCAGTTAGGGGAATTTGATCCTACCCAGATGCTGCAAGCGGCTCAATCCATGTTGGGCGAGCACTTCCAGTTCATGGACGCGGAAAGCTCCTTGGCCATGTTCAACGGCATCGCCATCGAGCAGACCCTGGGGCTGGAATCCGGGCAGTTGGCCGGTATGTTCGGCGCAATGGACCCCTCCCAATACCAGGATGTGGACAGCGACCAATTGTTGCAGGTGATGGGTAACATCAGCCAGGACGATTTTGCCGGGTTCAACAGCGACCAGGCATTCAGCATCGCCTCCGGCTGGAACCTATCGCAATTTGGCAGCCTGGAAGCGGCTCAGCTCTTTGGCCTGACCACTGCCATCGATGCCGATCATGTGACCGGCCTGGGGTCGGACGCGTTGCAGGTTGTGGTTAACCAGGTGGATATCGATGATCTGAAGAACTTGGGAGATGACCTGGCCGGGGCTATCTTGGGAGTGGTGTCCGACGATACCATAGCGGGCTTCGACCAGGAACGCGCCGAGGCGGCCCTTATCGCTGCGGGCGCCGATTTCTTCCAGGGCGGCGCGGGACTTTTCACCGGCATCATCGCCGCCGAGACGCTGGCGTTTTTCGGCCAGCAACAGGTAGGCACCTCGGATGCGCTGTTGAACCTGGTTGACCCAGACCTGATTGCCAGCTTCTTCGGCGCCGCAGTGAACTAGAATCAGAAACTGGTGCAATAGCCGGGCAAGCTAAAACCCCAGACCGGGAGCCTTTGACCAATGCGGCCCGCCCCGATTTCACCGGGGCGGGCCGTCGCTATTACCCTTATTGATGCGCACTAGGCTGCAGATTGGTCCCCTGACCAACAAATACAACGGGTTGACATGTCAATCGACCGGTCTACAATGTAGCTACGACCAACGGAGAGCCATCACCATCGGCAGATAAACATGCCAGATTAATATGCGAGGTAGCAGGGTATGATTACAAAGTTCGATAGCCTGTACGCCGGCCACGTGGACATGGACAACGTGGGCTACGCGGGCACCGCGGTTAACGACCGCTCATTCTCCGACGAGCACCTGGCCACCGTCTTCGATAAGGCCATCGCCATCGCTCAGCTATTGGACCGGCTGGGCTACGACACTTTCTGGATGGCGGAGCATCATTTCCAACCCGAGGGCTACGAGTGCCTGCCCAACCTGTTGCTGTTCCAGGTACACCTCGCCCACCTGACCAAGAGGATCAAGCTGGGCTGCGCCTTCAACATCGCGCCCATGTGGCACCCTCTACGCTTGGCCGAGGACTTCGCCACCGCCGACATCCTGACGGACGGCCGCGTGGTCTTCGGGGTGGGCCGCGGCTATCACACCCGTGAGGTGGAGACCTTCGGCAACCCGTTGCTGGACCAGGAGGCCAACCGGGAGCTGTTTGAGGAGCAGGTGGACGTCATCATGATGGCCTTCAACCAGCGGTCTTTCTCCCACCACGGCACCTACTTCGACCTACCGCCCAAGGTGCCCTACCGGGGCTACGAGCTGGAGGAGATCACGCTGGTGCCCCGCCCCAAGAACCTGCCGGTGGAATGCTGGCAGCCGATACAGGGCGGAACCCAGCGGGCGTTGGACTTTATGGCCAAGCATCGGATCAAGGGGATCATCGGCGGCGGCGTGGCCGAAGGCGGAGTCATGGACGGCATGATGGAGGCGTTCCGGGATGCCCTGGTCCGCACCGGCCGGGACGCGGAGATAGGGGAAGACCTTAGCGTGGGCTTTCAGTTTCATCTGGCCGATACCGAAGAGAAGGCCATGAAAGAGGCCGGCAAGTACTACGAAGAAAATCTCAAGATGTTCGGGCCGCTGCGGCTGCACCGGGGGCTTTCCGAGCAGCAGATCCTGGACATCGCCGACCCTAAAAAAGCTCCGTTTGCCGGACTCCCCACCATTGAGGACGCCGTCGAGTCCGGAGCGTTCCTTTGTGGGCCTCCCGACCGTGTTATAGAGCAACTCAAGAAAGTAGAAGAGAAGTACCCTGCCCTGGAGCGCATCGGCGTGAGCCACCCCGTCGGCACCCCTAAAGCGGTGATACTGGAGCAGATGGAGTGGTTCGCCAAAGAGGTGATGCCGGCATTCCCGGGCCGTGTGGAAGTCGCGGTCCCGGCGGACTAATCGCTCGCACTAAGTGAACGTTTGGTTGAGCCCAAGTCCCTTCCACCTTTACTGGGGAAGGTTAGGATGGGTGCATCTTTACCGTTCGTCCTGAGCCTGTCGAAGGACCGGCAAGCGGGTACAAATCGGCAATAAGGGCAAGCGGCCGCAGGGTGCAGTCCGTTTAGCCGGGTAGTCCCATCTGTCCTCACGCCGTTGACGTTGACATGATGTAGGGCGCCGCATACACTCCATCCGAGGCAACAATCTTCGATCGTATGACAAACCTAGCAGGTACAAGGGGTTATTGATGTATTCCCAGGCGGAGAGCGACACCGTCGAGTTGATGTACGAGACCGGTTGGACCGACGGCCTGCCGGTGGTTACGCCCACCCGGGACCGGGTACGGCAGTTTACGGACTATCTGGAGCTGGACCCCGACGAGTTGATCGCCGAACTTCCGCCCTTGAGCGGCCGTGCCACCGTGGAACGGATCGCCGTCAACGCGGTTATGGCCGGTTGTATCCCCGAGTACATGCCCGTGGTGATCGCCGCCCTTCGGGCCTTGATGGACGACAGGTTCAACCTCCGGGGCGTCCAGTGCTCCACCGGCATCCACTCTCCACTGGTCATAGTCAACGGCCCCATCGCCAAGGAGCTGGGAATTAACTCCGGCTACAACTGTTTCGGTCAGGGTTGGCGGGCCAACGCCACCATAGGCCGGGCCGTCAAGCTGTGTCTGGTGAACCTGGGTGGAGCGATCCCCGGGCAGACCAATAAAGCCACTTTCGGCCATCCCGGCGGCTACACCTTCTGCATCGCCGAGAACGAAGAGGCCAATCCGTGGGAGCCCTACCATGTGGAGATGGGGTTCTCGCCCGACGAGAGCACCGTCACGGTGTTCCCAGCGGAGGCGCCCCACAACATCATGTACCATGCCGTCAATGACCGGGACTTTCTCACCGTGCTGGCCGACACCATGTGTACCCTGGGCAACGTCCAGATGTACGTTATGGGCGACACGCTGGTCGTCCTGGGTCCCGAGCATGCCAAGATCCTGGCCCAGGCCGGCTGGAGAAAGAGGGACGTAAAGCAGTTTCTATTCGAGCATGCCAGGAAGCCGGTGAGCCTGTTGCGGCGGGGAGGGCCTGCCCAGGGCGACCTCCGGCGGGAGCTACTGTGGCCCAAGTTCGTGGATCCTACCGATGAAGACCAGATGGTGCCCGTGGTGCGCCGCCCCGAGGACATCATGGTCTTGGTAGCCGGAGGCCCTGGTGGCCCCCACTCGGTCTACCTTCCCGGTTGGGGGTCTCGAAGAGCCACCAGGCTTATCTAAACGCGGATCTACACCCATTGGAGAATGATATGGTAGTTCAGACCAGCACGGACCTCATGGAGAAGCTAAGCCGGCTTGACATACTTTCGCCGGTCGACCCAGAAACGGTCGCCAGGTGGCGCCCGGCGCCGCGGCTTTCCAGCCTGCACGGCAAGACCGGAGGGTTCCTGGGAAACCGGAAAGCCAACGCCGAGGTGTTGCTTGCCAGCATCCAAGAACTGATGGACCGGCAGTTTGAGCTTCAGGACAGCCTGGTGATCGACAAGTTCATCTATTCCATGCCCGCCGCCGAGGACGTGATCAACACCCTGGCCGACCGCTGCGACTTCGTGGTTACCGCCATCGCGGATTGAGGGTCTTGCACCGCGTGCAGTGTGCACGACGCGATGACCCTGGAGAACCTGGGGATACCCACGGTGGTGATCTGCACCGGGCCCTTCATGGATTCGGCCTTTGTCCATTCCCGCTCATTCGGCAATGCGGGCTTCCAGCCGGTTTCCATCCCTCATCCGTTGGGTGGGCTGGTTCTGGATGACGTGAATCAACGCGCCGCATCCATCCACGACCAGATCGTTGCCGCCTTAACCGGTGGATCTTGATGAGGCGTTACCGGTAAAGTCCCAGACGGTTTCGGACGCCGTTGACATCCTTCCGTTCGCCCTGAGCTTGTCGAAGGGCCGGGAAGGAGAATCTTCGGTTCCGAGTGGTTCGACAAGCTCACCACGAACGGTGGGAACGTAATATGTCAATTACCAAACGTCACGGCAGACATCCCCGCACGAGCAACAAGAGGAGGTCAGGCTGAGATGGCGACGGTTGGTACCGGCAAGTACACCTACGAGCTGGTTGAAGGATGGGGCAAGCTTCCCGAGGGTTGGACCCTGGGCCAGACGGCCATAGTGACCGATTCCCAGGACCGGGTTTACCTGTTCAACCGAAGTCTGCACCCGCTGATCGTGCTGGACCGGGAAGGCAACTACCTGAACTCCTGGGGAGGCGGCGTGCTCACCGACGCCCACGGCATGTTCATCGACGCGGATGACAACCTTTACCTACCCGTCAAGAACAATCACGTGGTCCTCAAATTCACCTCGCGGGGCGATCTTCTCCTCACCATGGGCACGAGGGACGAACCCTCCGACACCGGATACACCGGTGACAACCGCGAGCCGGTGGAGAGGGCTGCCGGGCCCTTCAACAGCCCCAGCGACATCGCCCTGTCGCCGGCGGGCGATATGTATATATCCGACGGCTATGGCAACGCCCGGGTGCATAAATTCTCCGCCAGCGGCAATCACCTGTTTTCTTGGGGTACGCCGGGCAAGCACCTACCCGGAGAGTTTCACATCCCCCATGGCGTGTGGGTGCATAAAGATGGCCGGGTCTTTGTGGCGGACCGGGAGAACAACCGGGTCCAGATATTCACCGGGGAGGGCGTGTTCCTCACCCAATGGACGGGTTTCGCCCGGCCCTGCGATTTCTTCATCGATGAAGACGACATCGTGTTCGTGCCCGAGTTGGACGCGTTCATGAGTATCATGACCATCGACGGGGAGCGGCTGGCTCGATGGTCCGGGCCCACCGGCGCCGGCGCTCACGCCGTGTGGGTGGACTCCCACGGCGACATATACGTCAACCAGAACCTGGAAGGGCAACGCATCCTTAAGTATCGCCGGGTAGGCTAGCGGTCGAACAACATAAGTTCGATAGTATTTCCTCAGTGTCACCCCCCGATCGCTCTCTCCCCCTTATTCGGGAGGTACTAAGTCCCCTCCCCCTCGACGGGGCCTTGCCCCAAAACCGTCATTCTGGGGAGCGGAGCGACCGAAGAATCTAAATTCCTGGATGTGACGGCCCACTTGGCGAGCCTAAGCTCACGATTTTAGACCCCTCGTTGCGCTCGGGGTGACATGTTGTGGGGGCTATTGGG
>JADFJS010000115.1 GCA_022566155.1 Chloroflexota bacterium
TGTGGAGGAAAAGCACGTCACCGGTTGGGACGATCCCAGGATGCCCACGATCGCCGGGCTGCGCAGGAGAGGCTACACTCCTGAGTCGATCCAGAGTTTCTGCGATCGGGTGGGAGTGGCAAAACGGAACAGCGTGGTCGATATCGCGCTTCTGGAGCACAGCGTCCGTGAAGACCTGAACCAGCGTTCCCCCAGGGTGATGGCGGTTCTGCGTCCGCTGCGTGTGGTGATCGAAAACTACCCGGAGGACCAGGTAGAGGAGCTTGAATCCCTGAACAATCCGGAAGACCCCTCGATGGGCTCCCACAAGGTCCCATTCTCCGGCGTTCTATACGTGGAGCAAGACGACTTTCGCGAGGACCCGCCCAAAAACTTCTATCGTCTGTCCCCGGGCCGTGAGATTCGCCTCAAGGACGCCTACTATATTACGTGTGTAGGGGTTACCAAAGACGAGCGAACGGGTGAGGTGGTCGAATTGCAGTGCACCTACGACCCTGAGACTAAAGGCGGACGGTCCGCCGATGGCCGTAGGGTACGGGGCACATCCCACTGGGTGTCTGCCGCCCACGCGCTGACCGCAGAGGTCCGCTTGTACGACCATCTATTTCTGGCCGATGATTCGGCAGACGATGAGGAAACCGGGGACTTCATGTCGAATCTGAACCCCGACTCGCTGGAGATACTGCGATCCTGTCAGGTGGAACCGAGCTTGGCCGATGCGGCCCCTGGTAGCCGTTTCCAGTTTCTGAGACAGGGTTACTTCTGCGTTGATTCGGTGGACTCTTCTCCCGGCGCACTGGTGTTCAACCGCACCGTGTCTTTGAGGGATACCTGGGCTCGCATGGAGAAGGGTAGGAAACCGGCCTGACCTGGCAGGGACCCCTCATTCCCTCGGTTGCTTTGGAAGCCCTCTAGAACCGGTAAAGGTTTGGCCGGGGCGGTGGATCGAAGTCCGTGGTTGCCACATCGTTCTTCCTGTGCTAGAGTACGGCAAGCCAATTTCGGAGTAGTTTAAAATTTAATTTATAAATCTCCGGAAAATTCGGTCAAAAACGCCTTGACAACACCCAATCAATTGCATTTATCTTATAATGGGCGGCGAAACCGGAGTTATCTAGCACACGTCCCACCGTCCCAGTAGCGCGGCGCAGGGAGCCGAAAGGTGTATCCCCGCGAAAGAGTGGACCAGAACCGCTAGAGTGCTTCCCCATCAGCCGCCGCCGGGCCTGTACCAAGCACGATCTGTCGAGGTCACCGGCCAGTTGTTACCTCACACATATATAAGAAGGAGGTGAAGAAATATCGGCTTACCGTTCCATTTGGCGTTGGTTGTAGCAAACCAGAGCACCCCATATTGGGGTCAATGCACCGTCGGGTAGTGTTCTCCAATGCGGACTCCTGTTTAATACGCAATTATAGTTTTGTTGGTCGTTTATCCATTTTAGTCTGTCTACCTTGAAGACACAGCTTCGACGGGAAGCGGGTTACCGGGAATTTGGATGAAGGGTTTGGGTGAGAATATGATGTCGACAAGTGTCAAGGTAATTAGCGATGGAGTCATTAAGCTAGACGGAGGTTCAATGTTCGGCCAGCTCCCGAAAATGGCCTGGGAGAACAGTGTGGTGACAGACCGCAAGAACCGTATGACATTAGGTTTAAACTGCTTGCTGATCCAGGTGTGCGGCCGCAACATACTCGTTGATACCGGCGTAGGATCGAAGGATTCTGACAACGACAAGGAAACCTTGGGATTGGTGCCCAGCCGGTTGCTCAAGGGCCTCAAGGGTGTGGGTTTGACCCCCAAAGACATTCACGCCGTAATCTTATCGCATCTTCATTTCGACCACAGTGGTGGCTGCACCCGGATGGACCGGGCAGGCAACATCGTCCCCACCTTTCCCAAAGCGCGTTACTACGTGCAAAGCCAGTGTTGGGATGAGGCATGCAACCCCAACGAGCGGTGCCATATCAGCAATCGTTCCGACAACTTCTTGCCCATCGACGAGCGCGGTCAGCTGGAGCTGTTGGACGGGGACAAAGAGATATTCCCCGGAGTCAACGTGATCGTTACCGACGGCCACGCCAGGGGCCACCAGATGGTGATGTTCAACCATGGCGGAGAACGAGTGGTCTTCCTCGGGGACATCGTGCCCACGCCCCACCACTTGAGCCTGGCCGTTATTTCCGCCTTCGACCGGTCCCCTGAATCGACGTTGGAGCAGAAGCGGGACCTGCTAACCCAGGCTGAGCACCAGGGCTGGCTACTTGTTTTCTCCCATGGTCACGAGACCAAGGCGGGCTACCTGGAGCGCAGAGGCGATTTGGGATACCTGCGGCCCGTAGACCTGTAAACAGAGTAACCGCGGGCAATCCCGATATCTATGACGGGGTGAGCACTGCTCACCCCTGAGATTCTGGTTGTTCGGGTCATCGTATATTTTGACCCCGGTCACAGGCGTTTAGATCGTTGCCCAGATACATTGATGCCGGGCACTGAGCGAAAGGTCTGGGGACGCTGAGTTAGTGGTTGTGGTGAAATCTCCCCGCTCCGCCGCTGGCGGACTTCGCCCCGATTAGAACGGGGCTGACCCAGCATGACTACTTCCGATTCGTGACAGCAAACGGGCGCATAGATCCTGCGCCACCGCTGCGGGAAACACGCGCACGGCTTCGGGAGTTCACTAGGGAAGCGCTCCCTCGTCTAGCGGTTGGCGCTGGTACGCGCCGCCCCGCTGGTTTTGGCCGAAACCCATTCCCCGTCAACCTCCAGCAACCGGGACGGGATGATCCGGTTGGAGAGGTCTTCCCGGCTGTCGGTATACACCCGGATGTAGCTGTCGGTCAGTCCGCTCCATGCCGGCGTACCTGCCACCTGCCTTACCGATTCCCACAGCACCGGTCGGGTTTGGCCCAACTGGTCTTCGCGGAACTTCCGGAACCCCTCTTTGGCCAGTTCAAGCATCTCCGCCGTCCGCTGCTTCTTCGTCTCAGCCGCCACTTTGCCGCCGAAATGGTTGGCGCTGGTTCCCGGCCTGGGTGAGAATGGGAAAATGTGCATGTCGCTGAATTCCATCGACCTCACGAACGCACGGCTCTCCCGAAACTCGGCATCCTCTTCGCCCGGAAAACCCACTATCAGATCGGCGGTGATCCCGGCGTCGGGAATAGTCCGGCGGATCAACTCCATCGTGTTTTCGAACTGGGCAACAGTATAGCGGCGGCGCATAGTACTCAAGACGCGGTCGCTGCCACTCTGTAAAGGCAAATGAAAGTGGGGGCACATCCGCCCGTCCTGCCAAAGTTCCAGCAAGCCGGGTTGGATCTCCTGAGGCTGAAGCGAGGAAACACGCAGGCGGGGAACTACAGTCTCGGCCAGGATGCGCCGCAGCAGGCCCAACAAGCTGGCTCCCGGGAGGTCAAACCCGTACGAGCCAAGCTGCGTGCCGGTTAGCACCACCTCTTGGCAGCCTTCGGATACCCTTTCCTGGATCTGCTGCACCAGATCATCCGGCGGGATGCTGCGCTCCCGGCCTCGCACTTTGGGCACGATGCAGTATGCGCAGACCTGATCGCATCCCTCCTGTATCTTGATCATGGCCCGCTGGCGGAGACCACCGGACCGGGAGATGACTTGGGGCGCCATAACTGTGGCGGCGGTCTCGGTGTCAACGGACCGGCCCGGTTCCGCGGTCTCGTCCGGCAGGGACCCATTTCCCAGGCCCAGGGCCTCGGTCACCCTGGCGACCAGCTCCTCCTTTTGGGTATTGCCCAGCACCAGCGCCACCCCTTCCACTCTGGCCAGTTCATCGGCGGACCGCTGGGCGTAGCAACCGGTTGCGACCAGGAGGGCGTTGGGGTTGGCTCGGTGGAAAGACCGGAGGATCTGGCGCGCCTTGGAATCGGCGGTGGCGGTAACGGTACAGGTGTTCAACACCACAACGTCCGCGCCATCTTCTGAGTCGGTCATGGTGTAGCCGGCCAGTACAAAGCGCCGGGCCAAGGCGTCGCTGTCGGCCTGATTTAGCTTGCAGCCAAGGGTGTGAATGGCGACGGTGCCACGGCGGCCGTCGAATCTTGCGGACGCGGGGTTCAATGGCGTCTCTTCCTGGGAAAGCTCCAAGGAAAGCTCCAAAAAAGAGTGAGAGGCAGGCATCGGCCTACTCATGTTTGTCGGAGTTGGCAGCTTGGGATTCGGCGATATCGGCGTTGGGCACCATGGACCACAGGCGCTCCACCGCCGCCTTCACGTCGTCCAACCGCATAAACAGGTGGTCCACCCTAGTGCGCGACTCTTGGACCCGCTCCAGGGTTTCGCCGAATGTATCGACCTGTTCGAATGCTTCGCGGATGCGGCGGTCCTTTTTTTCCCGGCCAAGCTCTTGTGCGTATTCCTTGACCGCCTCATCACCGTCCAGCTCCTCGCCCCGGCTCAAGGCGACCCCTTTGACGGCCAGGGTAAGGCTGCCCCAAATCAGGTCTTCCGATCGCGACCAGCGGCCGTTGCGCATGTGGTCCATCGCGCTCTGTAGGAGATGCAGGCTGCGCCGGCGGTAGCGCTGGATCCGTGGGTTTTCTACTGGCATTTTCGCTCACTCATGGGCAAACCAATTCTAGCACAGGTTGATTGCAACCAGCCCTGCCGGCCGGATCCAACCTGGATTTTGTTGCCAAAAACTACTACGAGTGGCAACATAGGAGCCGGTCCCACGCGCCGTGTTAGGGGCTTTGCCGCAGGAGGATTGCTATGCCGGGGTTCAGGCCGTTTCGCTACGTTGCCAATCCGATCCGCATCCACGCCGGGGACGATGTCATGCCGCGCCTCGGGGATGAAGCCGAGCGGGCGGGAGCCAGACGGGCATTCGTGGTATGCGGTCAGACGGTGGCCAACGGCACAAACCTGTTGGACCGGGTGGGTTCCGCACTGGGGGATCGGCTGGCCGGCGTGTTCGACAGAGTAGAGGCAGGCTCGCCGGTGCCCTCGGTGCAACAAGGCGCCATGATGGCCCGTGACGCCGAGGCGGACCTGATCGTCGCCGTGGGTGGTGGCAGCGCGGTGGTGACGGCCCGTGCCATCATCATTTTGCTTGCCGAAGGAGGCGCCATCCATGACCATGCCACCAGATACCCACCCGGCGCGCCGCCGGTTAGCCCTCGGCTCATGCAACCAAAGGTACCCAACTTCGTGGTCTTGACCACCCCCACCACCGCCGCCACCCGGGCCGGAACGGCGGTTATCGACCCGGAGGCCGGTCACCGGCTGGAGTTGTTCGACCCGAAAACCAGGCCCAGCGCCCTTTTCTGGGATTCCGAGGCACTGCTCACCGCGCCACCCTGGCTTTTCCTGAGTGCCGCGGCCTCCTGCTACAGTGGTGTGGTCGGCGCACTCCAGGGCGGGCGGGGCAACGATCCCCTTGCGGAAGGGGACCTGCGCCAGGCTTTGACGTTGCTGCAGGAAAATATGGCCGAGGTGAACGAGCAACCGGACAACGGCGATGTCCGCCAAAACCTGTGCGCCGCCGCTTTCCTGAGCAACCGTGCCGGCGATAGCGGCGGCGGTGGTGGAGCGATGGGTGTGGTAAGCGCCCTGGCCCACTCCCTGGACACCCGTTACCGGGGATGCAGCCACGGAGCGGCCTATTCCATCCTGACGGCCCCCGGTATGCGCTTTAACCAAGACCACAACACCGCCGGGCAGGCGCGGTTGGCCTCTATCCTGGGTGTCCGGCAAGAGACCATGAACGACTTGCAGGCCGCTGAGGCGGCGGCAGACGCCGTTGCCGAGACCTATCGCGGCCTGGGGATGGCGTCCCGCCTGTCTGAGGTTGGAGTGACGGAAGAGGGGATAGAGCTGATAGCCGAAGATGCGATCACAGACTTCGGGCTGCAACGCAATGTGCGGCCGGTCCAGAACGCGAAAGAGCTGGCGGAGCTGCTCCGGGGCATACTGTAGCCGAGGATATCCTTGGCCGGGATGGGGAGATGAGGGGATTAGACAGAATCACTTTAAAACATCCCCCCATCGCCTTATCCCGGCAAAATGCAATTGGCAATACGAGACTGGAAACTCGATTCCTGAGGGAAACAAAGGATGGCAAAGGGTCTAGAGAAGCACTTAGAGCTGACCGAACAGGTCATTGCCGCGTGTTACGAGGTGCACAACGTGCTGGGGCCCGGTCTTGAAGAACGGTTTTATCGCGACGCCCTTGCCCACGAGCTAGATTTACGTGGCCTCAAATCTCGCCGTGAGCAAGAGTTTACGGTGGAATACAAGGGGAAGCCTCTGGGCACCCATCGGTTAGACTTAATTGTTGAAGATAAGGTTGTGGTGGAACTCAAGGCCGTGACCGGGAAACTCCTGGATGTCCACGTTGCTCAAACTATTTCCGAGAGG
>JADFJS010000116.1 GCA_022566155.1 Chloroflexota bacterium
CCAGGCATGAACACAGCTTGCAGCCGCTCTCCCTTGGGCAAAGTGATCTCCAAAGGCGCCTCGGGGTTGAAGTTCTGTAGGCTCAGCGTCTGGGGCAGCCCCGGCACCGAGCTGCCAACGTCTCGGATGTATCCGGTGGAGATCAGCAGGCCCCAATCGGCGAAGAAATTCCTGAAAGAAACGGGCGAGTCGGGTTCGGCCAGGAAGATCATCCGCCCATGCTCTCTTCTGGGTGAACCGTCCAGCCGGATGCCCTCCAGGTATCGGTCAAGGGCCAGTTCATGGGCTTCCGGCAGGCTCGAAGTCGGGTCGGCAATCACCAGCAGGCGTCGATGGGCACTTCTACGTCTACGTCGGTCAGTCCCCAGTTCAATACTTCCACCCGGTAGTTATCGCCCTCCAGACCCGAGCGGACAGCCCCGTACCCGTCGGACGTGCCGCTGTTGATGTTGCGCTCTCCGTGACCGGCAAGGAAGTAGATCAGCTTCTTCTCGCTGCCGGTGGCCACCAGAGTGCTGGTGACCAGGTCCTGCTCCAGTTGGGTGAAGCTGGCGTCGGTGGGCTGCAGCACGTCGAACACACCGCTTTCCATGCCCTCTATCACCACGATCTCAGTCACGAAGCTGGTGGGCCGGGCGCCGAAGTATTTGCTTACTATCTCTGGCTTCAGGTCCGGGTCGATGACACGGTATGTGAACTTGCTGGTCCGGGAGGAGAATTCCTCGAGGGTGCTGAGGACCTTGCTGCGCCGGAGGGCCAGGTCTGGGGAGTCGGTGCTCCTTTCGTCCTTGTAGAAAGCGGTGGCCCGGATGTTCTCACTCAGGTTGCTGAGCACGTCTTTGGTGCGGTTGCCCAAGCTGAACTGGTTCGTGGCGGTGACATCCATGCGGATGTGGTTCTCGAACGAGACGACATTGGCTACGATCACGATGCCCGTGAACGCCCCCAGCAAGATCAATGTATTGGCCCCGTACCGGCCCGTGCGGCTGACAAAGGCGGTCAGCACGTTGCTGAATAACACCGCTCCGACTCCGCCGAGCAGGATAGCTCCGATCACGATGTCGATGTAGCCGTAGAGGCGCATGGAGCTGATGAATGTGACCACGATGATGCCGGTGACCAGGCCGATGATCCCTGCGAAGACCAGAGGGCCGCTGTAGGTGGCGATCCGGTCCAGGGCCGGTTCGAAGAAGTTGATCAGCGGCTGAGACAGTTCCTCATCCGAGGCTTCTACTCGAGGCCGGGGCGTGGCTGATTCGTTGGCCGCCGTACCGGTGGTAGGGCGCTCCGACCGGCGCCGCCGGCGCCAGTCTCTGGGCCGTTGGTTCTCCTGCTCCCCGCTGCCCGCTTCTTCGCCCGCTTCTTCGTTGTTAGATGAGGTGGTCATTCTACCGCCACCTGCGGGACTCAAGAGTGCGTATCGACAGGAACAAGAAGAAGACGACCACGCTTAAGAAGTAGACGATATTGGTGGTGTCTATGACGCCACGTGAAAAGTCATCGAAATGGCCGCGCACGCCCATCTCACCGATGATCTCTCCGGCCAGGCCGCTAACCGAACCGAAGGCCCGGTCGGCGAAGAACATGGCGAGCAGGATGCCCATGGCCACCACGGCGGACACTATCTGGTTGCTGGACATGGTCGATGTGAGCAGCCCCACCGACAGGGCGGCCGCCCCGTACAGGATGAATCCCAGATAACCGGCGTAGATGGGGCCGGGGTCCGGGTCGGCGAAGACAAAGAGCAAGGCGGCGTAGAAGAAAGACAATATCACCAACGCCAGGAAGAAGGTCAGGCTGGCCACGTATTTGCCAATGATGATCTCCCAGTCCCGCACCGGCGAGGTCAACAACAGTTCGATGGTGCCCAGTTTGCTCTCCTCGGCCAGGAGCCGCATGGTGAGGGCCGGGGCCAGCAGGATGAACATGATGATGGCGCCGTCAAAGAAGGGGACCAGGGTCGCTTCCGGAAATGGGTTGCCCAAGTCCTGGGTGAAGAAGAACCCGGTAAGGGCCAGAAAGATCAGTCCAACTATGTAGGCGGTGGGGCTGCTGAAGTAGATCTGAATCTCTTTCCAGGCTACAGCCTGGACCGTTCGCATCCCTACAACTCCTCATGGGTGGTGAGGCGAAGGAATATCTCCTCCAGGCTCATTCCAACCATCTGCAGGCCCCGAAGGCTCCAGCCGTTGCTGATGACCGCTTGCGAGATAGCGTCGCGTAGGTCCTGCCCGGACTCGGCCTGGATGGTGTAGGTGTGGCGGCCGTCGTTGTTGGTGTGGGCTACCTCGTTCACGCCCCTGATGGCCTTAAGGACCGGGAGCACCTCCGCGGCGGGCCCGCCGACTTCCACCTCAAGACGATCCACCCCTTGCAGGCCTGCCGCCAGGTTCTTAGGGGTGTCTTCAGCCACGATCTTGCCTTCGTTGATGATCAAGACCCGGTCGCAGAGCATGCTAACTTCGGGAAGGATGTGGGTGCTTAGGACCACGGTCTGGTCTTTGCCCAATTCCTTGATCAGACGCCGGGTTTCCACCACCTGGATGGGGTCGATGCCGATGGTCGGTTCGTCCAGCACCAGCACCTGGGGTTCGTGGATGATGGCCTGGGCGATGCCCACGCGCTGACGGAACCCCTTGGAGAGTTTGCCGATCTGGGTCTTGCGGTAGTCGCCCAGCCGGCATACGTCAATCACCTCTCCCAGGCGTGCCTTGATGGCCTTGGGAGACATGCCCCGCAGGGTGCCCATGTATTTCAGATAGCTGTTGACCGACATGTCGGTGTACAACGGCACGGTCTCAGGCAGGTAACCCACCCGGCGGCGGGCTTCCAGAGATTGTTCCACCACGTCGTAGCCATCCAGAGTCACTTTACCGTGAGTTGGAGGCATGAAGCCGGTGATGATGCGCATCGTGGTTGTCTTTCCGGCGCCGTTGGGGCCTAGAAACCCTAGTATCTCGCCCTTTCTGACACCGAAACTGACGTCCTGAATCGCAGGATAGGGACCGTAGTAGTGGGTCAGGCCCTCGGCCTGAATCATATCGGGCTGCAAACTATTTCCCGTCAAAGGGCCCGCCAAAGCGGGCCGAATTTTGCCTGATTGTGCTTGGACACAAGTGATGATATTCTATACAACTGCATTTGCCAAGGAGCACGATTTCGTAATTTAGCCCATCCATCGCGTATTTACAGCGTAATTATCTTGGAGGTTGGATGCACCTGGTTATCGACGGCTACGGCGGGGATATCGACAAGATGTGGGACGAGGAATTGGTCCGAGATTTCCTGTTCCGATACCCCGAGTCCTTGGGGATGACCCGGATCACCGAACCCAAAGTGTTACGTTACGATGCCCCCAACAGCGCCGACTCCGGCGTTTCCGGATTCGTGATCATCGCCGAGAGCCACATCAGCATCCATACATTTCCCCGCAAAGACTACATCAACATCGACATCTTCTCCTGCCGGCCCTTCGATCACGAGCGGGCCCTGGAAGACGTTAGAGACCTGTTCGACCTGGTCGACGTGAAGACCTGGCTCTTGGAGCGGGGTCTGGAATGGCTGGATGAGCGCCAGGGCCAGGCCGAGGCGCAACAACAGCGCACCGCTCTCGAGGCCGGAGGAGCCGGCCACAACCGTGCCTGATGCCGGGCCGGACTCGGCCACACCACTGGTCCCCCACAACTTCCTCGCCTTGCCCCAGGAACAGTCCTCCCTTGACGCCGCCCAGGTTGTCCTGATTCCCGTCCCCTACGACAGCACGACCTCCTTCCGGAGCGGCTCCCGGGAGGGCCCAGAGGCCATCATTACGGCGTCCTATGGTCTAGAAGATTACGATTTCGAGCTTGAACTGGATGTCTCGGAGATCGGTATTCACACGACTGGCGCTCTGGAGCCCCACATGGCCGGCCCCAGCCCGATGACCGAGCGGGTCAGGGACGCGGTGGCAACCTATCTGGATCTGGGGAAGACGGTTGGTCTGCTGGGCGGGGAGCACTCGATCACCATCGGTTCGGTCCAGGCCCACGTCGAAGCCTATCCCTCCCTTTCAGTGTTGTATCTGGACGCCCATGCCGACCTGCGCAACGAGTATATGGGCACTCCTTATGGTCACGCCTCCGCCGCCCGGCGGGTCTTTGAGTGCTGTCCATTGTCCCTGGCCGGCGTACGCAGCCTCTGCCAGGAAGAGCACGATTTCATCCGGAAAAACAACGTGCCGGTGTGGTACTGGGACCCCAACTCCGACCGCAGCCCGCCCGAAGGCGTCCTGGACGGCCTGAGCGACACGGTGTACGTGAGCGTGGACCTGGACGTGCTGGACCCGGCTTTGATGCCCGCGGTGGGCACGCCGGAGCCCGGGGGGATGACTTGGCACGAACTGGTGTCCCTGCTGGGCAAGGTTGCCGAGTCCCGCCGCATCGTCGGGTTCGATGTTTGCGAGTTGGCGCCCGCCGACGGACCGCCAGCCTGCTCCTACGCCGCCGCAAAATTGGTCTACAAGCTGGTGGCTTACGCCTGCGGGAACCGCCAAGAACGGTAGGGCCAGTTGCCGATACGTGGCCCGGCCGGCCTGGCGTCCCTACCGTTGATGTGAGATGCTGACTCCACTAGACCACTTTTTCCGGGTCATGGATAAATGGGTGCATCGCTGCGCATAGGCCGGGTTTTCGGCATACCGATCGAGGTCCACGTCAGTTGGGTGTTCGTATTTCTTCTGCTGACTATCTTGCTTGCCGGCGAATTTGAAGACGCCCGGCTCCATTGGCCGGGGGCCCAACGGTGGTCGGTGGCCATGCTCACGGTGGTCCTGTTTTTCCTGTCGGTCTTGGCCCACGAACTTAGCCACAGCGTCATGGCCATGAGCAAAGGGATTCCGGTCCGCGGAATCACCCTGTTTATTTTCGGCGGTGTCTCCCGGTTGGAAAGGGAGCCCCAGCGGCCCATCACCGAATTCGCCGTGGCCGTCGTGGGGCCACTGATGAGCATCATGCTGGCGGCGGTCTTAGGCGGGGCGTGGTATCTGCTGGGCCGAGGCAATTCCGCCGTGGAGGTGGTCCTGCTGCTTCTGGCGTGGACCAACCTGAGTCTGGGGGTGTTCAACCTGGTGCCCGGCTATCCCTTGGATGGCGGCCGCCTGCTGCGGGCTGGGATCTGGGGAATGACCGGAAGTCACCGCCGGGCGACTCAGATCGCGGCGGGGATGGGCCAGGCTGTGGGTGGCGCCATGGTCTTGGGTGGTATCGCTGTGGCGTTTTACTTCGAGCCGTTGGATGGTGCGTGGCTTGGGATCGTGGGACTGTTCCTGTTCTCGATGGCGAGAAGCAGTTTTCCCAAGTAGGTCCGCCCAACCGTAGGCGAGAGCAGCTATGTTAAAATAGCTCCAACGGCGAGTTGCCGCCCCGATTCTGATCGGGGCCACTATAGATACAGATAAAACGGATACGGATAAACATGACGGTTGAAGGCACAGTCTACCTGGACCATGCAGGCACGACGCCCCTGGACCCCAAGGTCCTGGAGGCCATGGTCCCCTATTTCAGTGAGCGCTTCGGCAACCCTTCCAGTCTCCACTCGGTGGGCCAGGAGGCCCGTTACGCCCTGGACGAGGCCCGGGAACGGGTGGCCGGTGTGCTCCATTGCCGCCCCAGAGAGGTGGTTTTCACCGGCGGCGGGACCGAGTCGGACAACGCCGCGATCCACGGAGTCGCCACGGCCCTCCAGGAGACGGGGAACCACGTCATAACCTCCAGCGCGGAGCACCATGCGGTGCTGCATGCCTGCCAGCACCTGGAATCCCTGGGTTTTGAGGTCACCTACCTGCCGGTGGCGCCCAACGGCGTCGTCGATCTGGACAAGGTGCGGGAAGCGGTGACGGACCGCACCGCCATCGTCTCGATCATGGCTGTGAATAACGAGATCGGTGTGATCCAGCCGATCGCCGAAATCGGCGCCATTTGCCGCGAAAAAGGCGCGTTCTTCCACACCGACGCGGCCCAGGCGGTGGGCAAGATCCCCCTGGACGTGAACGAGATGAACATCGACCTGATGAGCATTTCCGCGCACAAGCTGTACGGGCCCAAGGGAATCGGCGCCCTGTACGTGCGGCGCAGGCCCCGGGTGCGGCTGAAGGCCATGATCAATGGCGGCGGCCAGGAACGGGGAATGCGGTCCGGCACCCTGTCGCCGCCTCTGTGCGTGGGCTTCGGCGCCGCCTGTGCCCTTTGCGAAGAGGAAATGGGCAAAGACAACGAACACATCCGCCGGCTGTCCGCCCGCCTGCACGAGGGCATCACGTCTAGGTTGTATGACGTGACCCTGACTGGCGACGGGGACCAG
>JADFJS010000117.1 GCA_022566155.1 Chloroflexota bacterium
CCTTGCCGCCTTCCCGGTGGTACCTTTTGGCCTCATTGTGGACCCGAGTGACCAGCGGGCATACCGCGTCAATCACCTGAAGGTCCCGAGCCTTGGCCATCACAAAGTCCTCGGGGGCAGAACCGTGGGCGGAAAACACCACCCGGGACCCTATAGGTATCTCTTCGATGGTCTCAACGGTGATCGCCCCTTTGCGCTCCAGGTCGGCCACCACGTAGGGGTTGTGAACGATCTGGTGTTTCACGTACACCGGCGGGCCAAACCGCTCCAGGCAGATCTCAACCACCTCGATGGCCCGAACTACACCGGCGCAGAACCCTCGGGGCGAACTGAGGACTACTTCCAAGACCTTACCTCCTGACTGGCCAACCGGGGATCAGCCGTCACTATCTTCTACCGGTGCATGTGGCCTATAGCCTTTACAGCTAGAACATTATACCTCAAGGGCGCCATGCCAAGGGGATGACTCAGACGTTTCCACCCCCATCATCGGTCATCCTCCGAGTTTCTGAGCCGGCGCCAACTTAGCATCATCCCATGCCTATTCCTCTCGCCGAATCAGCCCCGTCCGCTTGTCCGGGACCGGTGGGTGGGGCGGGTTATGGCTAAGTCTACTATGCTATAATCCCCTTGGGTCCACCACCCGCGGGGAAGGCCTGCCCAGCCTCGATAGCGACACCGGGATGGAGTCGCCGGAGTCGATCCTCTGCGTCGCCCAGATCATCCATCGTGAGGTCGTTGCGCCGATCAGGCCGGTAAATTGTCAACGGCGATGCACCGGAACGGGTCTTTATCCAGCAAGATGTGTTGGTGATCGGCCAAGGTGCTCCTCTACATAGGTTTCCTCAACAAGCTGGTGCCCCGGAAAGACCTGGAACAGGTTACAATGGAGATGGCCCGATAGATCGCCGCCGAGCCTCATAACGCCCCGCGCCTGTGCAAGCCGACGCTGTACCAGGGGCTGGAGTTCAACCTGGAAACGGCGATGAAGATGGCCACCGCCGCCGAGACGATCACCTTGACGCCGCTTGACCTAAGAGCGCGGACCCAGGCCATGAGCGAATCTTCAAATCCGGTTTACGAGGGCTGATGACGATTCCAATAATCGACGAGCTCAAGATTTTTACCGGAAACGCCCACCGGGAGTTGGCCAACTCCGTTTGCGAGTACCTGGACATCCCACTGGGCCGGGCCGAGGTATTCAAGTTCGCCAACGACAACACCTTCGTCCGGATCCAGGAAAACATCCGCCAGCGCGATGTGTTCATCATTCAGCCCACCTGCGCCCCGGTCAACGACAATCTGATGGAGCTTCTCATCATGATTGACGCCTGCAAACGGGCTTCAGCGGGCCGGATCACGGCGGTAGTCCCCTACTACGGTTACGGCCGTACCGATAAGAAAGATCAGCCGCGGGTGCCCATCACCGCCCGATTGGTGGCCGACTTGTTGACCGCCGCCGGCGCCAACCGGCTGTTGACCATAGACCTCCACGCCGGGCAGATACAGGGCTTCTTCAACATCCCCGTGGATGAGCTAACCGCCCTGCCCATATTGACCGACTACTTCGCGGCCAAGGAGCTGGAGGACCTGGTGGTGGTGGCGGTGGACATCGGAATCAGCAAGCGCGCCCGGGACGTGGCGGAGCGATTGGGTGCGCCGCTGGCCATCATCGAGAAACGACGGCTGGGCAACGACGGGCGCACCGAGATCTTAAACGTTATAGGCGACGTAAAGGGAAAGATTGCCCTCACCTTCGACGACGAAATACTCACCGGTGGCACGGTGGTCAACGCCGCCCGCGCCCTGGCGGACTCGGGGGTCCAGGAGATATACTGCTGCGTCACCCATCCGGTTCTTTCTCTGGAAGCCTCGAAATTGATCGCCGATAGCGACTTCACCGAGGTGGTGGTTGCCGATACCATCCCGCTCCCACCGGAGAAACGCAACGGGAAAATCACCGTGCTGCCGATTGCTCCCCTGTTGGGTGAGGCCATTTACCGGATTCACAACGGGCTGTCAGTTGGGGAGATGTTTGACTAGCCCTACGGCCATGATTCCAACGGGAGGCTAGGCTAGAATGTACGACCTACTGATCAAGGGCGGCACGGTCATCGACCCATCCATGGAGATTCATGCGGCTAGGGACGTGGCCGTGGAAGACGGCAAGATCGCCCGGGTGGCCGCAGACATACCGGCTGAAGAAGCCAGCCGGGTTATCCAGGTTACCGGCAAAACGGTTACGCCCGGCCTGATTGACCTGCACACCCACGTTTACCACGGCGTCAACGCCACCGGGGTTCAGGCGGACTTGGGCGGGGTGCACGCCGGGGTCACAACCATGGTGGACGCGGGCAGCTCAGGTTGCGACACCTTCGGCGGCTTTCCCGAGCACATCATTCCCAACAGCGAGACCGAGATAGTGTGCTTTCTGCACATCTGCCGTACCGGTCTGGCCACCACGCCCGACATCTTCAGCCCCTCCAGCATCGACCTGGACAAGACCATCCAGGTGGCCTCGGAGAACCGGAACCTGATCGTTGGCATAAAGGCACGGATGGTGTCGCCGGCGCTGGAGATCATGGGAATGGAGATGCCGCGCCTGGCCAAGCGCGCCGCCAAGGAAGCCGGCGTCAAGCTCATGGTCCATATCGGCGACACGGAAAAGCGCTACGACCCAAACGTCATCCGCCAACTACTGCCCATTCTGGAGGAGGGTGACATAGTCACCCATTTCTTCACCGCAAATCCGGGTGGCGTGCTCGATGCCAGCGGCAGGCTGGTGGAAGAGGCCAAAGAGGCCGCCGACCGCGGCGTCTGGCTGGATACCGCCCACGGCCGGTCGAACTTCAGCTTCGACGTGGGTGAGAGGATCCTGGACCAGGGACTGGCGCCCCACTGTATCAGCACCGACCTGACCCTGCCGGGACGCCAGCGCACTGTCCACAGCATGACCGAAATGATGAGCCGCTTCCTGGCCATGGGCTTCACCATGGAACAGGTGGTCGCCATGTGCACCATTAACCCGGCGAAAGCGCTGGGGATGGAGGACCGCCTGGGCACCCTGGAAGTCGGCCGCCAGGCCGACATCTCGGTGCTGGAGGTCAAAGAGGGCGATTGGGTGGTCTACGACGTCCTGGGCACACCGCGGTCCATCGACCGGGCGGTGGTCCCGGTGCTGACGGTCAAGAAGGGCAAACTCTTTGAAGCGGGCTGGGGACCGCGCCCCTGGGGCTGGGAGCCCGACTCGGCATAAGCCGGGTTAAACTATTTACCGTTAGTTTGGCAAGCCAGTTTCAAGGTCCGGCATCAGCAACCACGCATCGTTCATACAAGGGCCACCATTTTCCCCATTTGATATGAGGGGGATTTCGTTCCTGGTGAGCCTATAGAACCATATTTTTGAAGAGATACTAGGTCTTCTGTTTCGGGCGCAGCCGCCGCGTTAGCCGCCTGATGTAGGCTGACATGTGGAATCTCTGGCGCATGTTGTGGGCTACCAGCGGCGCCACCTTCTGGTTTCCCGCGACCAGCGGCGCCACCCAACGGCGTAGCTCCTTGAAGGTGGGCGGCCGCGTTTCCCACGTGGGTATCACCGAGTCCAGGGGATGCCACCGCTTCTCCTTGGAGAACCGGGTCATCACCGTGCCACCGGCCTCCTGCACCGCCAACACTCCAGCCACCATGTCCCACAGGTGGGGCGCGCCGAATATGGAGTATTGCATGACGCCGCAGGCGGTCATCGCCAACTCGTAGGCGATGCTGCCCGTGGTTCGGACCTCGCCGACCTTGCCCTGCAGCTTCTTGCCAAATCTCATGTTCTGGGCAAGCCCGCCGGGTAGTCCGGCGAGGCGGTTGTTCACCGGTTCATCCGATTGATAGACCGATACCGGCTCGCCATCGGCAAAACAGCCGCCGCCCTTGCGGCAGTGCAGGATGAAACCGCCTCCGGGTTTAGGCCAGGGCAGGTACAGTGCACCGGCCAGGGGCCGGCCCCGGTACAACAGGCCCACCGAGCATGCGTACACCGGCAGCCCATTGATGAAGTTGGTGGTCCCATCCAATGGGTCCAGCACCCACAAGAAGTCCGGCGCCGGGCTTTCGGAATCGTCGGCGTCTTCTTCGCCCAGGATACCGTGGTCTGGAAAACGCGCCCCAATCTCCTTGACCAGGTAATCTTGGGCCGCCTTGTCCACCTCGGTCACAGGGTCCTGTTGGTGCTTGTCTTTGTACTCGATGGAGATCTGGCGGCCGAAGTGGCTCGCCAGGATCTCACCACCTCCGCGGGCCAGCAGTACGGCGGTATCCTCCAGTTCACGTGCCAGCGTTTCGTTGTTGAGCATATTCGGCGTGCCGCCACCACGATCCATAGGCGAATCAGATTGGTCACACTACCCCGGGGGCCAAAGCCAGCCAAGTATACCATAGCGCTGGGCGTGGAAAGAGCTGCCGGACGGGCCCCCACACCTACGCAGGCGATAATTTAACGAATAGCCATTATTCACATCATATATATATACCTGTTTCATCTATCCATTTGAGTGCTTTATTTTAATCATTGACATCTTCCTGTGGAGAGCCTTATGTTACCGCCATACGGTCCTTCCCGCCGAATCGTGGAGCCAAGGCCGGCCCAGGTTCAGAGCAAGCAGGTCAACGCTGCCAGCGGGTGCCGTTTATCTCTCGCAACCGCGATCCACTGCGCAGGAAATGCCGATCAAGCCCGATGTCCTTGGGACATCGGGCGCGTAGATCCAGAGGGAAATGCAGCAACCAGCCGCTTCCGGGCACCTCATCTACGTCGTGGATAACGATGCCGCCATCGCCCGTCTGGTAACGGTCAACCTGGAGGCCCGGGGCTACCGGGTGCGTCAGTTCGACGACGCCTTTGCGGCTCTGGCCGCCATGGATACCGGGGAACCCGACTTGATCATCCTTGGCCCGGCCATAAACTCGCCTGGGCCGCTGGAGCCGGTGGGCCAATTCCGGCGGTTAACCAGGGCGCCGATCATGGTTATGAGCGTGCGCCATGAGACGCCCGCCAAGGTTGCCGCCCTGGAGGCGGGAGCCGACGATTACATCACCAAGCCTTTCCTTATTGAAGAGATGCTGGCCAGAACCAGAGCAATCTTAAGGCGCGCCTCTCCCCAAGAGATCGAGCCCATCAGCGACGTGTATTCCTACCATTGCGGCGAGCTGCAAGTGGACCTGACGGGAAACCGGGTCACCCTGGCAGGCGAGGCGGTACACTTGACTCGCCAGGAATGGGATATGCTGCGAGTGCTGGTCGGGAATGCTGGCAGGGTGGTCTCGTCCGAACAGCTATTGCAAGAGGCCTGGGGCCCTGACTACGGAAGCGAAGGCGAGTATGTCAGGGCCTACATCACCCGCCTACGCCGAAAGTTGGAACCTGATCCGAGCAACCCTCGATTCATTATTCTAGAGCGAGGGTTGGGTTATCGCCTGAAATCTGGTGACTGATACAATAGTTCGTCTGGCGGAGCCCGAGGCACCGTGCTTGCCACTGCCGCCCCTTGAGCGCCCCGCGGATGCCTCCTCTTTCCTATCCCACATATAGGGGCTATAGTATGTGCGGTCTATCGTAGCCATGCAGAAATCATAGGAGTGTGTATGCTGGCCTTTTTGGGAGGAACCGGTCCGGAGGGCAGGGGGCTGGCCCTGCGCCTGGCCCTGGCCGGGGAAGCGGCGATCATCGGATCGCGGGACGCCGGCCGGGCGGCAGCGGCGGCGGAAGAGCTACTCAAGATGGCTCCGGGAGCAAGCATTGAGGGCGCGGTCAACGACCAGGCCGCCGATAAAGCCGATGTGGTATTCCTGACCTTTCCTTACGAGGGCCAACGGCCGGTGCTGGAGCAGCTACGAGAGCCCCTGGCCGGCAAGATAGTGGTCAACGTGATCGCCCCCATGCAATTCCAGCGAGGGCGTGGCGCCAGCGCCGTGGACGTGCCGGCGGGGTCTGCGGCCCAGGAGGCCCAGGAGCTGTTGCCCGACTCTTGGGTGGTGGCCGCTTTCCAGAACGTAAGCGCGGAGGAGCTACAGGAGCCCGATAAAACCATGGAGGGCGACGTTATCGTCTGCTCCGACCACCAGGAATCCAAGGAACGGGTCATGGACCTGGTAAGGAAGATTCCCTCCCTGCGGCCGGTGGACGGCGGCGGACTGGCCAACGCCAAGTACGTGGAGCAGATCACCCCCATGCTGGTAAATATCAACCGGATCTACAAGATCCACGCCGGGATAAGGATCGTTGGATTGTCCGGCGACCTCTGACCGCTTACAGAATCACCGCCGTTCGCCAAGTATGCCGAG